>JAJFLV010000079.1 GCA_021772535.1 Opitutales bacterium | reverse complement strand
AGCGGACTGGTCCGGCTCAATGATGACGGCAGCCTGGACGAGAGCTTCCATATTCCTTTCCTAGGCGAGCATCCAAATCAAGGTATTTTCACCACAGGGATATGGGCGCCGTTTGCTTTGGATGGCGATGGCAAGATACTCATCGGGGGTATATTTGGCGCTGTGGACGGCTTTCCACGCGAGGGCTTCGCCCGACTCAACGAGGATGGAACATTGGATACTTTGTATCCGGCTGATGGGTTCTCCATAGCCGGTGGTCGACCAGTCAGGGGTATTGGCATACAATCCGATGGCAAGGTGGTTATCGGTGGTCGACTCAATACCGATGATTTAGGCCAAGTATTGCTGGTACGATTAGACCTCAATGGTAATCGAGACTTATCCTTCAACCTGTTGGATCGATTCTCACCGGATATCAATGCGCCTCTTTTTGTCCAAGTGAGGAAGCTGGAAGTTCTCGGGGGCGATGAGATCGATAAAATTGTGGTAGTGGATACGACGGTGATTCGATTCAACGCAGACGGCAGTCTAGACGGCACTTTCAATCAGCCGGAATTTGACAGCGATGCTTTCGAACCCGAAGACCGACCCCTGGGCGAGGCATTTTGGATTGAGCCGCTCTCCAACGGCCGCATGGCTGTGGCCAGTGGCGATTTCCTGACCTTGATCAACGGAGTGCCAGTGCCGGGTATTGCTGTATTGAATTCAAACGGAACCTTGGATACAAATTTCACGCCGCCTTCATTCGAGGAAGAGTTGTATCCGGAAAACTATGCCTTGCAGAGCGACGGGAAAGTTTACGTCAATGGCGACTTTACCAGCGTAAACAATGAACCGCGCAGGGGGCTGGCTCGCCTCGAAGTCGACGGCTCACTGGATACGGCGATCGATCTATCGACCTTCGTGCCCGATTTGCAAAGAGTCACGGGTATGGGCCTGATGAGCGACGATCGACTCTATGTAATCGCCGGCAGCGGCTTCGATTTGAATGATAACAGTCCAGTATATCTGCGCCTGTCGCCGAACGGTTCCATTGATACCAGTTTCAACCCCGATTCCTCACTGAATGGGCGGGAACTCTTTGTGCAATCCGATGACAGGGCCATCATTGACAATTATGAACGAGGAATTTCCGAGTTGAATGGTCTGGAAGGAGTTTTCACCCGCCTCAATGTCGATGGCAGTATCGACGACAGCTTCGTCGGCCTGTCCGGGTTTGATGACGTTACGGTCGAGCGGGAAGAATCCACCGACCAATTTGCGGTTGGGCCGGTTACGGCAATCTGGTCCGCGGAACCGGAAATATTGACGCAGTTGGACAACGGCCAATTCATCGCCATGCTGCCCGGCCCGAGGCCCTTTATCAACCTTGCGCGGTTAAACACGGATGGCACCGTGGATGATTCTTTCACCATCGGGGAAATCTATGCCGGAGAAGGTGATGAATTCTTTCCCTCTTTCGCAGATCCGCTTCGGGGTGGTGAGGAATTGGACTTTCCTCCACCTTTAATTGATCCCGATCTGGCCGGGTTTACCGATGCCGTGGAGCTGCCCGACGGCTCCATTCTGGTGAGCGGCCAATTCACCGAATACAATGGCCATTATTCGCCGGGCCTGGTCAGGCTATTTGCCGATGGTTCTATCGATTTCGATTTTTATGTCGGCAATGGAGCGGAATCAACTTTCAGCGCCGACCGGCCCGCACGGGTGGATAACGTGAACGTTGACGACGGCGGGGCGATATACCTTACCGGGGGTTTTGATATATTCAACGATGCCTTTGCGGCGGGGATAGTAAAACTCCACTCGAACGGGGATGTGGATAGGCGATTTGCCCCCGGAATTGGCCTGATCGACTTTGTCTCCAATTCTTTGCGGAACGGCTTGATATTGAATCCCGACGGTTCCGCTCTGGTGACCGGGCAATATCAACATGATGGGGACCCATGGCCCTTTGCTCTCAGCCGCCTGGGTACCACTGTTATTAGTTGGGACTTGAATGTGGATGCCGCATCCGGCGGATTCGTCGAGGGTGACGGCACATTCGCCGATCAGTTTAATGCCGAAATCAACGCCTTCCCGGCGCAAGGATATAGTTTCACCGGTTGGACCGGGACAGGGGTGGAAGATCCGGGTTCGCCCACCACAACCGTATTGATGACGGAGGATCGCAACGTGACGGCAACCTTCGAGTTCAACACTAACTTCGTTACCCGAACGCTGCCGGGCGGGTATATTCCAGGGCAACCCTTTACCGTTATTATCGAAGCTACGCCGGATGCCGGAGTCAATGCTTACGCGGTTGAAGATTCGGTTCCGGAGGGATGGACGGTTTCCAATATCAACCTGGGTGGCGTTTTCGACGATTTTCAAAGCAAGGTAAAATTCGGACCGTTTTTCGATAACACCATGAGAACCTTCTCCTATGATATTACTCCACCAGGAGGCACCACTGGAGAGTTCATTTTCTCCGGTCTTGGTTCCGCCGATGGGGCGGACAGCCTGATCGCTGGGGACGACTCCGTCAATACGGGAGGAACCCATCCGGCGGACCTCTCACCCGAAGATTTCATTATGGCAATCGGTGAGGTAACCGCTTACGGGGCCGCCTGGCAGGTTGGAGATGTCTGGCCACGCGACCCGAACCCGATTGACATCGATTTTGTCACCCGTGCCGGTTTCCTCTGGAAAAACGGCGAGAATTACCAGTTCGACCCGGCAGTTGCGGATCCGCCCTTATGGTGGGTCAACAGCGAAACTCCAGGCAGTTTAGGCAAACCAGCAGGGGCATTGGTCGGCAATACCGCTACCGGCAGCCTACCGATATCCACCGTGCCGGACCAGCCTTTCACGGTTACGGTAGAGGTAAGCCCGACTCCGGACATCGCCGTTTATGCGGTCGAAGACGTTCCTCCGGCGGGATGGTCGATAGGAGACATCAGTGACGGCGGAAGCTACGATGCGGTAAACCATCTGGTTAAATGGCTGTTTTTGGACAACCAGGCGAGAACATTGACTTATGAGGCTATTCCACCGGTTGGCACATCTTCCGGCACCAGTTTCTCCGGGATATATTCCTTTGATGGATATAATGACGCCGTTCTGGGGCAGCGTTCCCTCCAAGCCAAACCCGCTGCTCAATCCTTTGATAACTGGGCTTTGGAAAAAATTGGATCCACTGTGGATGCGGAGGACGATTTCAGCGAGGATGGCATAAACAACCTGCTGACTTATGCCCTTGGTCTGGACCCGACCCAAAAGAATAACGGTAAACTGCCCGTTTCCGAGCTTGAAACCGATGGGCAGGGCAACGCATTCATTACCTTGATCTACACTCGGAATAAAAAGGCCAGCGGGGTGGACTATATGGTGGAGTCTTCCACCGATCTGACAGTATGGAATCTCCCCCAATCCGCCCAAACAACCGTTGTGGGTGAGGATGCCAGTTCCTGGACCGTTAAAGTGAGCATTCCAATTTCGCAGGACGAGGAACTCTTCCTCAGGTTAAAGGTGCAACCCGTTTCGCCGTGAACTGCTGACTAGAACCTATTTCAATTCCGCCCGGTGGGGCAAAGCCCTGAGATTATCAAATCCAGGGTGGTTTGGTGGTTTTCAACACGGTGACGGTTTCGCTCATTGTGCGAATGCGGCCGGACATCGATTGCACCAGCCGGAAGGCCAGTGAGGGGTCTTCCTGAATCCTGCGGAGGAAATTTTTCTTGTCCACGGTCAAGACACTCGAATCGCTCATAGCACGCACCGTGGCGGACCGCACTTCCCGTTCGAATATGGCCATTTCGCCAAAGAAATCCCCCTGCTCGAGTAGTGCTAACCTTATTTCCTCGCCATCTTTTTCCTGAATTACCTCAACCTGGCCGCCCTGAATCGCATACATGCAATCGCCGCTCTCGCCTTGCTGGATAATGGTTTCACCCTTTTTGTAAATTTTGCCCAAAGTTCCTTTTACCATGATAATGAATCCTCCTTCTGC
>JAJFLV010000078.1 GCA_021772535.1 Opitutales bacterium | reverse complement strand
GTTGTGCGCAATCTTCATACCATAAGGGGCCTTCATAATTATAACGAAGAGGATTTGGTAAACGCGGTAATCTTTATGGAAAAGCACTATACCGACTTTCCTTTTGAAAGCCTCGTCTATGATAAGTTTGATCTGGATACGGTTAATGATGCATTCGACTACGCGATTAAGTCAGGAGTTCATCGCGTCGGTGTCCGGATATAGAAATCAACCAAGGTTGCATAGGAAATCGGCCAATGAGCAGAAAAGGATTTAGCGGATTATCAAGCCTGTGATGGACTCCTCAGAAAAAGAAGATACGGTATCATCTGTGGATGGTCATCACAACAGGCGTGACCCGCGCTACCAGAGGTGGCGCGGTATCACATTCGGTATTACCTGGTTGGCTTACGTAGGGTTTTATTTTACGCGCAAATCATTCCCAGTGGCCAAAATCGGTATTCTGGACGATCCGACGATAGAGATCACCAAGGCCTCAATGGGGCTGATTGATGGGCTTTTCGGCATTGCTTATGCTCTCGGGCAATTCATCTGGGGGATGTGCGGAGACAAATTCGGACCCCGCAAAGTGGTGCTCACGGGTATGTTCTTTTCCGTGGTAATAGCTGTGGCCATGGGGATGTCGTCCACCGTGATACTTTTCGGAGCGCTCTTTTTTTGCCAGGGCCTTTGCCAATCCACCGGGTGGGCGCCCCTGACGAAGAATGTGAGCTATTGGTTTTCCAGAAAAGAGCGGGGCCGGACCTACGGTTTTTGGGCAACCAACTACGCCATCGGGGGAATGGCAGCGAGTGCATTCACGGGATACATGGCGTTGATTTTTTTGGATTGGCGTTTCGCCTTTTTCATGCCGGCAGCGGTTCTGGGCGTTATTTGGATATTATTTCTGCTTTTGCAGAAAAACCGGCCCGAAGATATCGGACTACCGTCCATCGAAGAGTACCATGGAGAGACCATCGACGTTTTGGACCAGGATGAGAAACCGGAGGATGAACCGGAAGGTTCCTGGAAGGTAATTGGTGAAGTTTTCAAAAATCCGATCATTTTGGCTTTGGGTGCGGTCTATTTTTTTCTTAAACCAACCCGTTATGCGATCCTCTTCTGGGGGCCATTGATGATTAACGATAAGTTGGGAACCAATATCGGCGAGTCGGCCCTTATCAGCGCCGCTTTCGAAGCAGCCGGACCATTAGGAGTAATATTCGCGGGGTATGGATCGGACAAATGGTTTAATTCACGCCGAATGCCAATAACAATTCTTGGATTGGCGGTTCTAACAATCATTCTCTTTTTCTTTAACGGCCTGACGGAAATGGGGGGAAAGGGGACCATGGCTTTACTGCTGTTTGCCATGGGATTTTTCCTATTCGGCCCCGATGCCATGATCAGTTCAACATCGGCGGTGGATTTCGGGACCAAAAAAGGAGCCGGATCATCGGCCGGGTTGATAAATGGGATGGGTTCGACAGGGCAGATTCTTGGCTTGTCTTTACCGGGTATCATTTGGGCTCATTACGGCTGGGGAGTTCTCTTTAATTGCCTGGGAGCGTTTGTTTTTTTAGCGATGTTGCTGCTTCTGCCGTTGTGGAATGCTTTGCCTGCAACCGTGGAAATAAAAGATGATTCCGGGTGACAAAACCTAACATTAGATAAAGGGAGAAATAAATTATGAGTAAAATCAGTATGGTAATGTTCGATCTCTCGGGGACCACCGTCTATGACGATACGGGTGTACGGGATTGCCTCTACAAAGCAGCCGTAGAATACAACCTTGAAACTACGCCCGAGGAGATACTTCTGCATATGGGCACAAACAAGATTCACCTTTACCAATTCCTCATCGCCCGCTCTGAGGGGAAGAAGGTGGAGATTGTAGATTTTGAAAAAACGATTTACCCGGAGACACTGGATGAAGCAATGAAGGTCTTCCATCGTTATTCGGAGATCATGATCAATCATTACAAAAATAATGTTCGTGAAATCGAAGGAGCTGCCGACACGTTTCGGTGGTGCCACGACAACGGTATCAAAGTAGCGACCGACACCGGTTTTCACCGCGATGTTACCGAGGCAATCATGGACGGCCTGGGCTGGGTGAGGGACGGATTGGTAGATATCTCCGTCGATGTCGAGCATGCTCCCGATGAGCGCGGCCGCCCGGCCCCTTTCATGATTTATCATGCCATGATGCAATTGAATGTGCAGAGCGTCCATGAAGTGCTCAAAATTGGCGATACGCCGGCGGACATGCTGGAAGGTTACAATGCCGGGTGCCGAGGCATAGTGGGAGTCCTCAGCGGCCCGCGGCCGGTGGAAGCCTGGGGAAAGTACCGGCATACCCATGTCATCCCAAGTGTGAAAGATCTTCCCGCTCTGATCGAAACGGAATTTTCCTGAGTCCTGCCTCTCCTTCATGGCTCTTCGAAATAAGGAGCTTTTGACAGCCAATGACCGCATCCGTTAAAGTGTTATTATGCACCGCGGATGACGGGATCATGATTGATACCGTTGATGCTGTGCTGAGGGCAGGCGGTTTTGCGCCGAACCTGATGGTCGTTGCCGATAAGGACGATATCGAGACTATCGGACAAGAAATCGTCGATGCCGATATTGTCTATCCCAATAAAGCCTCATTAACCCGGGAACTGATCCAGAGCACTTCCCGGCTTAGGCTGATTCACTGTGGCACGGGTTGCGATACCGTCGATTTGGAAGCGGCAAAAGAACAAGGAATCTTCGTCTGCAGCACCGCACACATTATGGCTCAGTCCACCGCTGAACACGCCATTTTTCTTCTCCTGGCTTTGGCCAAATACGGGGATCGTTATTTTCAGGAAATGAACGCCGGCAAGTGGAACCGCAGAATAGGCACCGAGTTGGCGGGCAAGATTTTTGGGATCCTGGGTTTCGGTCATATTGGAAAGATTACGGCCAGGATTGCCCATTCCCTCGGCATGAAGGTCATGGCCTCACGGAAGAACCTGGGGAAAGGTAATGAAGGACAGGAATTTGTGGCCATGGCCGATCTGGATACGGTCCTGATGGAGGCGGATATCGTTTCCCTGCATCTCCCTCTGATAAAAGACGGAGCTAACAAGACGGAAGCGCTGATCGGGGAGGAGGAATTGCGGAAAATCGGTCAAAAAGGATTGGGTTGGCTCATCAACACTTCGCGCGGAGCCATCATCGACGAGAGTAAGTTGATTGAGGCGCTGAAAAAGGGAACTATTCTCAAGGCGGGGCTCGATGTGTTTGCAACGGAACCATTACCCGTGGAACATCCTCTGAGATCCTTGCCGAATGTGATTCTCACGCCTCACATCGCCGGTGAAACTGAAGAAGCGCTGAAAATGAGGTATTCCCTTATCGCAAATAATGCCGTACGGGTGTTGCGCGGGGAAAGGCCTGAGTATATCGTTGATTAATTATAGAACCTATCTCAGTGGAAAAAAATAATATGAATGCACGTCCTATTTTTGTCTTAATCATGTTAATTTCAATAATGGCCGAAGATCTTTATTCTGAAGGTCCGGTCGGGTATCCGCGTTTTATGCAGGGGCCAATGGTTGGGGCCGTAACTCCTGATGAAATCATCATCTGGGGCCGACTCAATGGTGCCTTTAGCGGAGAGATCCAATACGATACTTCTAAGAACTTCACCCAACCAGCCACCCTGGCGCTTTCCACATCGGAGGAGGAAGATTACGTCCTGAAATGGAAGTTGACCGACTTGCAGCCCGATACGCGTTATTATTACCGTTTCAAGGTCGCGGGAGGGACTTCGAGGTATCAGCGCGGACTTCAACCTTTTTATACCAAGACGGCACCGGCCGAAGGAAAGAAGGGGCGATTCAGTATCGCCTATGGTTCCTGCCCTCGCTACCAACTCGACCGCGTACAGGATGTTTGGTCAACGGTTCTCCGATTTCAGCCGGACCTGTTTTTCTGGGTGGGCGATAATATTTATGGCGATACGCAGAACCCGAAAATACTGGCTGAAGAATGGCGTCGGCAACGCGATGTAGCTACCTTTCAACCGGTCATGCAAACCATTCCCCAACTGGCCATTTGGGACGATCATGATTTTGGTCTCAATGATTATGACCGGCGCCACCCCCGCAAGGCCGAAGCGTTAAAGGTTTTTGAACAATATTGGGCTAATCCGGCCTACGGATTACCGGGAACGCCCGGTGTCTTCTTTAAATACAGCTATGGCGGCGTTGACTTCTTTTTCATCGATTGCCGTTACTATCGCGATCCTAATAAAGAACCGGATCACCCCGGAAAAACCTTTTTGGGGAAAGAACAACGCGAATGGCTGCAGCAATCACTTAAAGAAAGTGAAGCTCCCTTTAAGGTGCTCATTTCAGGTAGCGGTTGGTCTGCGACCAAAGGACCTGGAGGGGATTCCTGGGCTTCTTATCTGCACGAACGCAACGTATTTTTCGATTTCATTCGGGACCATGACATAAGCGGAGTCATCCTGCTATCTGGAGATACCCACCGGGGTGAGCTCAACGCCATTCCCTGGTCGGAAAAAGGCGGTTACGATTTCTATGACCTGGTAAGTTCGCCTCTCGGCCAAGCTCCGTCAGGTGTTAATCCTAATCGCAAACCGGAAAAACGCATCCGGCCGGTCTTTTCCCGTGAGGAAAATTTCGGCCTGTTGGAGTTTGATCTAACCGGCGAACCGGTGCTTCGATTTAATCTCATCGGGACAAGCGGGCGGGAAGCCTGGAAGCCGTTCGTCATTCGCGCCGACGAACTTGTCAATGGCGTCACCTCCTGGAAGAGTAAGTAGGCGCCGCCGAAAAGCAAACGCCTGTGAGTCCTTACAAGAAGGTGCGAATACTTTGGCTGGTTCGATATTCTGGCCTCGGATATTAGACACCCTCTTAGGGGCGGGATTTTAAACTAAATCAAGAATCAATGAGTGGTCCCTTTTATTCTGAAAGATTGTCGAGGAATATAGGCGTAGCTAATCCTTGAATTTATAAATTTTTTTAGTGGCATCCATCCATTCGTATATCTGGATGTATTGATCTCCTTTTTGCTTATCCAGGGTAGTTCTCCAAAGATTCAGGGTTACTGTGGCTACCGGAAATTTATTATCCACCGTTTTACCCCTGGTAATTATTGTTTTAGTTCGGTTGGCTTTTCCTTTTGGCAATGGTTTCTTGCCGATGCCTCCGGGGTATTTTGTCGTTTTGGGGGCCGATCGGTTAGCCATCGCATTTCGAAAACCCGCAGTATCGAAATATACATCCTCTTCGATAAGATTGAAATAGAACCTATCTCAAATTCGCAGATGAATGATGTTTGTAGCGCCACGGTGGCAGATGCCAGGCGGCTTTGCGCCCGGATGGGCTGGACGCCCCTTGGGCGCAAACCAACGCCGCAGGTGCTGCCGTGCCGCACAAATCCTTTGGACAGAGGCAGTTATGTGTTTGAGCAGCGTTCCGGCGGGGCAGCCGG
>JAJFLV010000077.1 GCA_021772535.1 Opitutales bacterium | reverse complement strand
GACTTTGGATGACAATATTTTTCATAGAAAGGGTTAGTTTTGTTATTGCTAACGCAACTATAGAACCCTTTTTTGGCCGGATCGAGCAAAAAATTGCTCTTTCCGGCTCTTTTTATCAACGTCATCCGTTTGACTATAAATCCTTTATATTTCTGGGACAGTCTCTAAATAGAATACTTTTGATTTACCTGTCTAACCCTGAACATTGCGGCGGCGGCCAGCAAAAGAATTAATCCGAATATACCCCATTCTGTCAGGGTTGGCACGATGGCTCCTGCATCATAGACTTCAATTTCAAAAGCGGAGTAATGAGTGAAACCAGCCGTATCACCGGCGTCACGGGCAAACCGAATGGCAACCGCCGTGGCCGAAACTGGATCGAATGTAAGCGAATAAAACCCGCCATCCGCCGTGAAATCGTGATGATCGTTGTCAACCGTGCCGTTAACGGAATTCACTGTGCCTGCATTGATTAATTCAGTTCCCTGGAAACCGTTGGTTAAATTTGACACTGCCTGATAGGTTCGGGATTCCAATGGGCCGGAATCGGTCGAAAACAGTATGGTCAGGTCCATATTGTCAATCGGGGCCAGTCCCGGAGCGCCTGAGGCGGTCCCGTCCGTGTCACCATTTTTCGCCACCCGGAGCCGTGTCACAGTAACCGCAGTTCCAAAGTCCAGGGAAACGGTATTGGGATTTAACTCACCGGAATTGGTTAAAAAACTTACGGTGTTAATATTGCCGTCAATCGCATTATCTTCGTCGCCCCGATTGTTCACCGTGCCATTATCAAGAAATACTTCGATATCGCTGATGGACACCTTGGACTGCTGGGCAAGGCCCGTGCTTACGGTCGAAATTAATACTGCACTAACCGCCAGGAATACTCGGCACATTTGTTTTGGGAAAGTAATTATCATGTTCTGGAACTGTTTTCAATTGTCTTATGGAATACACTCAGGAAAACCGTTATACTACCTCAGGAATATAACCCTACAAGTTAAAAATGGGAAAACTTCTGAAAACTTTGATTAGCCCTTAACCCGTTGTACAGCTATTGTTTGAATAAGTTGGAAAACTTCGTAAAATGCAAGTAAACAACTATTTACGTTTTAGAAGACCGATCCCTCTTTTTAAAATCTCAGGGAAAGACAGGTGAGGCCGCCGTCCATTTTTTGGATTTCGCTCATGTCCAGTTCCATGATTGGGCGGTGCAGTGTTTGCAGTTTTATTTTAGTGTTGGTGAAGCCTTTGGGTGTAAGGAGGCAATCGTTGATGAGAAGAGTGTTTCCTGCGTATTGCTCGACCTGATCCAGGACGATTTTTGCGTAACTGTTGAATGGGTCGCAATCTGCGAAATTTTCGGTTAGGAGGAGTGTGTTTTTGCCCACGTAATTGACACTTGATTTTAAGTGGAGGCCCGCTTCCACAGAAACGGTTGTCCAGGTGTTACCGTATTTTTCCAAAATGCCGCCCAATTGTTCGGCGCCCTCTTTGTTGGTGCGCTCGGAGAGGCCGATGATGAAATGGGTTCCCGCTTCGATCACATCCCCGCCGTCAACTGTTCCAGGCGGTTTGATGCGGACTGTTTTGCGGTATTTGGCGAGGACCGGGTCGATGGTAATTTCCTCACCTTGTCTGGAAGTAGCGCCGGGGTTGGTGATCACGGCGACATCGGGCGTCACGACAGCGGTGTCTTCCACAAAATAGGCATCCGGGTATTTGGGCAAAGCCTCCAGCAGGATAACCTCAAGGCCCAGGGATTTCAACCTTTCGATGTAGGCCTCATGCTGTTTCAATAACAAATCGTAATTGGCCGGACCGAGATTTGAAGTGGTTATTCCGTGAGCAAAATTTTCTCCGGGTTTTCTGACTATGGCATGTGAGAATTTTGCTGTCACTTTTCGCTGAGATAGGTTCTATTAATTTCAAACGGTTAAGAGGAACTCTATCGTATCGGGTAGCGGCCATGTTTGAAGGTGGCTTCGAGCATGGCGGCGTAGTTGTCGATGGGCACGTAATCGGGGATGGAGTTACCGGAAGAAACACAATAACCCCCGCCGGGGGCCAGGTCGCGTATGCGGGTGTTGACTTCTTCTTCAACCTCTTCGGGTGTTCCTCGCGTTAAAGTATATTGCAGGTCGATGTTGCCCAGAAGGGCGATGCGGTGGCCGTATTTGGCCTTTACCTCGTTGATGTCGTGGGCGGTCTTCTCGATCGGATGCCAGCCCGTTATGCCGAGGTCGATGAGGTCGTCGAGGACCATCGTGAGGTCGCCGTCTGAGTGGAAGATGAAGGGCTTACCGGCGGCTTTGGCCATGTCGCACATTTGCCGGTAACAGGGAAAAGCATACTTACGGAAATGGTTGGGATCGACCAGCGGACCGTTATTGCCCGAGAGATCGTCCGCATGAAAGCTCAAACCGACGGCCGGATGCTTCATGGCTGCCTCCATGGCCCGCTGCTGCAATGGGATGATTTTGCCGTAAATTAACTCGATCAGTTCGGGATCGTCCCGATAGGCCAGCATGAAGGATTCCATTCCCATCATGAACCATACGCCGGTAAAAATTTTCCCGATGATGACACCGATTTTCATTCCGGGCGGCAACAACGCGCCCACTTCGTCGAGGACGGAGAAGTCGAGTCTGTCCGGGTTCGGCCAGGGGTAGGCGGCAAACTCATCCTTGGTCGTAATGACACCTTTATGCATCTCGACCCAATGGCGTTCCGTATAAGCTTCCAGATCGGCTTTATAACTGCTGGTTGTGCGGGTTGGTAATTCCAAGCCGAGGGTCTTGCCGATTTCCTGGTTCGTTACTTCGATTTTTTTCAGGTTGACATTAATAACGGTTAATGCCACCGGATAAACATCGTATCCAGCCATTCGGTAAAATTCAATTTCCTCCGCGTGGCCTTTGAGGGAGCGCCCCATGAATTGCGTCTTGATCTCGGGGTCGATACTCATTTCGAAAAGAGGAACGCAGTCCGGCTCCTGATGATTCAAGGCCGTCTTCAAGCGTTCAAAGTCGGTCTTTCTGTCGCCTTTAGCCTCAAGCGCCTTATGCACGGAAGGTGGTATCTTCATTGTAAGTTTCCTATTTCAATTTTCGATTTCCGCTTTTTGCCCACATGAACAGCGACGGATGTAACTAACGTGAGCCAGGCAACTGCGTTGCGATTCGCAAACATGACGGACCGGTTTCCCTTTCCCCTTCCTGTAACGTTAAGCCATTCCGGACTTTGTAGAGCGAAGGCGTTTGCCACCGCGTATTCCGGCTGTTACTATTAATATTAATCCAAAGCCTAACATAACCGTTGTCGAAGGTTCCGGGATGGGAGTGAATGCCGCGAGGTCGCCCCGTCCGGAGTTGTAGGAGGGGATGATATTGAGAAAAAGAGTCGATTGGGAAAAGCCCGCATCAAGATCGTAGCGAAAAATGTCCTCAAAGCCGTTCACATCGAAGGCAAGGAGGGCGTCCTGTGGGGTGTCGTTGGCGAAAGCCATTCCGGAAAAACCCTGCACTGAATCGGTATTGGCCAGAGTTAATTCTCCGCTCCCGATATCCAGAGTATAAATGTCACTATCGTTGCCTACGTAAAAAGAGCCGTCCAACCTCACAGCGATATCGGAAACGTCGCTCAAGTTGAAGGCGTTTGCGGCAATGTTCAAGCCGACCGGCGAACCCAGAACGGCGCCCGTGGCAGTGTCGATATTAAGCAGTTCATCATTGGCGGCATCCAGCGCCCAAAGGGAATCGGATTGATCGAAAACAGCGCCCCGGATGTCGCGGCCGCTGAGAAAGGAGCCGATTCCGGTTGCCAGGGCCGAATTGGGATCGATGGAAATAAGGGTTGATCCAGTGGTGGCGGTTCCGCTTTTTTGCAACTCAAAGGCCAAAAGGCCCTGTGATTGGGAGAAGGCCAGACCATCGGCATCGATACCGCTCCCGCTGAGGGTAACCGCCCCATGGTCGACGAAACCCGAGCCGTTATCCTGAAAAGAAAAGAGGTTCGTCGGCGGCAGGGAGTCGGGGATAGTGCCGCTACCGCAAAACCCGGGAGAGCCGCTCCCGCAGGACTTCAGGCCAAAAATGGTTACCTGCGCTTGAGCGGAGAAAACCGGCAGAAGACCGGCAATCAAAATTAACACGGCCAGCTTTGCCGTATATGCCGATGCCGGCATCTTCCTCACGGAATCATTCCTGGTTATCATCTACTCGATTAAAAAAGGATCGAACCGAGATAGTATCCGTTCTTTCTGAAATGGCAAGCTTTGCCTCCGATCCACCTTTTTTCTAATGTGAGGTGATTTTGAGATGACCCCGAGCAATCGCTTCTCCTGTTTGGTCGGATTTTCGTTGAAAGTTTCGTTACTTCCCTGCCAGCCTTCCAGCAGGGCATCGGCGATCTTCCCGGTGGTTTCTTCTGATAACGACATTAGGTATTACTTT
>JAJFLV010000076.1 GCA_021772535.1 Opitutales bacterium | reverse complement strand
TCGCCGATTTTACCGGAGCGGGCGGCTTTTTTGATAGCTTCAACGGTACCCACGACAAGTTCGTCCGGCACCGCGATTTCGATTTTTACCTTGGGCAGGAAATCGACCGTGTATTCGCTGCCACGGTAAATTTCGGTGTGTCCTTTTTGGCGACCGAATCCTTTCACCTCGGTCACGGTCATACCTTCCACCCCAATTTCGGAGAGGGATTCTTTAACTTCTTCCAGTTTGAAGGGCTTGATGATTGCTTTGATCAGTTTCATTGGAGGAGGGATTTATTTAGAACCAATCTCAAAATCGCAGATGGATGATGTTTGTAGCGCCACGGTGGCAGATGCCAGGCGGCTTTGCGCCCAGATGGGCTGGACGCCCTTCGGGCGCAAATCAACGCCGCAGGTGCTACCGTGCCGCACAAATCCTTTGGACAGAGGCAGTTATGTGTTTGAGCAGCGTTTCGACGGGGCAGCAGGGCTGGCAGCCCGGCAAGCCCCGTCGCGCCTTGCTCAAAACATATAATTGCTCTCTGCATCATCATCATCGAATTTGAGATAGGTTCTATTAAAATAGAGGTAATTAATGCGTGTAACCGGCCTCGCCATGGGTTGTCAGGTCGAGGCCAATTTCTTCCTCTTCTTCGTCTACGCGAAGGCCGATGGTTTTCTTAATAACGGTCAGGGTGAAAAGAGACACCAGACCGCTCCAAAGAATGGTAACCAAAACGCTTTTGAGTTGCACCCAGGCTTGCAGCCCCAGGTTGAATGTTTCCGCGCCGCCCTCGCCAATAAAAAAACAACCGGCCAACAGTGCGCCGACGATTCCGCCTATCCCATGCACTCCAAAGACGTCCAGGCTGTCATCGTAACCCAGTTTTCTTTTCAGTTTTGTGGCGGCGAGATAACAGCATGCGCTGGAAGCAAACCCGATGGCCAAAGCGCCCATGGGGCCGACCGAACCGCTGGCGGGCGTTATAGCAACGAGCCCGGCTACTGCCCCGGTGGCGACCCCGACGGCGGTTGGAGTGCCGCTTTTTATCCACTCAATGGCCAACCAGGTTAAAGCCGCCGCAGCGGTGGCGACCTGAGTCACGAGCATAGCCATTCCGGCTGTGCCATCCGCGGCCAGTTCGCTGCCGGCGTTGAAGCCAAACCAACCGACCCAGAGCATGGAAGCGCCAATCAGGGTCAGCGGGACATTGTGGGGGGCCAAAGGCTCGGCGCCGAATCCGCGCCTTTTTCCGACCAGGAGGCAGGCCACCAGACCGGCGATCCCAGCATTGATATGGACTACGGTGCCTCCGGCAAAATCGATAACGCCCCATTCTGCGAAAAGGGCGCCTTCACCGGCCCAGGCCATGTGGCAGATGGGCAGATAGGAAAAAGTGAACCAGACAACGCAAAAGAGCATGATTGCGCTGAATTTCATGCGTTCGGCAAATGCGCCTACAATCAGTGCCGGAGTGATGATGGCAAAAGTCATCTGGAAAGTTACGAAGACGCTCTCCGGTATGGAACCGGAAATCGCATCAACCCCGATCCCGTGAAGAAAAGCGGTTTCCAGACCTCCGAAGAAAGAATGGAAATTAATGACTCCGGCCTCCATGCCGCTGGTGTTAAAGGCAACACTATAACCATAGATGACCCAGAGGACGGTCATGACCGAGGCCATGGCAAAACATTGCACAAGAATGGAGAGCACATTTTTCGTTCTCACCAGGCCTCCGTAAAAAAGAGCTAGTCCCGGAAGCGTCATAAAAAGGACCAGCACGGTCGCCACGATCATCCATGCGGTATCTCCGGAGTCGAGGAGGGGAGGCGTTTGACCGGACGAGGCAATCGAGTCTGTGGCAGTGGAATCCTGGGCTTGCAGGCTGGAAGCTGCGGAAACAAGAAAACCAGAAATAAATAGAGAGAAAATCGAGTTCCCCCGTAGTCTGGAATGTGTATCGAATCTGCTCATGTTGAAAATGATAAATTCAAATCCTTTTCTAATTTACCGTTGTAAAAATCCGGATGCCTCCAATTAAGCAGAGGCCATGCCAAGCCCAATTGAGAATCAACAATGTATACTTTTATACAATTTGAAGGAATCTGATCAGCCTTGGGAAAATCCCATGACGGCACCAATTCACTCAATCTTGCGTATCAAGCAGATTGGTTTGAGTTTATCGAAAAGAAAAAGGGGACGGTCAATTTCCTGGTATCAGGTGACCGCCCCCTTTTCTTTTGCTCATCTGCGAGTTTCTGAGGACGCTGTCGACCAACGCCATCGAATCGCAGCATATCACGGTCCCGAAATGGAGGAAGGGCGTGGGACCGTAAATAACTGTTTTGGTTTCGATTAGGCTGTCGCAGCGATTGGGGATGAGGCTGCCGCCGGTTGGTGCAAGCTGACAACCACCAGCACTGCTGCTGCATTAGCCCAATAATACACCGCGTCCAGCCCGCTAAATCCAAGGATGATCGGCGCAATTGCGAACACGACACCAACAAGGAAATCAACTTTGAGATGAACTGAGTAAGGAATCACGCGGACCACACCAAGCTCATGATCAGTCAACAGTGTCAGAATGAACGCCGCCACACCCGTTGCAACCGCAAGCCATATTGCCAGCGGGTGCGAACTGCCAAGCTTCAGCAGAAAGGGTAACGCCATCAGGCTGATAGCGACGGGATAGTCGAGGAAGGCGTGTACTTTTTGAGTTACGAATCGAATCTTCATTATAATTTTTCCTATTTTAAGTTAGTTCCACCATTTATTTAGTACTGACGGTTTGCGTCAGCGTTTGTATTGTTCATTCCACCAGCACTTATCTAACTGTTTGACGCAATAAACTCGAAAAACTAACAAAATTCGATTGTTCGTTGATTT
>JAJFLV010000075.1 GCA_021772535.1 Opitutales bacterium | reverse complement strand
GCCCCCGATACGGCGGAACAAAAAGCGTTGCAAGCTTTGGGCTACCAATTCGGCCGGGAAGTCAGTTTGAACGTTGGTTTAACGGAGGATCAAATGGAAGCCATATTCGAAGGAATGCGCCGGTTGGCCAGCGGAAAGCCGCCTCCCAGCGATTTTGAAAAACAGATGGCCGCAGCCAAAAATATCATGCTGGCCAAAATCGACGCTTATAATAAGATTCAACAAAAGGAGGCGGGAGAAATGGCAGAGCCCAATATCGAAGCAGGAAAGGCTTTTATAGCTGAATTGGAGAAAACGGATAATTTACAGAAAACGACCAGCGGTCTTTATTACAAAATGGTCCGGGAGGGCGACGGCGACTTCCCCATAGCAACCGATACGGTAAAAGTTCATTACCACGGAACTCTAATCGACGGCACTGAATTCGACAGTTCCTACAGCAGAAATCAGCCGGCCACCTTTCCCTTGAACCGGGTAATTGCCGGTTGGACAGAGGGCCTGCAACTGGTGCGGGAAGGAGGAGAAATCATGCTCTACATTCCCTCCAATCTGGGATATGGCAATCAACCCCGGGGCGGCGTTATCAAACCCGGGGATACTTTGGTTTTCAAGGTGGAACTGCTGGAGATCGTCTCCGAGCAGGAAACCACAAATTAATTTTCCCACTGCCGCCAGGCAGAAACTCGCTCGTCCTGAAATGGATCCTACCTGAACGAGGATGACAATAATCTTCCTCTTCTTCCATTGTTTTGCCGGATACTATGTTCAGGAAAGTAAATTTTGATAAAGCCGTGCCTCGTCCGGCGCGTCATCTTCCTCGTGATCCCTCCCGGAGCCCCTCAAGGGAGATTTTGGAGAACATGTGCTTTATAACAGGCGCTAATTCAAAATATTTTGAACCACTGGTCGAGCTTCTCGAATCTATTAAGGCAACCAGATTATATAGAAATACTCCAATTCATATTATAGATATAGGTTTAAATAATAACCACAAACACTATCTATCGAAAAATTTTTGCATTACGAAATATGTCACCCCACAAGAAATAATAACAGATTCATTGGTGGAAGATCCGGTCAACCAGTTGATGCAATCGCGTATTTACTTAAGTGAGTACTTCAAGGATTTTGATTATATCGTTTGGATCGATTCGGATGTATGGATTCAAGATGAGAGAGCCGTCGACGATTATTTACTCCATGCGGAAAAGTACGGGATTGGAGTGACTAATGAAAAGTCCTGGAAGTTTTATAAGGAAGATACCTGGGTGGAGAAAAATGTTTGTAATAAGGAGAAGATTTGTTCCGAATTATACGATCAAGAATTATTCGAAAAATCGCCATATTGCGGTTGTGGCGTAATGAGTTTTAACCTCAATAAAACTCAGTTGTTTTTTGAAAGATGGAGAAGTAATTACATCAAAAACGTTGCCGTCAATGGCTGTAATCATTATTCCGAACAAATCGCCTTTAACGTCACTTTCGCGCAATTGTATGCCGGAAGAACTCTATCTTCCAGTCATAATTACTTAATTTCCTCAAAGGTAGTTGTTAAAGACGATAGTAAGCACCTTTTATACACAAAAGAGGGAGAGGTTGCCGGTTGCCTCCATTTAGAAGGAGGCAGAGTTTTGGACCCATCTTATTATTCGGTTCGAGTGTTAAATATTGATACCGGAAAAAAACAAAGAGTTTCTTTGAGATACCGAATTAAACCGTGAGAGATTGCCTGGGAATCAATTGAGAATTCTGGCGACAAGGTCAATTGACTTAAAAAGGAAACAGGAATTGGCGAATTTATTGATCCCAGTTCACTCGCCGGTTATGGCGCCATAGGGGCGTCAGCGATCGCATCAGGGAAATTGGCTGTCGATACCTTTGAGCAGACGGCAAGGACTCATCCAAACCAGTTAAAAAACGATCATATCTAATTTCGAGAGAATCCTCCGTGTTAGTTGCAAGGATGGATTGGGATTTTTCAAAAAATTGTTTCGTGCGTTCAATGGACCATTGATTGGCCGAGCAAAGGGACTTCACCAAGTCTTCCATGCCGCCCTGCCGATAAAGCAAGGAGGTGTCTATTTGCCCGAGTAAATCCCGACCATCATAATAATCGGGATAAAGAGGAATTACACCGCAGGCAAGAGCCTCCATTAAAGCTATGGGCAAGCCTTCGTAATCGCTGAAAAATACGGTAAATTTCCAGCGCTGTAAGGTTTCCCAGTATTCGCTTCCCTTCTTCCAGTCGTGGAATAGAACATTTTTCCTCCCAGCCAAAGCCTGCTGGAGCCAGCCCTCATCCGGCCCGTCGCCCAGTATCTCAAAAGTATAATCGGGTAAATGCCGGTCCAATTGTTCAAGGAAAGCGGGAATACGGTCGATTCGTTTTTGTTTTTTAATCAAACGCCCGGCATATCCGATCCTTACATCATCACGTGGTTGATAGCGCTGATTTTCAATAGATGCCGGTATTTTCAGAATATGGGGAAAGTATGCGAAACGAGACTCGTCCCAATGAGGAAGAATTCGACGAGACCTGTCCATCATCGCCTCGTTGACAAAAACGAAACCATCGGCGAATTGGCCATAATAGCGGACAAATTTTTCCAGCTTTGGGTAACTGGAATGAAAAAACCCAATCCGCAGCTGCGCGGGATCCAAATCGGCAAATAAATCCAGACCCCAGCAATTATGGTAAAGCGAAGCCCTGGCCGATAGCCGATTCAAAATATTCGTTTTATACAATCGCCGCAAACCGCTGAGAGACAGATTGGGCGATCCATCCAGGCAATGCTGTCGGTCCGAATCTTTTTTATCACCGCGGAGGAAGGAAACAAAGTGACTATTTTCTCCCGATTCGCGCAAATGGGAGCGCATGACAGTCTCCATACCACCCCCGCAATGGAGCCGCTTTGCATGGTGTAAATACAGGACTGATTCCTTCGTCTGATCGATTCCACCCATATATTGTAACACAATAATATGAGTTACAACTGGATTAAATACCAGTTATCCACAAGGGATAAATGGGACTACCGACCCTGAAAGAAGAATCGAAAGAAAAATAATGCGTTACTCGCTGAATTCCCGAACAAAAGCGATTAACGCTGTAATCTCTTCGTCGGTCAACTTATCCGCGAAAGGCTTCATTTTTGTTTTACCGTCAACCACCATGCCTTCCTTGATGCTTTTATGCATCTGTTCGTCCTTAAGAGACTCGAGATATTCGGCATCGGTAAGATCCTTCACCTTGAACATTTTTCCAGACTTGGTGTTGCCTTTGCCGTCTTTACCGTGGCACTTTTGGCAATTTTTACTCCATAGCAGGGTAACATCCCCGACCTCCGCGCTGACGGGAAACTGGGCATAAATGAAAAGGACAGTTAGTAGAACTGTAATGGATTTGGTCAGTTTTTTCATGGTTTAGTCTTATATTATCAATCAGGAGGATACATCAGATGGGTTTTAAATTAAAGCTTAAAATCGGTATTGCAACCCGGAGTAAATCAGATGGGCGTCGAAGTCATTGTTGCCTCCCGTGGTTTCCTCCCGGTTGCTGAAGAATGCGTAACGCAGGGTAATGCGCATGTTCTCCGACACTCTGCGGTTGAGGGTTACTGATAACCGGTGTTCCTTGGCTCCTGCGCCATAGGGCAGGCTCACCGCGGAATTGTCGGTGTAATTATCAGCCCGATAATAGTTGTAGTAAAACTGCACATCCGTTTTTTCGTTCAATACGACCCCAGCGTTCAGGTCGAGGTTCCAATAATCGTTTTCGGAAAGAAGGACGAGATTGGCGGCGCCTCCCTCCAGCTTGCTGGCCGGCGTTTCCATTTCGTCCATGATATAGTTGATAGACCCCTGAAAATAGACACTGGCCAGAGGATTCCAAGTAACCGTTTCACTGATGATGTGCTTGGTCAGGTCTCCACTTTGGATTTTATCAAAACCAGGTCCCGCCGAGGTGTTGATATCCGACACCTGGTAATCGTAACGGCTGACCAGGGTGATTTTTGAATTGGGGCGCCAAGTTGCCCGGATATTTATATCGTGGGTGGCAAAATCGAGGGTTTGCACGAAGCCGGGAAATCCCAAGGTATCGTCCACCAAGTGATCGTAATTGTTATCTCGATTTTTATAATAGTACCGTGCCGAGGCGTTGAAATTGGACTTTGGGTACCAATTAATTCCAGCCGTATACTTTTGCGTGTTGCGGGTAAAGTCGGTATTCCGATCAAGTTCCGTAAGGCTGGTCAGGTTTTCGATTTCTCTCTCCGTCAATAGTCCGTCCCCACGGTTCAAATCGGCCCTGGCAAACAGGACCATGTTCTCTTTGCCGGTATAGCGGGCCTCCAGCTTGACCGATATTTCATCCCAGGATTTGTCGCTCATTATGCTCAGACTATCCTCTGTCGGGGCGTCTAGAAAATTCGTTTCAAGAAAACCAGAAGCAACATCGACATCCTGTTTTTCGAACCGAAATGCGGAAATCAGGTGTAGGTTCTTTTTGTGATTGTAGATAAAATTCAGGTTCAACACGTATTGTTCCATCTCCGAATTTCCGACCAGATCGACGAAACCGGGGTCGTGACTCTGGGTTTGGAACAAGGGGTCAAATACAACATTGAAATCCGATCCGATTATTCGATCTCCGGAGAAATCGGCATCCAGGCTCGTGGCGGATAGTCCCGCTGTGACCCGAAGATTTTTGCGAAGCTGTGTTTCAGCAAAAGCGTGAACGCTGAAGGCATCGGAATCGTTCGTATCGGTTTGTGTTACATAGCGGTCGGAGTTTTCAAAGGGGGTTCTTCTCATATTGCGGGAATCAGTGTAGTCGGTAATTTCGTAGCGGAGACCCGCCCCGAATTTGGTTTTCCCGATCGCATGTTTCACATCCAGTTGGAACAGGTTTGTCTCCTCGTCGATACCGAGAAAGGAGGGGACTATGTGTTTCCGGCCAAACCCGCCGGTAAAAGCGGTGTCGCCCCAGGATAGCGAGTCCTTTTTGCCCTCCCGAAACCGGTAGGTGTATTTGAAGGTGATCTCCGGTAAATCCGGAACGGTGAGGCCGGCTTCAAACCATAGGCTTCCCCGATCCATGGCCAATTCCTCTTCAAAGAAATTGATCCACATGTCATTTTGAGGGAAAAATCCGCCGCTACCGTCATACCATGTGCGATATTCGCTGAAGCCGGCCCGGATGAACCCTTTTTCGTAGTTCTCCAGCTTAAACTTAAAAGAGAAATCATTGTGGTCCACAATGGCCCGGCCATCGACGGCGAAAAAGGCATCGCCAAGATAGGTTTCAAAATGAAAATCCTCGATTCCCCCGTGGGCGCTCTGGGGAGACCCGTGGCGTTTCATGAATGCCGCATTGTCGCCGTCTACGGACACTCCAAATAGAGAAAGGTCAATCCAACCGCTAAGGGCGACCTCCTCCCAACTCGAAAATTGCGGGGCACTGCTTCCGCCGGACGAAGCCCCCCGAACCGACAACAGCGGGCAAACGAGCAGGCCGATAATGGCCGGAAAGGTGAAGATTCCAGCTGATAGTCCCCTTCCCCGGTTTAAACGTGAGGTTAATGTTTTCATTGTTGTTCCCCGGCCAGGCAAGTATACATTTATTAACATTTAAAACCGCAAATGTGAGTTTACATGGGACCCATGGACGGCCTCATGGCAGCCAGCGGACCAGCAGGTGCCACGTGAAAGCAAGCTGGTGTGGTTGGTCCTGCCAATGAGAATCCGACCTGCCGTGTCCTGCTGCTGAAAGTGGCACTGCAGACAGAGGTTGGCGTTACGGGACTTCAAGAGGCGGGCGTTGACCGAGCCATGGGGCGAGTGGCAAGTTGTGCAGCCTTCCCGTATGGCCTCGTGTTCGAAAACGTAAGGCCCTTTTTGCAATGAATGACACTGGAAACAAGTGTCATTGGCGGATTGCAAAGATGTCCCTCCTCCTTTGATGGCATCGCCTTCATGGGGATCGTGGCAATCGCCGCAGCCGACCCGGTTCTCACCCAATGGATGGCGATAGGGGAGGGAAAATTCCGCCCGTTTGCTCAGGTGGCACTGGAAACAAGTTTCAGGTGAATTTCCGGGATTGACAATGGTGTGGGCGGTTCCCCCGGCCTCAACATGCCGACTCCCGGGACCATGGCAGGATTCGCACCCCATTTCGGAGACATTGCTGCCAGGGGCGATGATTTTGAAATGAGACGCGTTGTGGAAACCTTCCGTAATGCTTTCATGACATTGAGAACACTCCTCAACGCCCACAAAAGTAGCTCCGGGAATGTGAGGGGGCATCACCAGAACACGCTCTACCGAAGCACAGGAAGCAAAGGAAATAACGACACCGACAATCGCGGCGGAAAGCAAAATCTTATGCTCGAAAGCCCGCCTCCAAAGCGTCGATTTTTTCATCCCTTCCTTAATGTCTTCCGGCTTCATATTTCAATTTTGTTAAAAGTATCGATCGGCAGTAAATTCGAGTAACCCATTTGGAAACTATGTTCAATTGATCAAAAAGGAGTGAAATTTAGGCTGTGCAGGGCATTTATCATAACCGGCATACAGACAAGCGGCTGTTCCCAATATCTGCACTAATCAATTCTTGTTTGCCGTTAATGAATCTGGTTGACCGTAAGGAAAATGTAATAACGATATTTATTAATATTAATTCGGTAAGACTTTTAGTCAAGGGACCCAGCCCGATTTGTTTCCCTTAGTCGGCCATTATTAAGGGAATTTAATTTACCCTATAAGAAATCTTAACCTTGGCAGATGTTTGATATACCCAATTGCCCGGCGGCAATACTTAGGCGATTATTGGTATGAGAAATAAACATAACCCACGATTTCCGCCCCCAAATCACTGCTGCATTGGTGATTTTGCCAAATCATGCCATATTATGGCATTATCATAATCTATTGCTATGCCAAAAACAGAAAATACCTTTGGAAAATCGATAACGTTGCCTTCTTGTATAAGATATGGCATGAGAAATCCCGGCTATGAAAACAATAACTGTTAATGTGGAAAATGAATCGCTGCAAGTTTCCCCCGGAACCACCATTAGAGAATTATTTGGCCGGGTTACGATTGCGGAGAAAGGAATCGTAGCGGCCAACCTGAACAACAACCTGGTGGGGCTGAACACGAAGCTCAACGGGCATTCCAAGGTGATGCCCATTTATAGTTCCGACCCGGCCGGAATCAGCGTATTGCGTCAATCAATCGCTCACATGCTCCATTGCGTAGTCCTGGAAAATCATCCCGGACTCGAACTTATCATCGGCCAATCGCTTCTGGGCGGATATTTTTACGAGGTGAATCATCACCCAGAGGCGACAGAAGATTTGGCGAAATTGGCCAAAAACTTGACCGGCAGCCTGGAAGAACTTGTCGCTAAAGACCTTCCATTTGAAATACGACGCGTTCCGGTGGAAGCTGTCGAAAACCTGTTAACAGACCCTGTCGGCTCCAAGGCAAGACTGCTCCGAACATGGGCTTCGCCGGTTATCCAAGTGGTTACTTTGGGGCAATTTACGGATATCATGCATGGTCCCTATGCCCCCAGCACACGGTTCGGGGCAGGCGCCACAGTGATCCCATACAAGACGGGTCTTATTTTAAAATTTCCCGGCGCCCCCGAGATCGGCGCTGCTGATCACGGCCACCTCTTGTGGGAAAGCTATCGCGAAAGAAGAGAGTGGAACCGCCGCCTTGGCGTCGAAACCGTTGGCGACCTGAACCATGCGATTCTTGAGGATCGCCTGGCGGATGTAATAAGAATCGCCGAAGCCCAGCATGAAAAGAAAATCGCGGGAATCGCGGACCTGGTCGCCTCCGGTCGTGACCGGATTCGCATTTTATGCGCAGCCGGTCCCTCTTCCGCCGGAAAGACAACCTTTGTGCAACGCCTGCAGGTCCAGCTTCGGGTCAATGCCATCGAACCGATCATCATCAACCTGGATGATTATTTCCGGGCCCGGGCAGAGCTTCAAAGGGATGAAAAGGGAGAGGTGGATTTCGAGGCGTTGGAAGCCCTGAATGTGGAATTGATCCGTGAGCATGTGCAGGAACTGCTGTCCGGCCGGGAAATTCGCGTTCCCAAATACGATTTTGTCAAAGGGCAACCAGACCCTCCGGAAACGTGGAGACCAGTCCGCTTAAAGAAGAAACAGGTCATCATCTTTGAAGGAATTCACGGCCTTAATCCGGAACTATTCGGCCATATTCAGGAAGGCGCCGTTTTCCGAATTTTCGTCAACGCCCTCACCCAGTTGGTAATCGATGAGCACAACCGGCTCTTCACGGCGGATGTCCGCCTGCTCCGCCGTATTGTTCGCGACCGATGCTACAGGGGCTATAAAGCTACCGAAACGATCAAACGATGGCCAAGTGTGCAGCAAGGGGAAATGAAACATATTTTTCCCTTTCAGGACACGGCCGATGCCATGTTCAATTCCGCGCTGGTTTACGAAACCGCTGTTTTGAAAGTCCTTGCCTGGAGGTTTCTTCTGGAAATTCTCCCTCAGGACCCGTCTCAGATTGAAGCTTACCGGCTCCTCCGTTTTCTGGATCTTTTTGTTCCCGTTCTTCCCGAAGGAGTCCCCGCTAACAGCGTCCTGAGAGAGTTCATCGGTGGAAGCGGTTTTTATAACTGATCGGGCCAAAAATACCGTCAAATTTCATAATTCGCTGAAAGTAAAACAATTGACCTACCTCGTTGTTGCCCAAAGCACCGAGAATTCTTCATTTGTCCGCCGTGGTAATTCGTAACATTAGTGATCATTTTTAAAAATATTCTCTAAAATTAGACTAACTTATTTGCTTTTCTCCCATAACGGCATAAAATTGTTGCTAGGGACGTTGAGACTTATGAGTTATGGCAGTTAGTCTGGAACAGGCTCAAGGCGGCACGTCCTTCGGTGAAAACGTTATTAGATATTTTGGAGAAAAAACTTATGTATCCGCGACAGATTACTGAAATTCGCAAAATCAGGTCATTATTCGGGATCGCGCTCATGATAATCGGGGGGAATGCCTTTATGCCCCTGTGGGCTGATCAGATAGTGAACCGTTCTCTTTCACCGCAAGAAATTGCCGATTACAGTCTCCCGGACGGTACGCAGACATCGAGCGGATTACTCAATGTCGGACGGGGCGGACACATTTACGCGGAAGCACAGGTCGACCGGGCCGCTAATGTAACGGGAGTTGCCTGGGAGATAACCTCACAGCCGCTCGGTTCCACGGCAGTTCTCGGGGGAAGCCCTCTGGGCTCCGATATCCCCATTTTCAGCCAGGGGGAACGCGAAGTTTACCAGGTGGCGGACCGCCAGCTCCTCGTCCCCGATGTTTACGGAATTTATGCAGTAACGGCAACGGTGAGCACGGATGCCGGGAACATTGTCCTCAACCAGTGGTTTACGGCGGCCCAATACGTGGGCGTGGGAAAATTGGTGGCGCACGGCGAAGCCGGTATCACGTTGGACCAGCAGCGTCCTTCCGATTGCTTTCGCTGTCATGAGGACGCCCCATCCCACTGGGTGGAAAACAACGCCAGGCAGTGTTCTTTCTGCCATGAGGACAAAGCGGCTTCCTGGATGGAAACCAATCATTCCTCGGCCTTCCGGCGCAAGATTGACGGCATAGGGGTCAATTTTTATCAGGAATCCTGCAATGAGTGCCATACGTTGGGTTTCAACGAGGCTCTCTCCGCAGACAACGGCGGTTTTGACGACCTGAGAGATCTCTTTGGCTGGACCCAGCCGGAAACCCTCGCTTCCGGCAATTGGGAAGAGGTACCCCAGGATTTGAAAAATCTGTCCAACATCCAGTGTGAAAATTGCCATGGTCCCGGCGGCGAGCATTTCGTTCTGGAAGCCGGCGAATGGGTCTTCAACACACCCACCATCAGCCTGAGCGCCGGCGATTGCGGACGATGCCACGACGCCCTTCCCTACCACTCGAAGAATGTTGAATGGGAAGCCTCCCGGCACTCGGTGGCCACTCGCTACCCAACCGGAGAGGGACGCGGAGCCTGCGTTCGTTGCCACAGCGGCGCCGGATTTATCGATTATGTCGATGACACCGATCGCTATGGAACGCTTTACGAAGCCATCACCTGCGCGACGTGCCACGATCCGCACGATGCTACCAATCCACATCAATTGCGCAAAGTTGACGACGTGACCCTGATGGATGGTGAAACCGTCGTGACAAGGGGCGGGTTGGGCAAACTCTGCATGAATTGCCATCTCTCGCGAAGGGACGCTGATGCCTACGTCCTGGGAACCTCCAATCACTTCGGGCCGCACTCATCCCCACAGACGGACATGCTGGTGGGCGCCAACGCCATCGAGTACGGCAAGGAAATCGGCCGTTCCCGTCACATCTTTGTGATCAATAATACCTGCGTCGTCTGTCATATGCAGGAAACCAGTGCCGATGATGCCTTTAACCTGATGGCCGGCGGCCACACATTCAAACCCTCCTGGGATGGCGGAACACCCGACATTCATGAAGATGATGTCGATTTGACGGCGGCCTGCGCAATTTGCCACGGTAATATCGAATCGTTCAATTTCAAACAGGAAGACTTCAATGGAGACGGTTTTGTCGAAGGAATAAGGGATGAGATCGACGGGCTGTTGCAGGAACTGGCCTTGCAATTGCCGCCCATTGGAGAACCCACGGTTACCGAAAGAGTGACGGCGGAATCGCACACCCTGGCCCAGAAAAAAGCCCTTTACAACTACCTCTTCGTGGAAAGCGACGGCAGCCACGGGGTTCACAACCTCAGTTACGCAGTGGGTATTCTGAAAGCATCCCTGGAAGACCTCGAACGGCCCGGCAATTTTTTCGGTAGTTCGGAAATCTCGGGTTTCCCTGGCTGGAGAACCTCCCAATGGTACAACAATTATAATACCGACTTCTATCCATGGATTTACCATGACGAACACGGCTGGCAGTATGTGTCCGACAGCAGCACCGAAGACGGTGTCTATGTCTGGGATCTCGGCCTGGGTTCATGGCTCTTCCTGAGTGAAGATACCTACCGCTGGATGTATCTGTTCAGGGAAAACTCCGGCTGGGTCTGGACTTTCGGAGACAATCAGCCCAGCAACCGTTTCTTCCAAAAGTACGAAGACCAAAGCCTTTTCAGCGTCCCCGCCGGGTTGCCACTGGATTGAATTAGAGGAAGCGCTAGTGGGCATCGCACCTCATAATTTATTTGCCGTCGGCATGTAAGCAACGGCTGCATTTCCTGCGTCAGGTCGTTATCCCAACGAAGGCAGAAGGCACGACAGCCAGGCTTTCCGAGCCGTGCGTGGGGTTGTATTGGTCCTAAGAGGGCGCCTTCATTTTCAATATCCGGGAATCATCTACTCATTAGCATTAATAATGGCATAAAGAATTAATATTAATATCTCTAATGTATTTTTGACATTAATGTCCTCTTTTATTAAACTATTGTTGACATAGGCATCGTCTAATTTTTGCCCCCGAATCAGAGAATAATTTTCAACGTCGCACAATGATTGGTTTTTCCCGAACACTTGGATATGCAATTGAAGCGCTGGCATGTTTTGAGGACATTGATCGATTTACCGAATTGATGCCAGAAAGTGAGATCGCGTCGATAACTAGGGTTCCCAAGCCTTATCTGGCCAAGATTATTCACCATCTATCGTGTCAAGGAATCGTCTCCACCAAGCGGGGTCCGGGAGGAGGCCTGTGCTTAATCCGTCCGGCTCAAGAGATCTCCATCCTGGAGATTGTGAAGGCCATAGAGGGGGAGCAATGGTTTAGCAATTGTATGCTCGGTATGGATTGTTGTGCCGCCTCCCAATACTGCCCCTTTGCGGATTTCTGGAGTGAAATTCACAAGAAGATGGAGACGAAACTGCAAGAAACGAAGCTTGCCGATGTGATTCGATTCCGAAGAAGGGCAAGCCCGGCGGAGCAGGTAATTTAGAAACACCTACGATCATAATTTGGAACCAAGGAAATAATTGAGGACAAACAATCCACGGAAATGGCCCTGAACCGCCAACTTTGACCTTTGTCCATTTAACCCCGGGCAGAGAAAAGAAAAAATCAAACATCAAATAAAAGGAAAAATAATAATTATGAAATTAGAAAAAAATCTGCTAAAGACCCTATTATCATTAGCAACTGTGGTAATCGCAAATCCTGCCCTGGGACTGCCGGCTGCCGCTCAGGACACGAGCAATAGCTGTAGCGTGTGCCACGGGATAATAATCGCCGAACAGCCCGAAGGCCTGGCAACATTTCAGTTCCTTTCCATGGTGAAAGACGGCGTAAAAGTGGATGACAGAATGGAGGTCACACAAGTCGGGGCGCTCAAGGATCTTGGCACTCAGTTGAATGGGAAAGTACGCGGACCTTTGAAGATATTCCGAGTCTTTCCGGGAGATACCGTCTCACTCCAGGTGGATGTTAAGAATGGCGCTAACGATTACGCCATTCAGTTGAAACGCCTGGAAACAGAAGGCCAACAAGACAGTCAGGATAATTTCCTCGTCTGGAGCGAAGCGAACGCTGCGGGAAATACCTGGGATATGTGGGGAGCGTCGAATCCTCCATATTTCACCAAGGGTGTCTTAAGCGACACGGAGCCCACCACGCTCACCTTCGACATTCTCATCGATGCGGCTACGCCGCCCGATGTGTATGATCTGGAGTTCGCCATGCCGGGCCACGTCGCGGGGGCACCCGACACGCTATTCTATCAGGACGAGCACTTTTACCTGGAGGTTCTTCCGGAAGTAGCGCTTCCGGGCTGGCTCTTTTTTGATTCCTACCCCTGGGTGTTTTCGGCAACCGACAATGATTGGTTATTCTTCCTGAACGAAGACAGTGTGCTTTGGGTTTTCTCCTGGAACAACCAGACTTGGGGAGCAGTGCGACCTGATTGAAGAACTTGCCCTTGCCTTGTCTGCCACGACTTGTGATCTGGAAAACCGGCGCCTAGCGAACGATTCCAAATCCAGGTCGTGGCAACCGGGGCGAGAGAGCAGAGACTTCTTTTAACATGAATAGCTGAAAGGAAAACCCACCATGAAGAAACAAATGCTGATCCTGGCAACAGCCTTTCTCATCGGCTCAATTCTGGCTGCCCGGGCCGAAGCCCCGTCTGCGGAAACCATAGAAATATGGAACAAGCAATGCGTGAAGTGCCATGGCAAGGAAGGCAAGGGCGACACCAAAATGGGGAAAAAGATCAAGGCGGCCAATTTTACCGATCCCGAAGTTCAGGAGAAATTTTCTGACGAACAGATGTTCAATGCGATCAAGGAAGGTGTGAAGGACAAAAGCGACCGGTTTAAAATGAAGCCCGCCGCCGATGTGACCGACGAACAGATCAATGACTTGGTTCTTTTTATACGAACCCTGAAGAAGTAGGCCGGAACAACTTGCCAGAAACGATTGAGCGGCCAACACAACAAAATGTTATCCCTTCCTCATAATGCCCCCGCGGTATAATGTTTCCGTGCCGGATGTGGCGTATTTTGAGCGACAGGTGCTCTGCCGCTCGGCCTGCCCGGTTCAAACCGATGCCGGCGGATATGTTCAAGCCGTTGCCGAGGGGCGTTATGAGGATGCCTATATCATTGCCCGCAGGCCCAATCCCTTCGCTTCCATTTGTGGCCGTATTTGCGCGGCGCCGTGTGAGGCCAATTGCCGTCGCGAGGTTATCGACGCCTCCGTCGCGATCCGGGCGTTGAAACGATATGTTTGCGAGCGGCACGGGGCGGAATCGGACCACTTTGACCTGGATCGAGTTTACCCCGAAAAACAACGCACCGAGCGAGCGAAACTGGGCAATGGGAAAAAGGTGGCCGTAATCGGGGCGGGACCCGCCGGGTTGGCCTGCGCCCACGATCTCGCCCTGATGGGATTTAAAGTGACGGCCTTTGAGGCTCAAAAAACCGCGGGAGGCATGCTCGTTCTGGGCATCCCGGAATACCGATTGCCTAACGAGATAATTAAGGCGGAGATTCAGGCCATTGTCGATTTGGGTGTCGAAATCAAACTGAACAGTCGACTGGGGCGCGATTTCTCCCTCGCCAGTCTCAAGGAAGAGGGATTTGAGGCGATTTTTCTCGGGCTTGGCGCCCACAAGAGCCGGGAACTCAACATCGAAGGCACCGACCTGGATGGAATTTTCCGGGCTGTGGATTACTTGCTCAACATCAATCTGGGCTACAAGGTAAATTTGACCGGAAAAGTAGTCGTAATCGGCGGAGGCAGTGTTGCTTTCGATGTGGCGCGTTCGGTCGTGCGCCAAGCCGGTCACATTGACGAAATGAGCCCGGAGGAACTGAGAACAATTCTGCGCGAGGCAACTGTCACCCTGGACCATCTCACCCAAGGCGAGGAGAGAGGGGGCGAGGACTTGAAAGTAGCCTTCGACGTGGCCCGGCAAGTGCTGAGGGCTGGCGTACGCGAAGTCCATATGTATTGCCTCGAAAGCATGAGCGAAATTCCCGCTACCCAAGTGGACATCCAGGAAGCGACGGAGGAAGGAGTGCAACTGCACACCGGTTGGGGGCCAAAGAGGATTCTGGGCCGTGATGGCAAAGTCTCGGGGGTCGAGTTGATCAAGGTCAAATCTGTGTTCGATCAAAACGGTCGCTTCAACCCCAGCTTCATCGAGGGATCCGAGGAAATCGTGTCTGCGGAGGGAGCTATTCTAGCCGTTGGGCAATCCCCGGACCTCTCATGGGTGCGACCGGATGATAGTCTCAAGATCACCGCACGCGGAACCATTGAAACCGATCCCGAAACCCTGGCAACCTCCCGGCCCGACATTTTTGCGGGTGGAGATGTCGCCTTCGGGCCGCGCATCGTCATTACCGCTGTGGCCGAAGGCCGCCGTGCAGCCCGCTCCATCGCCCAATTCCTGTCCGGTCAAGTTCCCGATGAGACAAACAGTATACGGACAACGATTTACAACGCACATCGGATGTTCCCCGGCTATGATAGGCTTCCGCGTGTGGAGCCAACCGCAATCCCCATCGACCGGCGGGTGGGAGTGGCCGAAGTTGAAAAAGTTTACGCTCAACCTTTCGCCCTCGAACAGTCCAAACGCTGTTTAAGCTGTCACATCAGTCCGATTTTCAACGGTGACCTTTGTGTGCTTTGCGGAGGGTGTGTCGATGTCTGCCCCGAGTCTTGCCTCAGAATTGTCGATGTGGCCGATTTAAGAGGAGACGAGACTCTGGCCACGCTGATTCAAGCGCGCTACGAGGCAACTCCAATCCGAGGGGAAGCGGCGGCGATTATCAAGGATGAAACCAGGTGTATTCGTTGCGGACTCTGCGCGGCCCGCTGCCCCACCCGCGCGATCACTATGGAAAAGGTAGAAACGTTCCAAATGGCATGAATTATGAATAATAAATCTTCGAATCCGGCGCCTGCCAAAAATCCCCGCTTTAAGAGGCCTGAGGCTTCCCCGGCCCGACGCCGATTTATCTGGCTGACACTGGGCTGGGCCGCATCGCTATTTGCTGTAATTGCATGCGGTTTTGCCAGTGTGCGTTCACTAATCCCCAATGTGTTATTCGAGCCGAGCCGGCGTTTCAAGGCAGACCATCCCGAGGATTATCCGGATGAAACATTCACCTTCATCGAAGAGGTGCGTCTATTCATTGTGCGGAAGGGAAACAGCTATCGTGCGGTAAGCGCGCTTTGCCCGCATCTCGGTTGCACGGTAAACCTCACAGCCGGTGAATATCCTTTTCTCTGTCCCTGTCACGGCAGCCATTTTCAGGAAAACGGCGATGTTGTCAGCGGGCCGTCCCCGCGCGGGTTGGCTTGGCATTTTGTCAGCCTGAGCAAGGATGGACGGCTGGTCATCGACATGGATCGCGAGGTCAACCACGACAAATACCTAATCGTCTAACTAATTATGAATCCATTTTTCGCAATTTGGAAAAAGCTCGCGGGCAGTCGCGTGGGCCGGTCGATTTTTCGTGTGGGTTTGCCGGAGAGCAGCCTGGGCAGGGCACAGGCCATGGTGTCGAGTTTCCTGCTCCATGTGCATCCTGCCAAAGTGCACCGGCATTCGCTCAAGTTTTCTTACACTTTCGGATTAGGGCTTATTTCAATCTACCTCTTTCTCATCCTGTTTGTAACCGGTGTGCTGCTCATGTTTTTCTACGTTCCAAGCACTGATCGCGCCTACAGCGACATGAAAGATTTGGAATTCGTGGTATCAACCGGAGTTCTCCTGAGGAATATGCACCGGTGGGCGGCGCACTTGATGGTGCTCGCGGTCTTCCTGCACATGTGCCGTGTTTTTTACACCGCAGCCTATAAACCCCCGCGGGAATTCAACTGGATAGTCGGGGTCTGTTTGTTCGTTTTGACGTTGGTCCTTTCGTTTACCGGTTACCTCCTGCCCTGGGACCAATTGGCCTTCTGGGCGATCACGGTGGGAACCAACATCGCCGGTTATGCCCCCGTCATCGGTGAAAAAATCAAGTTTGTTTTGCTCGGCGGCAACACCGTGGGCGATTCCGCCCTGTTGCGGTTTTACGTTCTCCACGTCATCGTGCTTCCAGGCGCCGCTCTGTTTTTAATCGCCATTCACATCTGGCGCATCCGCAAAGACGGCGGACTTTCCCGACCGGACGAGCCGGACAATGTGTTGCAACAGATCGAAACCGGATCTATGCCCACCAACAAGAGCTACGGACTGATGGAGTTGGCCAAAGGAACCTCCCCGGCGGTCGGCATCAATCCCGAGGATCAAGTGAGCGCCTGGCCCCACCTGATTTTCCGCGAAATTCTTTTGTTCATGGCAACCTTGGCGGTGGTGCTGTTCATTTCCCTGATTTGGAATGCGCCCCTTGAGGAACTGGCCAACGCGGTACACCCGCCCAACCCTGCCAAGGCCCCCTGGTATTTCCTGGGCTTGCAGGAGTTGGTGGCCTTTTCCGCCTTTTGGGGAGGCGTAGTGGTTCCCGCGCTCCTGCTGGTGGCCCTGATCACCTTGCCTTATCTGGATTTCAAACGGAGGGGCGTTGGCGTCTGGTTTTCGCGCGAGCGAAAGGTGGCCATCACGATTTTCACAATCTGCGTCGTAGCGGCGGTGATTTTGACCGTGATTGGCACTTATTTTCGTGGGCCAAACTGGGATTGGGTTTGGCCGTGGAAGGAGCAAATCGTGATAACTCATTGACCTATGGACTCTCTGCAAAAATATTATCCCTGGTTTGGGTTTCTTGGACTTGTCATTGGCGTTTTGATCATTGTGGGCTATTTCAAGGATGAATTCCGGGAATGGAAACAGTGGCAGCACGAGTATATCGAGCAGGAAATCAGCCGTGCGACGACCCCGGAACTAAAGGAACTGGCGCAGACAATACCTCTTGAGATCAGGCAGATCGTTCTCCCGGAGTCGCGAAGGGTGGATCGCTGCACGACCTGTCATATTGCCGTCGAGGATCCCGGTTACGCAGGTTACAAGCAACCGCTGGCATACCATCCCAACCACGATCAGCATCCGTTCGAGAAGTTTGGCTGCACCATTTGCCACCTGGGCCAGGGCCGCGCCACCGATCGAGATGCCGCCCATGGCCGTGTCAAACACTGGGAGCAGCCGATGCTGCCGAAGAACTACATCGAGGCATCGTGCGCCAAGTGTCATACGGCAACGGATATCCCCGGGGCGCCAATGCTGGCGCGAGGCCGCGAGCTATTCGAGGAGCAAGGCTGTATCGGCTGCCACAAGCTCGACGGCTTCGGCTCGTCAATCGGTCCAGAGCTGGACAAAATCGGCGCCAAACGCAGCCCTCAATGGCTGGCACAACATTTCAAGATTCCCAGGGAGGTTGTGCCCGGCTCCGGCATGCCCCCGGTCAAACTCAAGGAGCTGGATATCGAGGCCCTGACACTCTTTTTACTCGGACAAACCGGGGAACCGCTTTCCGAGTATTTCCTTTCCATGAAGATATTGCCCGCGCCCGAGGTTGGACAAAGGATCTTCGTCCAGAGAGGATGCCTCGGCTGCCACTCGATAGGAGGTACCGGCGGTAAAGTCGGCCCAGCCCTGGATGGCGTCACCAAACGGCGATCGACCGACTGGATTGTGCAACATTTCAGGGAGCCCGCGGCGGTTTCTCCAGGCACTGTTATGCCAAGATATGATTTCACAGAATCTGAAATTCGCGCCCTCACAGCCTTCCTCGTCTCCCTCAGTGAGACCGATGTAATAGGCTTCTTGAAAGTCCTGCAACCGGCTACCCCGGAGGAACGCGGCAAATCGGTTTACAGAAAATACGGTTGCGCGGGATGCCATGGTCCGACCGGCAAGGGAGGTGTGCCCAATCCCAACGCCAAAACCAATCAGCAGGTTCCCCCTCTCATGGCGGAAGGGGACATGGCGGACATTTTCATTGAATCCTATATCACAGAAGGCGTCCAGGAAATCGCCAAAATGAACTCGAACGGACCCCAACCGCCTCTCTACATGCCGGCTTGGGAGGGTAAAATATCAGAGGGCGAACTGGCCGACCTGGTCAGCTATCTCCACACTTTGGCTTCGGAATAACAATTTAGCCATTACACTGGCAACCGCAGCCAATTTTGGTGATATTGGGTAAGGAATTAGAAGTCTCCCCGTCGGGAAGTGAGCCATTATCATCAACCAGGAGATTTTCCGCTCCCACGAATTCGGCCAGGCCGCAAATTTTCCGGTAAAATTCTTCTTCCCCCATTCCTTGCAACACTGCGCCGTAGATGAGGCAGTGCTCGTCGGTGATGACTTCACCATAATTGAGAACCGGGGTCATGTAGGCAATGGCCAGGGCAACCAGATCGGGCCGTTGGGCCAACACTGGCCGCAGGTAAATTACGCAGGCATGGTCCGGGTCCCGAGGGTCGGGACCGGGCTGAGCAAATTGGTGCATGCCCATTTCTCCGAACTCAAAAATCAAACGTGTCGGGTAGCGGACGCACTCCCGATCCTCTAAAAAGGTTCCGAAATTGGCGGGCGACACCCCTCCGTATTTATAGCAGGCATAGTTGGCCCGTTCCAGCAGATGGGCCGCCAGGCCATCCTCCCCCTCCTTAATCTTATCGGCGGTGGATAGTTGGTGAAATTGCTCAATCGAATCCATGGGAGATGGTTTGACGTATAGAATCGGTTATTTGTTATAACGCTGCTGGAACTCCTGCTGCCGCTTTTCCCGCAAGGCTTTTTCTTCGGGACTCATTTTGTTGAGATACCACATGTGGTTTTCGTGGTTGAGAGTCTCGTTCAGGAGAGTAGCCAGAGCTTCAGAAGCGGCTTTCTTAACGGCATCTTCGGAATGTGCATGGCGTTCACTCAATTCCCATAATTCCGGGATGTATTCCGTGTAGAAATGTTTGGCCACCTCGTAAGTGCCGTGCCAATGGGTGTAGTCCGGCCCCATCATGGAGGCTCCGTGGCGGGCGCGACGTCCTTCATGGTGCCAGATTTCAAACCAGATGAAATCGATTTTGTTGCTGAACTTCGGTTTGCCCAGGAGAGGCTGAGCGGCTTCGTAGAGAGCCAGGCCCGGTTTGGCAAATTTTTCATGATAGAGATCGATGAGGGCGTCGTATTGTTCGTAAAAGCCATTGACAAAATTTTCGTTATGGCAGTTCAGGCAGACATTGACCATGTTCTCACGCCTCTGCTGCCAGGGAATGTCCTTACCCGGCAGGCCCATTTTAGCGTCGGCCACTTCGGGACGGACGGAGATAGCGGGGCGGTTGTTCCAGGAGATGCGCAACCCAACGTCGTGGGTAACGGGTTGGTCCGGGGTGGCGCTCATGTGGCAGGTCGAGCAGGTGGGGGCGGCATTGTAGTCTTCTCCTACAACCCACTTGGAATTTTCCAGGTTCATTTTCGAAATATTGGCATTATAGGCGATTCCGTGCTTGGATTCGTTATAAATTTCAATTTGCGGATGGTCCGGACCCATGTGGCATTTCCCGCAGGTATCTGGAGTGCGTGCCTGGGCGGCGGAAAACTGATGCCGGGAATGGCAAGCCGTGCAGGACCCCTCGCTGCCATCGGGATTGATCCTCCCGATCCCGGTATTCGGCCAGGTGGCCGGATCGAGCATGCCGTTTGGCAAAACCTTGATTTCCGATCCGTGGCATTGCCAGCAGCCGTTTACCGCTGCGGCGGATACTCCACCCGGGAACCCCATCGTTTTGAAACCGCGATTACCCTCAACGACCTCGGCCAGCACATTGTCCAGCGATCCCATGATCCGTCCCGCCTTGGCATGGTGGGAGCTATTGAACTCGGAAACTTCCGTCTCGTGGCAGCGGGCGCAGTCCTTAGGAGAAACGATGACCGAAATCGTCTGGTCCCAATGGCTGAAGGCATCGGGATCGCCTTCACGGGCGCGGTGGCATTCATAGCAACCGACCTTGGCCCGATAGTGTTTGCTGGAGCCCCATTGCTCATAGATCGACGGGCTGTCCTCCTGATGACAGGACACACAAGCGAGTGACTCCTCCGACATGGTTTTGGGGGTAAATCCGGCATTTGCGGTAAATGGCAATACAAGAAGGGTTACGAAGATGGCTAAATATTTCGTGGATTTAAGATGAATCCTCATTGGTATTCCTTTTTGAGTTTAATTTGATTTAAAATTTGGCTGTTAAACTGTGCTGGGAGGAACCGGCCGTCGCAGGGAACCGTCCATGATGGGGATGGCTATTTTCAGCATCCAGGAGTAAAGCAAAGCACCAAATGCCCAGATGCCCAGGCATATCAGGGTCTCGCTAACCGTGGGAAGGTATTCAACCACTTGCCCCAAGGGCGAAGGAACGAACCCCGGGATGATCAGGCCCATCCCTTTCTCGATCCAGATGCCTATAAAGGAGACGAAACAAGCTATATTGAGCCAGTTGATGTCGCGGCTAAGTGGAGTCATGAGAAGCCCTAGTCCGAGGAAATCCAAAAAAATCGCGGTCCAGATCCAACCTACCAGGCCATGATAGCCTTCCAGCCCGAAATACAGGTAGCTGGCCGAAGCAACATGGACCGTGGCGGCATAAAACTCGGTAAAAATTTCGCAGCCCAGAAGAAAGACGTTTATGATCATGGAAACGGTCATGATCATGCGCAGGGTGAATATGGGCTCGTTGCCAATCCAATAGCTGGTTGACTTACGGATGATCTGGAAGGCGATGATCAACAGAGCCGGTCCCGCCGTAAAAGCCGAGGCGAGAAACCGGGGCGCCACGATGGGGTTGTTCCAATAGGGCCGGCCGGCCAACCCGACGTAGAGAAATGCGGTTACCGTATGGATGCTGATAGCCCAGGCAATGGCGATGAATATAAACGGGATGTAAAACATACGGGTCGGTTTTCGGCCCAGGTATTGGTTGTAGAGCAGATAGCCGCAAATGTGCATGTTGAGCAACAGGTACCCGTTCAGAACGATGACGTCCCAGGACAGAATCGAAAGGGGCCAATTGAGGATGCCAAAGGGCGGAATCATGTGATGAAAACGCTCCGGACGGCCAAGGTCCACCGTGACAAACAGCAGGCACATGACGATGACCGATATGGCCATTAATTCGCCGAAAATGACCACTTTGTTCATGTGGTCCTTTTTGTAAACGTAGGCCGGGATGACCAACATCACAGCCGCCGCAGCCACACCCACGAGAAAAGTGAAATTGGCAATATAGACCCCCCAGGAAACCTGATTGGTCAATCCGGTGGTGCTCAATCCCTCCACAAACTGCCAGGAATAAGCCCGCAGACCAACCAGGCAAAACACGCATAAAATAGCCATCCAGGTATAGTATTTCCATGTCCCCTGGAATGAGAGGAGGGCCACACGGACCAAAAATAATGAATAGTCTTTCATCTGCCGATTCCGTTCAGGTATCGAAGAAATAGTAAAAACGCGGCACCGTGCCCACGTCTTCCTTGAGAATGTAAACCCTCTTGTTTTTGAGGATGTAATTGATTTCGCTTTCCGGGTCCAGAAGGTTGCCGAATATGCGGGCACCGGTCGGGCAGACCTCGAGGCAGGCAGGGTATTTGCCTTCCCGCGTGCGGTGCAGGCAGAAGGTGCATTTTTCCACTACACCCTTGGGCCGGATACGGTTGCTAAGGTAACTCTGGTTCGGATTGATCGCTTCCTGGGGCACCTTCGGCTTCTCGAAATTGAAACGCCGGGCATCGTAAGGACAAGCCGCCATGCAGTAGCGACAGCCGATGCACCAATTGTAATCAACCACGATAATGCCGTCCGGTTCCTGCCATGTGGCCTTGACCGGGCATGCCTTGGTGCAGGGAGACTCCCGGCATTGGTGGCACTGCACCGGCATGTAGTATTTGCCCTTCCGCGGGACAACTTCCGGATCGTAGTATTGATTGGAGGTCTCCAGGTTGATGGAGCCTTTATCCAATTCCAGCACCCGGATGTAGGACATATCCAAATCGATGTCCGACTCCCGCGATTGATTGTTCTCGGCCATACAGGCATGGGCGCATTTGCGACAACCCACGCAACGGGTTAAATTCAGCGCATAAGCGAACCCGATACCCTCCAGCGGCTTCACATCGGATATATTCGGCATAACCCCATACCGCTCCTGGCATTGTTTCTCCAAATCACGCAAGATGCGCTCCATGGCCTCGGGGGTCAGCTGGTGGTAGTGCTTCTGCAGCAGGCTGTCGAGGGTCAGTTCCCCTCTTTCCAGTTTAAGCAGCGGTTCCAGAGCCGCCACCACCCCGGACATTCCTACCAGGGAGGCCGCCGTCCCTTTCAAAAAAGTGCGCCGGGTAAGCGGTTTCAACGACTCCCTGATCGTCCTCGGCTGGACTTCGTTTTCGGTTTCCAGGTTCATTTGTGGTCGGTTTTCTTTTTGCCGGAATGCTCCTCGGCCAACTTCCGGGCGTTTTCGGCCCCGGCGGCGCGCAGCGGATAGTTCGGCGCGGGAAATGGATGAATCGTTTTGTATTTCGGGTAATGCGGATCATGGCACTGGATGCAGCGCAATTGGGTTTGAGGCCCCTCGCTGGTGTCCCAGTAACCGTTTCTACGCCCATGCGCACCGGCCTTCCAGTCACGGTATTTCGGCCCGTGGCACTTGGCGCAAAGCAAGACCACGTCCTTTTCCGGAATCACCGCCCCATCGTAATCGGCAAAAACCCCGACATTCTTCTGGTTGTGGCAATTTAGGCAAAAGCGGTTGTTCCCATGTTTCAGGACGATATCGTCATGCTCCACAAGATCGTAATCTCGAGTCCACTGGGCTTCAAACAACTCGTGGCACTCCCTGCAATCGTAGATCCAGCCCATTTTCGTCAGATCCAGTCCCTGGGTGAAACGTGGTGGGGTCTTGTCCAAATGAGTGTCGCTGGCAATACCCGTTTCCGGCTGCGCCGGCAGAGTACTTTCATTTGCAAGCTGGCCGGTTGTAGCCAATTGCGCGGCAGGCTCGCCATCCTGAATGACATCTTCTTCGAACCCCGCCTGCTGCGCAGCGCTGAAAGCCCACGGCAGGAGGGCACCGGCCAGCAGAAGCAGAGACAAAGAGACCAATGGCAAAATTCCGAATTTTGCCATCAAACCACTCCGCGTCATACGCTTGCGGGCAAGCCCTATGGATTTAATAATGCGCACTACCAGCCAATTTGAGATACACAGTTATTGCTCACTCTATAATATCCGATAGATTCTCCAAAAAACCACGCATCCGTTATCGAACACTAGGCAGTTATTGACCAGGCAAAAGGCATTGAAAATGGGCGGTAATTTCTCAAATCAGCGGTTTCGGTCTCAGGAACATTACAAATTCCAGGATTACGGATTTGACCAAAGCCCTTGACCTTGGGAGCGATTCAAAATAAATTCCAACCTCACAGGTTTCCTTATGCGATTGGTCGTCTGGTTGATTATTTTTATTGTTGGGGCAAAACTCTTATCAGCAGACACGGTTGTCGTTCATACAGGAGAACCACAGCTTTTTATCGATGACTACTTGATCGAATCGAGTGAAGGGCTACAGCGAACCCTCCATGAACCGGCCAAGGACCACGGCGGAAATCGGCCGGTCATTAAACTTGAGGACGAATTCGGAGAGAACAACGGCTCCCTGCAGGCTGGCACAATCCTATTCGACCCCAAACTTGGTAAATATGTCATGTTTACGACTGGCTACGGAATGAAGGATGGTGATCGCACCTGGGATTTCCTGCGCATTTACCGTTACACTTCATCGGACGGCATGGACTGGATCCGTGGTGACAATGGCGAAGCCGATTGGGTCTTCCCGCGTTCGCGAGAGGATTACTATGACCCCGCAAGCGGCGCCTATGCCACCAACTTGGATGCCCACACCTTTTACTATGATTCGAACGACCCTCAGTTTCCCTACAAAGGATGGATCTGGTTCGCCAATTGGGGGGATGAACGGGAAGGCATGTATTATGTGCAGTCACCCGATGGCCGGCATTGGGAGCGTGGAATTAAGGTTCTTCCCTACATCACGAGACGTTTTGATCACAACGGAATCCCGCTGGCAGGTACTGGCGACATGACTTTGTTCGGTCACGATACCGTCACCGGACGTTTCCTCGCCTCGTTGCGTTTTTACCGCCTCGATTATGAGGGCAAAAAAAATGGAATGCGCTCCCGCGGCTTCATGTATTTCGACCGGCTGGATGGGTAGTGTAATAAGTAGGAATGGTGGCTAATTCTTGATTATATTGATGAATGAAAAGTCTCAGACAGGTTTCATGCATACTCTTAAGCTTGGAAAAGGAGAGGGTTTTGCGTGTGAAACGACCCAGTCGTTGACGCAGG
>JAJFLV010000074.1 GCA_021772535.1 Opitutales bacterium | reverse complement strand
CCCTTGGCGTGAAAAACCTTTTCGCGGGCCATCACCCAAAAAATCAGGCTTCCGCCAATTTACTCAAAAAACTGGGGTTCGGCTACACCCACGATGAATTTTACCCGCCTACCGGCCTCCAGCATCCTTCCTATCTGATTTCAGAGTCTGACTTCAGACAAGGTTGACATAGGGGAGGTGCATTGTCTCCCGCGCTTTGTTTGCAACAGGTCTGACATTGCTGACCTAAGAGGGCGTCTAAAAAGTGGAAATGTGCGATGGTGCGCGGCGGAATCGAAGTAGCGTAAGGCCGTTTCGCCCGTAGCGGGCTCAAGCCCGTGAGCGCGAAACCAACGCGGCGACCTTCGATCCCCGCCCGCATCCCATTGGGACAGAGTGTTTTGAGGCATCAGCGGTGTTGCATCAACCGAGTCAGGGCTTCCAGCCCAAACTTCGATTGATGCGCCTTGCTGAATGTCACAAATCATCTCTGCCATCGTCATTTCAACTTTTTAGACGCCCTCTGAGGACCACATAAGAATAAAACGTGCATTCACTGTCCAGCATGGACGAAATTCATTCTTATTGGCATTTAATTGCCAATAAATTCTTGCCATAGTCTCGATCTTTAGGCAAACCCGGTTTTCGGATTTCCAAATTTATCCTGATATCAAGCTCCCCGCCCCGCCAACCTGTGTTAAAAATAATTTCCATGAAAACGATTTTATTTCTTTCCATTCTGGTCGTGGTAAATTTTTCCCCTGGACAGGTGACCACCCTTCAGCCCTTTGTGGTGGTGGCTACAAGAACCCCTGTCTCTTCAGACCGGGTTTCGCCTTCGATTTCCGTCGTAGATTCCGAGCAAATGGAACAACGGCAACTTTTCTCCGTGGCAGAGGTCCTGCAGGGATTGCCCGGTATTTTCCTGGGTCAAAGCGGCCAGACTGGTGCCAATGCCTCCCTCTTTACGCGCGGGACGGAAAGCAATCACACATTATTTCTCCTTAACGGAAGGCGGATCAATCCCGGTTTTTCCGGACAGTTCAATCTAACTCAACTAGGCCTCGACAATGTGGGCAGAATCGAGGTGATGCGCGGCGCCTCATCCACCCTCTATGGGTCGGAAAGCATTGGCGGGGTTGTCGCCCTCAACCTGCGGGAATTCTCTCTCCATGAGTCGGATGACGCAAACAGCCTCAGCGCCGAAGCGGGTTCTTTTGGAACCTACCGGGTCTCCCTCTCCTTTTTGGGAAAAAGCGGAGATTTTGAGTATTCGACCGGTCTTTCACAATTTGAAACTGAAAACCAAACGCCCCATGCCAATTACCGAATATTCAATTGGGCTCCAAGCCTCAGTTACCGGATCAACGAGAAGATTGTCTTCGATTTCCAGGGACTATATTACGATTCTTCCAACGGGTTGCCCGGAGCGCGAGTTGATATAGGATTCCCCAAAGCCGAGGACTTTCAGGATAACGCCTACTGGATGGCCTCCCCGGGTATACTCCTGAAAATTTCCGATACCTTGAAAGCCCGCCTCTTTTATTCCCGGTCAGAGGATAAACTGGAGTCTCTGACCACCGGATTTTTTACCAGTTACAACGACTTCGAGGTATCCACCGATGAGGCCAGTTTGCAAATCGATTGGCAGGCCAGGGACAATTTTTTGGCCACTTTCGGCTACACCTACCTCAATAACGACTTCGATCGCCAGAATGTCATTACGGGCGATATCCTGGTTGACAACAGTTCCAACAGCCAATCGGTATTCGGGCAAATTCAATGGAATTGGAAAGAGAGGCTTTATCTTGCAGCGGGCGTGCGCAAAGACGAATTCTCCGATTTCGGCAACCCGACCACATGGAGCGTTTCCGGTGTCTATGATTTAAATGCCGCCGGAACTACCCTATTTCTGAAATATGCCACCGCCTATGCCCCGCCACAAGGCAATGACCTCTATGGCCCCTTCGGCAATCCGCTTCTCGATGCAGAGGAAAGCGATTCCTGGGAATTTGGATTCCGGCAATCCCTTTTTGAGAAAAAATTGTCCCTTGATGTCCTCTATTTCTATAACGACATTTTCAACCGGGTCATCTTCGATCCGGTCGATTTCGTTACACGAAACATAGGGCGAATAAGGACCGAGGGGATTGAATTTTCCACCGCCTGGAATTGGAATAAAAACCTTCGTCTGTATGGCAATTTCACATTTATGAACGCCAAAGACCTCACTTTGGGAGAACGGCTCTTGAGGCGGCCGCGTTACACCTTCACAGGCGGCCTGTCAGCCTCTCCAACCAAAAATCTTTCTCTCCGCTTCGAACTATCGGGCGTTTTTCAGAGGGAAGACCGCTCCTTCCCGCCAGCCCCACCCTTCGTGGTCGATATCGATCCGGGCGATTTTCTTCTGGGGCGTCTTTTAGCCAGATGGCAGGTAAAGGATAATCTTGCCCTCTTCGGTCGCGTAGAAAACCTCTTCAACGAGCAATACGACTCCTTCGCCGATTTCAAAGCCCTCGCCCGCGGAGTTTACGGAGGGGCCACCCTTACCTTTTAGAGGGCGTCTAAAAAGTCGAAATGACGATGGCAGAGATGATTTGTGACATTCAACAAGGCGCATCAATCGAAGTTTGGGCTGGAAGCCCTGACTCGGTTGATGCAACGCCGCTGATGCTTCAAAACACTCTGTCCCAATGAGATGCGGGCGGGCATCGAAGGTCGCGGCGTTGGTTTCGCGCTCACGGGCTTGCAGCCCGCTACGCGCGAAACGGCCTTGCGCTGCTTCGATTCCGCCGCGCACCATCGCACATTTCCACTTTTTAGACGCCCTCTTAGAATCGAATTCGGCAACAGGGGAATAATTCCTCAGGAATTGGGCATTACTTGATGCCGGGAAAGGCCATCTTCCAGATTTACCCAGGAAATTTTATCTTCCAGCCAAATATGGCCCTTGGGAGGAAAAGGCTCCGGGTCGTCCAGGCTGCAAACGGTCAGGTCGAGATCGTCGGGGTATTGGGGATTTTGAAACGTAAGCGGCGTTCCGCAGTTGGAGCAAAAAGAACGGACCCGGCCAGCATATTCAATCCTGGCCGGTGTTCCCTGGACGATTTCAAAGTGCTCTACTTTGCAAAATGCCCAATTCACAAAAGGCGCCCCGCTCGACCTGCGGCAATCAGCACAATGGCAATTATAACCGATCTGAACCTCGCCCCGGACCGCATAACGCACCGCGCCGCATAAACAACCACCCGTAATTTTTGTAGAATTTTCCATGTCCGAAATGATTATACCCAACAACCCCAATCCTGAACAGACACAGTTTTGCTGTTTCTGTTTAAATTCTAACTTATTCCCAATTTTTCAGAAATCCGGATTGGTCAAGAGATATAGCTATTGAAGGAATTTCAATCTTCCAATGGATTGGGCAGATTTCCGGCAATCAGACGGCCAACGTTGAGGGCGGCGGTAGCGGCGGGCGAAGGGGCATTGCAAACGTTGATGACCCGGCCCGAACTCTGGATGAAAAAATCGTCCAGCAGTTTCCCGTTTGGAAATAATGCCTGGGCGCGGATGCCTGCCGGAGCGGTCTCCAGGTGCTCGGCGCGAATATCCGGAACCAGGCGTTGCAGCGCTTTGACAAACGCTCTTTTACTGAGGGATCGCCAGATTTCTCCCACTCCTATGCGCCAGTATTTGCAACCGACCTTCCAGAGGGCCGGATAAGCAAGGGCGTCGAGTAATTCGGGCAGGTTAACATCGGTTTTCTGATAACACTCCCGCCCGAAAGCGAGAACGGCATTGGGGCCGCATTCAAAGGAGCCATCGATCATGCGGGTGAAATGGACCCCGAGAAAGGGGAAAGCCGGATCGGGCACCGGGTAGATGAGGTTTTTACAAAGATGGTGAGCCTCAGGTTTAATTTCGTAATACTCGCCCCGAAATGGAACAATGCGCATTTCCCGTTTCTGGCTCATGGCCGTTACTTTGTCCGAGTAGAGGCCCGCGCAATTGATCAGGTAATCCGCCTTGAAGGAACCCGCATTAGTTTCGGCAATCACCCCTTCGGGCAGTTTGCGATTTACCAACCCGGTCACTTTTGCGCCGGTCTTTACCTGCCCGCCCCATCCTGTGATGATTTCTGCCAGCCTCTGGCAAACTTGCCGGTAATTAATAATTCCGGCCTCCGGCACATGGATTGCCTTCAGGCCGTTGCAATGCGGTTCCATCTCCCGCAACCTCTCTGCACCGATGATTTCGCATTTAACGCCATTGGCCTGACCTCTCTCATAAATTGCTTCCAGGCGCGGAATCTCCTTTGGCTCGGTGGCCACGATAACTTTGCCACAGATATCGTAATCGATGCCCTCCTGCGCGCAAAAATGCTCCATCGCTTTTCTACCCTCTCGGCAGTTAACGGCCTTCAAGGAACCCGGTTTGTAATAAATGCCTGAATGCAGGACTCCCGAATTGCGGCCGGTTTGGTGAAGGGCGAGGCTTTCTTCTTTTTCCAGCAGAAGAACTTTCAGGCCCGGTTTTTCTTTGAGGAGGTTGTAAGCGCAGGAAAGCCCAACGATGCCTCCCCCCACGATTATGACGTTCGCATGTTCCATCCCTTTATCCAGAGGAAAGATGTGAGTGTTGACGGGCTGCATCAAGCTCGAATACATTAATTTGTACTGATTGTTCAGAACCTTTAACCCTTTATTCTAGTGCGGAAGCATTTACCCAGGATAAGTTGTCCCTTAACCGTTGCGGTTTTCTTCTGTTTCTTTACTTCCTGCAAGCCGGGCTCGCCAACAGGCGTCACTGACGAATCCTCTAGCACCGAGAAGGCGGTGCTGATTAAGCTCACCTCCCTTTTCAATCAAAGTGCGCCAATTCAAGGGGAAAGCCTCAGGCATTTTGCCGAGCGTGTGGAAACCGCCAGTGCCGGGAGCATTCGCCTCAAACTTTACGATCCCGGCAAATTGGTCGCCTCCATGGAGGTGCTCGATGCCGTTTCTGCTGGCAAGGTGGACGCGGGGTTCTCTTCGCCCGGCTTCTGGATGGGAAAAATCCCGGCCGCGCCGCTATTTACCGCGGTGCCCTTTGGCCCCGATTCGAGCGAATTCCTCTCCTGGCTGCTGGCCGGTAATGGGGAACTACTTTTTCAGGAGATGTACGACCGCTATGGGTTCAATGTGAAGGCCATGTTTTGCGGCATATCACCACCCGAAACTTCCGGCTGGTTCGCCCATGAAATCAATTCCCCGGAGGATTTGCGGGGACTCAAAATGCGATTTTTCGGACTGGGCGGAAGCATCATGGCAAAGTTGGGGGTCTCCATTAATTTTCTCCCTCCGGGGGAGATTTTTCCCGCCCTGGAAAAGGGAGTCATCGACGCAACGGAGTATGCCATGCCAAGTATGGACGAGGATTTAGGTCTATATAAAATCGTCAGTTACAACTACTTCCCGGGCTGGCATCAGCAGACCTCGGCTTTTGAACTTCTCGTCAACAAAGAAGTGTGGAATGAATTTTCCCCCAGGCAAATGACCCTAATCGAGATGGCCTGCCGCGACACCATCGTTTATTCTATTGCCCGCGGCGAGGGCACCCAGGCCGAGGTGATTTTACGTAACGAACGGGAGCGGGGAGTGAAAAACGTCACCTGGTCGCCGGAAATGCTCCGCTTGTTGAAAAGGACTTGGGAGGAGGTTGCCGCGGAACAATCCGCCGCCGATCCTTTTTTTAAAAAGGTTTATGATGATTATAGTGAATTTCGTAGAAAATACGCCGTATGGGGAAGCAAAGCCTATTTACCCAGAACCGCCTCCCCTTAGGCCAATGCCGACGGATTCCAAAAGAAGAGTCTAACTATTCTCGAATTTACGCTCGAACAAGTCCTTGAGATCATTTAAAAGCTGATCGCCTCCTTCGCCCACGGCCACGAATTTCAGCTCTGTCCCCTGGGCAGCGGCCAACATCATGAGCCCCATGATACTTTTCCCGTTGACCTGCTCGCCATCTTTTTCCACGTAAATATCAGCCCGGTATTTGTTGGCTGCCCTTACGATCATAGCGGCCGGACGGGCGTGTATGCCCAACTTGTTTTTAACCACCAGGGTCGTTTCAATTTCCTGATCCTGCGGCTGTGTCTCTTCTTCGGCCATTACAGTAATTATTTACTGATTATTGGCGGCAGGATGCTCTCACCGCAATCTAATTTTATAAGCAGCCCTTGCGCGGTTCCTACTCAACCGCCCGCGGATTGCTCTACCTGCACCAGGGTTTCCTCTTCCGGGATGAAGTCGTGTTGGGTTTTCCAGAGGTGGGCGTATGGACCGTTCGCAGCCAGAAGGTCCGCGTGGGCACCGGCCTCCACCACTTTTCCTTTTTCCAGAACTATAATCTGGTCCGCCCGGCTGACAGTGGAAAGCCGGTGGGCAATGACCAGCACGGTACGGTCCCGCACCAATGTTTCCAGAGCTTCCTGAATGTAACGTTCCGTCACGCTGTCCACACTGGAAGTCGCTTCGTCCAGAATAATCAACGGCGGATTTTTGAGGAGAACCCGCGCAATGGTCAGGCGTTGCTTTTCACCCATGCTCAACCGTATGCCGCGTTCTCCGATCATCGTTTTAATCCCTTTTGGAAGATCCGAGACAAATTCCAGGGCGCGGGCGCCATCAAGGGCGGTTTCCAACTCCATATCGGTGGCATCTTCACGGGCCAGCAGCAGATTTTCCTCCACTGAGCCATCGAAAAGAAAAGGATCTTGCGCCACCAGGCCGATATTGCCCCGCAGCTGCCCCAATTTGATATCTCGCACATCGATATCGTTGATGACCACCTGGCCGGCTCCGACATCGTAATAGCGTAGCAGGAGATTGGCGATAGTGCTTTTACCCGCCCCCGTGTGCCCGACCAGGGCGGTAACCTTTCCTGGGGGCAGTTCCAGATTCAGGTTTTCGATCACCTGGTCACGCTCCGGATAAGAGAAGCTGACATCGCGAAAACAAACCCTGTGCATCCCTTCGGGGAAGGGCTGCGGATTTTCAGGATCTTTCACATCCACCAGATGGTCCAGGATTTCAAACACCCTTTCACCCGAGGCCTTGGCCGCGCTAATCATGTGGTTGAGCATGTTCAACCGATTGAGCGGTTCGTAAAGCATGGCACAATAAGCAAAAAAGGCCACGAATTTGCCAAAGCTGAAGGCCGGATCGCTCATCAGGAGATATCCTCCCATGCCGATAACCGCAATTGTGCCAAGGCTGGCAATGAAGTTGGAGATGGGATTGTACAGGGACCAGCGAAACATCGCCTGAAGGGTTCGCTTCTTCAATTCCTCGGCCTGCCCCCGAAACCGGCGCCGCTCCCTCTCCTTGAGAGCGAATGAATGGATCAGGCGGTTGCCCTGGATGTCCTCAATGAGCAAGCTATTCAGTTCGCCGGCCGCCTCGCGCACTTTCTTCCAATTGATGCGGGTGGCTTTGGCATGGTTCCACGCTACGATCAGGAGAATAGGCAGGGGCGCCAGCACTAGAACAGCCAGCCGGGGCTCCATCCAGAACAACATAGCCGTAATGCCCGTAATGGTGAGAAGAGCCACAGTACCCTGTTCGGTCCCATCGAGCAGTGCTCGCTCCAGATCCTGAACATCTTCAATTACCCGGGAAGCCACCTCTCCGCTCTTGCGCCGATCATAAAAGGAGACCGGCAATTCAAGCAGTTTGAGATGCAGATCGTGCCGCAGGTCGATGAGAACCTTTTGTTCGAGTGTATTGTTCACCCGGATTCGCATACTGTTGAGAAATTCGCGGGCAAAATAACAGCAGGCCACCAGAACCACCCCCACCCAGAGCAAATCGAATTTCTTCTGGGCAATGATATCGTCAAAAACCCACTGGAAAAGCCGGGGCACGGTGAGCAAAAATAACATGCTGCCGATTGCCAGACCCAAGGTTAGCAAAAAAAGCCCCTTGTAGCGGAAGAGGTAGCCGGAAACTCGCCAGATGACATTCATTTAATTAACTAATATTTCCCCAGAACCTAATGAAAAAGAAACACACTCCCCGCTGTCAAAATAAACCGGAGAAGGGATCAAAGGCAATCGGGGCTGTTGTCCAATTGGGAAAATGGTTCTTTGGTGATGTTCTAACTGGTTAATATTCAAAAGATAACAAAATAATTTGACTACTTATGGGGCTTGGCATATACTACAGTACAGACCGATTGTATCGCCGCTCAAATGGACCGTAGGAGAAAAACTTAACATTTTTTAAAGTACCTCAAGTCAACTAAATGGAGTACGATAACAATGGATAAACATATTGAGTTAAAACATGGCGAATTATTAATGGTCAAGGAAGAGGATACCACCTCCAATCCCGCCCCCCTCGGGTTGATGGGTTTCGGGATGACCACTGTGCTTCTAAATATCCACAATGCCGGAATTTATGAGCTTGGATCGATGATCCTGGCAATGGGAATTTTTTATGGTGGCCTGGCCCAGATTTTTGCCGGAATCATGGAGTGGAAAAAAGGCAATACCTTTGGGACGACCGCTTTCACCTCCTACGGGTTGTTCTGGCTTACATTGGTGGCTTTGATTATTCTGCCAAAAATGGGGTGGAGCCAGGCTCCGGAAACCTCCGCCATGGTCGCCTATCTGGTGATGTGGGGTATTTTTACCGCGGTCCTGTTTATCGGCACCCTGAAATTAAATGGCGCTTTGCAATTCGTATTCGCCTCCCTGGCATTGCTTTTTTTTCTTTTGGCACTGGGTGATTATACCGCAAACAGTACGATTACGATTATCGCTGGATACGAGGGGATCATCTGTGGATTATCCGCCATCTACACGGCATTGGCTCAGGTCCTGAATGAGGTTTATGGGAAGACCGTCCTCCCTATCTGGCCTGTAAAAAATTAAGCGGAGCCGCCTAAATCAGAAGAATCATAATGAACGAACGGCAAAGATATGTTGCCGCCCTAACCTTTCAGGAGACGGACCGAATACCATTTCTGCCCGGCGCTGGGCGGCGCTCCACCCTGGCTGTCTGGAACGAGCAGGGCTTGCCCAAGGAGGAGACGGATTATGTCGGATATGCCTGTGATATTATCGGCATCGAGCGCGGCCGGCCCAACCCGCAGGTATTTTCGGAAGTAAATTTCCGCATGATTCCCGAATTTGAGGAAAAAGTTATCGAGCGTCGGGAAAGTACTCTTGTGGTGCAGGACTGGAAGGGAAACATCTGCGAGATTTCCGATCAATTCGATACGACTTATCTAAGGGAAGCGATCGATTTTGTCACCCGCAACTGGATTCGATGTCCGGTTGAAAACAGGACTGATTGGAACGACATGAAACGTCGCTACGATCCTGATGATCCAGCCCGCTTCCCGGCCAACTTTACCCAGAAAAGCAAGGAACTGGCTCGGCGGAACTATCCCAGCGGTCTGGTTTTCTCGGGTCCGTTCTGGCAAATGCGCGAATGGCTCGGTTTTGAAAATCTGTGCATGCTGTTTCTGGACGATCCCGATTTTGTGCGTGAAATGGTGGCATTCTGGGAAGATTTCATCTCCCGCGTGCTTCGTCGCACCTTCAACGATTACATTCCCGATTTTATCACCGTCAGCGAGGACATGGCTTACAAGGAGAAGTCCATGATCGGTCCACAAATGGCACACGAGTTTCTCGGGCACTGCTGGAAAAAGTGGACGGACTTATGCAGGGAGGCGGGAGTGCCTGTGCTTGAACTGGACTCTGATGGTTATATTGGAGATTTGATCCCGGTGTGGATGGAGTCCGGAATGAATGCTACCCGTCCGATGGAAGTGGCGGCTGGCAATGACCTTCCAGCCTTTCGAAAAAAATTCGGCCCAAAATTTGCCTACCGGGGAGGTATCGACAAACGAGCCATGGCGGCTGGCGGCGAGAAGCTGAGCAAAGAGATGGAACGGCTGAGACCGGCGGTTGAGGCGGGCGGGTGCATCCCCGGTTGCGACCACGCCATACCCCACGATGTATCCTGGCCCAACTTCGTTGAGTACTGCCGCCAACTGGCAAAGTTAACCGGCTGGCTCCAATAATTCCCGGCACGTTCCTTACCACAACTCTTAGGGATTACCCAGAAATTCAAATTTTTGTTTGAATTAATAAATTGTTTTCTGCCTGGAATAAACCTTGACTTTGTGCATCAATTAGGCACACACTAAATTTGTGAAATTTGAATGGAATCCCAGAAAGAATGAAAAACTTAAAAAAGAACGGGGTATTTCATTTGAAGAAATTATTTTCCATCTTTCACATGGGAATTATTGGAAATTGTCCAACCATCCCAATCAAGGGAAATACCCGGGCCAAAGAATCTATTTTGTCCTGGTCGATGAATACATTTACCTGGTCCCCCACCTAAAAAAGGGCGATGAAATCTTCCTGAAAACAATCATTCCAAGCCGAAAAGCCACACGGGATTATAAAAATGAAAACAAAAATAAAAAGAACTCGTAAACCTAAATTGAAATTGGACCAAGAGGAGCGGGAAATCCTGAATTCTTATGAGGAGGGAGAGATCAAATTGCATACACCCTCCTCAGATGAACTAAGTGAGGTGGCCAAAGCAGCCGAAAAAACCTTCCGGAAAAACCGTCGAATAACCATTCGCTTATACGATCACGACCTTAAAGGTATTCAAAAAAAAGCCATGGAACAAGGCATCCCCTACCAGACCTTAATCTCCGGAATGATCCACCGCTATGTAGAGGGTGAACTGGTGGAAAAAAATTAGTTATTTTACAATGTACCTAAAAAATTTCCTAAAGATCACACAAACTGTTTAGTAATTAATTGTTGTCAAAAATAAAGCTATGTATGCAAAAGAAATTGGTGGAATTTGCTGGATTGATTTAACGACGGGGAAGGCAGAGGAATTGCGGGATTTTTACAGTTCCGTCGTCGGGCTGGAGCCGCAGCCGTTGTCGATGGGTGATTATGACGATTATGTGATGAAATCGCCAGAGAACGAGGAGGCGCTGGTCGGGGTGTGTCATGCCCGAGGCTCCAATGCCAACCTTCCTCCGCAATGGATGATCTATTTTAATGTCAGGGATCTTGCTTCAGCGGTGAAGGAATGCGAAAACCGCGGAGGAAAGGTTATTTGCCCCCCTCGCGAAATGGGCGATTCCAGAATGTGCGTTATTGAAGACCCCTCGGGAGCCGTTTGCGCCTTGATTGCCCCGCAATAAGAAAAACCGATACCTAAAGAGCGGGCGGCTCCATCCTTGACTTCCCCTGTCCGGGGCGAATGCTTCTTGCCCGTCAACCGGTCGTGGTATTTCAATGCCTTCCGCATGTCTTTCTGACTAACCGCAACCGAGATTGCCCGTTATGAAGGACGATCCAACGGATATTGATGAAACGATAGGTGACACCGCCGACGCAAGTGACAATCAGCCGGAGCCGCCCTATCCGCCTGAAGGCTATGCCTGGTATGTGGTCGGGATATTGATGATATTCTATATCCTCTCTTTTGTAGATCGCCAGATTATCGCCTTGCTAGTGGAACCGATGAAAGCCGACCTCGATCTGACGGATATGCAGGTGAGCTATATTGGGGGGTTAAGTTTCGTCATTTTTTACACATTATTCGGCATCCCCATGGGGCGGCTGGCCGATTCCCGAAACCGCACAGGGATCATCGCCATCGGAGTAGCCTTATGGAGTGCCATGACCTCATTGTGCGGTTTGGCCGGGCGGTTCTGGCAACTTCTCCTCCTGAGAATGGGAGTCGGGCTGGGCGAAGCAACCCTGTCACCGTCCGCCTTTTCCCTCATCACAGATTATTTTCCGCGGCACAAGTTGGCCACCGCCCTGAGTGTCTATTCCATGGGAATTTATTTCGGTTCGGGAGCCGCCTTCACCGGAGGGGCCATTGTGTTCAATTGGGCGACTGACCTGATAACGGCGCGAGAGGGAATCCCTTTCCCCCTTCTGGGCGATCTTCGTCCCTGGCAGATCGTCTTCTTCGCCGTCGGTATACCAGGATTGCTTCTGACTCCACTGCTCTGGACGGTGAAAGAACCGGTTCGCCGCGGCGTAATTCTGCATAAAGGAAAAAATGTTGTCCAGGTTCCGGTAGGGGAAGTGGTCCGCTACCTGCGAAAGAATTGGAAAACGGTTCTTTGCCATAATCTCGGAGTAGCTTTCCTTTCCGTAGCCGCTTATTCGGGAGGGTTCTGGGACCTGGCGTTTCTGGGGCGCACCTACGGCTGGTCCCCCGGACAAGGAGGCATCTGGTATGGCCTCGTAACCATGGCGGCGGGAGCTTTGGGAGTATTATGCGGGGGGAGGTTGGCCGATTTTTTAACCCGCAAGGGATTCAAGAGCGCCAACATGCTGGCGATTTTTATCGCCGCCGTAGTTTGGCTACCGTTCGGGGTACTATATCCACTCATGCCATCAGCGGGCTGGTCCCTGTTCCTTATTTTTCCCACTCTTTTCGCCGGAGCCATGCCGTTCGGATGCGCCGCCGCCGCCGTTCAGGAAATGATGCCGCCGCAAATGCGCGGGCAGGCTTCCGCCATCTACCTTTTCGCTATCAACATCATTGGTCTGGGGATGGGACCCACCGCCATCGCCTTTCTGACCGAACACGTTTTTATGGATTTGCAAATGCTGCGGTATTCCCTCCTCTGCGTCGGCGTGGGCGCCCATTTGATTTCCGCCATAATCCTCCTGCTGTCGCTGAAACCCTACGTTAAAACAGTGGAAGAACTAAAATCCTGGAAAACCGGTATTTGACCTATTTCGATTTGCGTGAATTATTTTCTACAAAAGCCGGCTTGATACTCTTAACTTAATAACTTCAACCCAAAAATTTAATCAACCATCATGCATAAAGTTTGGTACGATTTAGGAATTCCACCGGAAGCCTGCGCAATAATTGGAAAAGAGGCGCAATTGATCGGTCCCGTCGAAAACCCCGATCCGGACGATCCGCTTACAGAATTGGAGGAAGCCGACGCCGCTTTTATCGGCGCGGTTTTCCCGGCTCGCGAGAAGGCCACATATGAAAGGGCCAGGAAACTCAAAACCCTCACCCGGCTTGGCATTGGCTACGACAGCGTGGATGTGCAATTAGCCACCGACCATGGAGTTTGTGTTCTGAACACACCGGATGCGCCCACCGAGTCGACCGCCGAACTGGCTTTTGGTTTTATCCTCGACCTCGCACGCAACATCACAAACTCCGATAAAACCATGAAGGCGGGCGAATGGCCCAAGGTAAAAAAGCAAAGAGGATTCGAACTGGTCGGGAAGACGCTCGGGCTGGTGGGACTTGGCCGGATCGGCGGGCGAGTGGCGGAAATGGCCCGTGTTTTCGGAATGAGAGTGGTCGCTTACGATCCCTTCGTGAATGAGGAGCGAGCCCGGCAGATGGGAGTGGAACTATTAAAGGATCTCACCGAATTGTACCCCCTTTCCGATTACGTCTCCCTTCACCTTCCCTCCTTGCCCGAAACCAACGGTATGATCAACAAAGAAACCCTCGCCCGGATGAAAGAAGGTTCTTTTCTCGTCAATGTCGCTCGGGGCGCTTTGGTGGTGGAGGCGGATTTGCTCGAAGCGCTGCAAAGCGGCCATGTGGCTGGCGCCGCTCTTGATGTTTGGGCGGAGGAGCCGACTCCACCGGACAATCCATTGCGGTTTTTAGAAAATGTGATCGCCACTCCCCACATTGCCGGAGTGACCCTCGAAATGATGCTCAAATCAATCACCGTGGCGACCAGGGATATGTTGATGATTCTTCGCGGAGAGCACCCGCCCAACCTGCTAAATCCTGAAGTCTGGGAAAAAAGACGCCGGGATTGAAAGAATATCCGGAAGTCAGGTGACGTCGCCGATTTCCCCCAGGGGTTTCAGGGCGGGAATGACTTCGTGGGCGAAAAGCTCCATATTTTTGGCCGTTAAATCTGCCGGAAGGGTGCCGAATTGCAAAAGGCAAAGGAGAATATTGAATCCGAGCTGCTTCTGGTATCCTGCCAACTGGTCCCGCACGGTTTCCGGGCTGCCGCAGACGAACATCCCTTTCTCCATTAAACCCTCAATCGTTTGCCGGGCAAAAATGGAGGCCTTGGCCTCTTTCATCCTCAGATAAGAGGCGGGGGAAGTGTAGCCGGGAGGCATGAGCATCTCGAACGGCATTTTCAGGAATCGGTTGCGAAAGTTTTCGATATGTTCCCGGGCCTCCTCAATCGCCGCTTTATCGCTCTCAGCCACATAAACCGGAATGGACCAGCCCAGCTTGTCAACGCTCGCGGTGTAACCGTAATCCTGGGCCGCCTGCCGATACATATCAAGATACTTGGCCACCGCTACGGCCGGACTAAAGGTCATCATGTAGGAATATTTTCGGTCCGGGTGAGCCGCCCACTCGATTGTCTCCTGGCTTCCCTGGGAGGGTATCCAGACTTCCGGATGGGGTTCCTGCAACGGCCTCGGCCAGGTGTTTACATAACGGAACTGGTAATATTTCCCTTCGAATGGAAACGGTCCCGGTTCGGTCCAGGCCCGAATGATCAAATCGTGTGCCTCATGGAAACGGGCATGGGATTCGCAGGGGTTGGCGCCCCAGGCATGGTATTCCGCTCCAATCCCACGCACGAAACCAGCAATCAACCGGCCGCCGGAGATATTATCGAGCATGGCGTACTCCTCTGCTACCGTCAGCGGGTTGTTGAGCAGAGGTAAAGCTCGCCCCAGAACCGTGAATTTGATTTTGCTGGTCTCACGGGCCAGGGCCCCGGCAATAACGCCGGGTATGGGCATCATGCCATAGGCGGTCTGGTGGTGCTCATTGACCCCAACTCCATCGAAACCGAGTTCTTCAGCCCGCACCAGTTCATCGATATAGCGATTATAAAGAGCCGCTCCTTTTTTCGGATCGTAATAACTGTTTGGCAGGGTGACCCATGAAGTGTTGTGCCGGGCGGCACATTCCGGATCGAGATCCGCATAGGGCATCAGGTGAAATAAATAAAACTTCATCCCTCGAAGTCTCCGATCGCGTCAATTATCGACTGGCAGTATTCGGTTGTTTTTTCGGTCTGGGGAAGGTGGCCGCATTGGTCGAATAGAGTCACCCTGGAATTGGGAATCAGCTTTTGAAGTTCCTTTGCGTATTCAGCCGGTATCAATTGATCTTGTTTTCCCCAAATAATGTGAGTGGGCACATCGATCCGATGCAGCCATTTGTATAGATGGGGGTCGTGATTACGAGGCGACCAGGCGAGCCGGGCGGTGGTAAAATGGTTTTTCAAGGCCACGCCTTTTTCCTCCTCGGTTCGCTCCGTTTCAAGCAGCCGGTCGGCAATTTCCTGGTTGTGGAACAGGTTGCGCACGCTCTCTTCAGAGTCCCACAAAAAAGGATCGTTCAAGGGCAGCCCTTTGACATAAATCCCTCCAGGACTACAAACCGTCAGGCTCTTTAGGGAGCAGGAGCATCGCACAGCCAATTCGAGAGCGATCCAGCCACCCAACGATCCCCCCACAAGATGAAAATCCCGCAATCTCAATTCCCTTATAAAATCGAGGTAAAAATAGGCCAGATCGTGAATATTATCCAACCAATCCGGTGTCTCCGAAGTGCCAAACCCAGGATGCTCGGGAACGATCAGATCGAAATGCCCGGCCAGGATTTCCATAAACGGTAGCCATGCCCCCGCCCCGGCGGCGCCATGAAGATAAAGCATGGGTGGACCGATTCCACCGCGTTTCAGGCTGATTTCACATCCATTGATTTTGACGCAGCATTGCCTGTAATCTCCCATGCCTCGTTTATCCTTCCCTCTTGCCCGAATCAGTTGGAAATGGCCCAAGCCAAACCATCGGGAGTATTACCAGCGGAGATGGCCCCCACAATCTCAAGAGTCTGCAAATCGAAAACGATCACCTTGTGGCTACGGGTATTGGCCACAAAAGCCCTTTCTCCATTGGGTTCGATGAGGATGCCGACCGGAATAGTTCCGGTGGAAATGCGTTTGATCAGTTTTCGCTCCTCCACATCGAACACCGCCAGCTCGTTTCTGCGGGCGCAGGAGACCAGGGCCCGGTCGCCATTGGGAGTTATTTTTACACGAATGGGAAAGCCTTCGCAGGAAACCGTCGCTATCACCTCATGACTGGAGGCGTCGATGATTGAAATCGTATCCTCGGCCCGGTTGCCGGCCCATACTTCCTTTCCATCCGGTGTAATATCGATCCCTTCACATTCCTGTCCGGTTTTGATGGTGGCGACGGATTCTCCTTTTTCCAAATCGATCACGGAGACGGTACCGCTGCCCATATTAGAGGTAAAAATTTGTTTTTCGTCGGGGGTTAAAACAAGCATATGGGTCCCATTTTGGCCGGTTTTAAAAGAACGTGCAATCTTTTGTTTCTTCGTATCAAGTTCAATCACACACCGGGTCCTCTCACAAGTGGCATAGACTTTAGAACCGTCCTTTGATGCCGTAATTCCATGGGGCCCAAAGTAGGGTTCCAGAGGGATTTTTTTCACTTCTTTGCGACCGGCCACATCGATGAGGGAAAGGCTGTCGCCGGGCCCTTCATAGTTGGCCACATAAGCCCATTTGCCGTCGGGACTGGCCACAAGCTCATGCGGCCCCCTCCCGGTTGTTGTCTCACCAAGGACTTCCAGGGTTTTGGCATCGACGAAGGTGAGGGTGTCGTCCGTTTTATTTCCAATTAGGAGAATTGATTCCGCCACCAGTGAAATAACCGGAAAAAGGATCAGTATTGCAGATAAGGATAGAGTGTGAAAAGTTTTCATAAGCATGCATGGGTTGGTTCGGAACCCGGAAGGGAAAATTCGAACGATGATGTTAATATTGAGAAAACTATGAATGTAAAAAGCAAGCGCCGCAAGAATCTCCCGTCATGAACGAGCCTTGCCGCTACCCTCCGCTGGATGATTCCCTGAAAAAAAAGGGAGTTCTTTCGGTTTTCGCCTTCTTCGGGCCGGGAGCGATTATTGCCTCGGTTACCATAGGCAGCGGAGAAACGGTTTTTGCTTCCCGGGGAGGAGCGATTTTCGGCTATGCCCTGATGTGGTGTTTTCTGGCCGGAGGGTTAATGAAGTTCGTCCAGGTTTACACCGCCGCCCGCTACTTTACATTGACGGGAGAACACCCGGTGGAGAGATGGGCTTACCTGCCCGGACCGAGGGGATGGGTGGTCTGGATTCTGGCTGTTTTAACCATTCTTTGTTTTCCTCTCTGGCTCTCAGGCCTGCCCAAAATGCTGGGGTCGTTGGCAGTATGGATTTTCGGTACGGAAGACAACCTCCTCTGGGGAGATCCCCGAATCTGGGGCACGATATTTGTGGCAATCGCCATTACCCTGACCTTTGTGCAAAGCTACACCGCTCTCGAGCATACCCAAACGCTCATCGTGACGCTCTTTTTAATTTGTATCCTGGCCGCCTGTGCGGTTTCCCAACCCGATTGGTCGGCCGCCCTGGCAGGGGCAGTAATCCCAAGGTTGCCCTCCTACGAACCGTGGGTGGCGTCCAGCTACCCGGCTATTGCCGCCCGCCCCGTATGGATCGAGGTGGGCGCTTACTTGGGCGCGTTGGGTGGCGGCACTTACGACTATTTTGGTTATATCGGCATGATGCGGGAAAAAGGTTGGGGCCTCTTGGGTAGTAATACGACGGGAGGGGAAAAAGGAGTTTCCATAGCCGGGGATGATGACAACGTTCGAATCGGCAAACGATGGTTAAAAGCGCCCCTCTGCGACACCTCGATTTCCTTTACCTGTGTCATCCTTTTCACTTTTGCCTTCTCGATTTTGGGGGCGGCCGTTCTTCACCCCCGGCAGGTTATTCCCTCCGGATTGCAGTTGCTCACCCTCCAGGCCGATTTTTTAACCGCCCTCCACCCAAAGTTGATCTACATTTACCAGGCAGGTGTTTTCATGGCCTTTTTCGGCACCATATTGGCAGCTTATGAACTCTTCACCAGAACTGCCAAGGAATGCTTGAGCCCCATTATTCCAGTAGTCAAAAAATGCTCCCTGTCCACCGTCAGATGCTGGGTCGTCGTCTATTGCGGGATGGTCGGATTAAGCATCATGTGGCTGGGGGGAAACCCGGTCTTGATCGTCACTCCGGCAGCCTTGTTTGGTGGGGTTTTTACCTGCGGTCTGTGGTGCCTCCTGATGATCTGGACCGACTGGAATTTCCTTCCCCGGCCCTTGCGGATGGGTTGGGGGCTGCGAACATTGAACCTCATAAGCGGCCTGTTCTTGACCGGCTGGGGCGTTCGGGGAATTATTGAGTTTTTCATCTCCTGATCCTGATTATTAAAATGACTGATATACGAAAAGTAGGCATCACCGGGGCCGAAGGCCGCATCGGTGGAATTCTTCGGGCTGGCTTAGGCAATGACTATGAACTGACCTCTTTCACCCTCGGCCCGGCGCCCTTTCCCTCCATTTGCTGCGATCTGTCGGAGGAAGACCAGATCAAAGGGAAATTCGAGGGTCTGCACGCGGTCATCCACATGGCCGCCGACCCCGATCCCCGGGCTCCTTGGTCCAGCCTTCGCAAAAACAATATCGAAGCCACCTACCAGGTTTTTGAGGAGTGCCGCCGGTCCGGCGTCAGACGATTGATATTTGCCACCACCAATCACACCCAGCATG
>JAJFLV010000073.1 GCA_021772535.1 Opitutales bacterium | reverse complement strand
TTTCATCGGCTATATGCCTTGAGTCCTTAAAGGTCTGTATAGGCGTTTTGCCGTAGCAATAACGGCCCGAATGAGGCCTTTGTTCGTTGTAGTAATCCATCCACTCATCGAGGTCTTTTTGCAGTTCCTCCACATTGTGGTGATGTCCACTTTTTCCAGTGCACATCAGGTTGGATAAGTGGTCGGTTTGCGTAATCAATTGGTGTGAAAAGGGATGAAAAATCCCGTATCTTGTTGATGCTTAAGGCGAGTTATTAAAATGCATTTTTTTGAAAAAAGTGCTTGCGTTTTTGTAAATTATGTGATCTATTGTTCACTATTATGAAAAACCGACAAAAATCCCAATATAAAGTATTAGAACCTATCTCAAATTCGATGATGTTGATGCAGAGAGCAATTATGGGATTTGAGCAAGGCGTGACGAGACTTGCCGGGCTGTGGTAGCCCTGCAGCCTCGCCGGAACGCTGCTCAAACACATTACTGCCTCTGTCCAAAGGATTTGTGCGGCACGGCAGCACCTGCAGCGTTGGTTTGCGCCCGAGGGGCGTCCAGCCCATCGGTGCGCAAAGCCGCCTGGCATCTGCCACCGTGGCTCTACAAACATCACTCATCTGTGAATTTGAGATAGGTTCTACTCAATCCGCAGGAGGCAGGAATTGCGTTGAACCGTGGAGAAAGAGACATCTCCATAATGAAACGGCGAATGAAGCCCAAAAAACGCTACACTATTGAATATCCGTAGATTTTAGTGTTCATTCGTTGTTGATAAAAGGGGGCATTGTTTTATCTTATTCCCAGTGAAGGTAACCGGGTAGAACAAATAACTTATCTTATTTATTATCAATCAGTTGATTTTTTTGAAGGCCAACTTTTTGAACAATGGGGATGTAATCATGAAAGAGAACAAATTTGCTGAGAAAACCGTCAGTCGGCGGGAATTCATTAAAGGCGCTTCGGCGGCCGGAGCCTCCTTTTTGATCCTGCCTTCGGGCCTCTATTCCACGGTGGGCGCCGCCGCCAATTCCCCCAATAACAGGCTGAATGTCGCCATCGTTGGAGTGGGCGGACGCGGCAGGAGCGCCCTCAGGTTCATGGCCAGTGAAAACGTGGTGGCGTTTTGCGATGTCGATCTGGCGAAAATCGATGAGTCCCTGGAGGACTTGTTGGAGGAAGATGAACCGGAGGCATATCCCGAAAGGCAAAAACTTCTGGACCGAGAAGGTGAGATTCCCCGCTACCAGGATTTTCGGCGGATGTTCGATGATTTGGAAAAACAGATCGACGCGGTCGTCATTTCGACACCCGATCACATGCACTTCCCCATCGCCATGTGGGCTATGAAGTTGGGCAAGCATGTCTATGTCGAAAAACCACTGACCCGGACGATTTGGGAAGCTCGCGAATTGACCCGCGCGGCCCGTAAATATGGAGTAGTCACCCAAATGGGCAACCAGGGCCACTCGGAGGAGGGAACCCGGATCATCCGGGAATGGATTGACGCCGGCGTGATAGGCGACGTGCGGGAGGTTCACCACTGGACCAACCGGCCCATCTGGCCGCAGGGAATCGACGCCCCCGACCACTCGGAATTTATCCCGGTGGTTCCCCAATCGATGGACTGGGATCTGTGGCTCGGGGTTGCGCCAGAGCGTCCTTACGACCCCGCCTACGCCCCATTCAAATGGCGGGCTTGGTGGGATTTTGGCTGCGGCGCCCTCGGAGACATGGGTTGCCATATCATGGATGCGGCTTTCTGGTCGCTCGACCTCGGCCATCCAACCACTGTGGAAGCAGTTTCGACGGAATTCAACGATCACGCGGCGCCCGAGGCCTCGGTTGTCACTTATCAATTTCCGGCCCGCGGAAAAATGCCTCCGGTAAAAGTGACCTGGCAAGACGGCGGGCTTAAACCAATGCTGCCGCCGGAAGTCTCCCCGGATTATGAAATCGAGGATAACGGCACTCTCATCATTGGGGAACGGGCCACTATCCGGACAGGCACTTACGGGGGCAGCCCCCGGCTGGTTCCGGAAACAAAAATGAAGGAGCTGCGTCCTCTTTTCCCGAAGAAAACCATCCCAAGAGTCAAAGGGGGACCGCGCCAGGAATGGGTCGATGCCTGCAAAGGGGGCCCGGCCTGCGGTTCTAATTTCGATTATGCGGGACCCTTCACGGAAACCGTCCTGCTGGGCAATGTGGCCATCCGGGCCCGCCGGAAGATCGAGTGGGATGGACCTAATTTGAAAATCACCAATGTTGCGGAAGCCAACCAGTTTGTAGGCTCGACCTACCAATATCGAAAGGGATGGGGAGTATGAAATTCCGAATTACAGCAATTATTTTGTCTTCAATTTTCGCCTTTTTGGGGTCGGGAAGCGACGCCAAGGCTGACAGCTACATGGGCGACTGGAAAGGGGAACGCATTCTCGAAGATGGCCGGAGTCAGCCATTTTATGCGCAAATGATCGCTCTTGGCAGAGGAAAATACCGATCCCTCCTTTACGATACCCTGGATGAGCGCTCCACGGCATACGTCACTTTTCACGGTTCGGTAGAGAATGGTTCTCTTCAGTTTGGAAAAACGATCGGGCGCGGTGGCGATGAAGTCCTGCAAATCACCGCCCACGGTCTTCTGGTTGCTGCATCCCTTTGGAACGGCAGCGCCGATAAGGAGCAATTCAGCGGGAGGTTTCATGGTTTGGAGAACGGCTCTTTTGCACTGAAAAGATATGACCGCCCCTCCCCCACCCTGGGCGCAAAACCGGAACCCGGAGCGGTCGTCCTGCTGGATGGCCGCGACCTCGGCCAATGGACTCATAAAAAGGCAAAAAAAGTCCGCTGGAAACTACTGAGCGATGGCGCCATGGAAGTGGTCCCGAAAACGGGTTCCCTGGTGACAAAAGAGGTTTTTGGAGACCACCGGCTACACCTTGAATTCCGCACGCCGTTTATGCCTGTCAAACGGGGCCAAAAGCGCGGCAACAGCGGGGTTTATCTGCATGGCCGCTACGAGGTGCAGGTTCTCGACAGTTACGGTCTGGAGGGTCTCGATAACGAGTGCGGCGGCATCTACAAGGTTTCCCAACCACGCGTCAATGCCTGCGCTCCACCGACTTATTGGCAAACTTACGACATCGTTTTCCTGGCCCCACGTTTTGACGGAAAGGGCAAGAAAACAAAGAGCGCCCGCATCACCGTCCACCATAACGGAATCCTTATCCATGAAGATGTTGAACTACCCGGATTCACCGGCGGTCCGATTGCCGAGAACGAAGCCCCCACGGGTCCGCTCATGCTTCAGGAGCATGGAGATCTGGTTCAATTCCGAAACATCTGGGCGGAAAAACTTTGAGCGTTTTGTCTTTGAACCAATTCAATTTGAATAAGAAAATTTGGACCCCATGACAGATTCGCCGAACAAGAAAACCTTTTTGAAAGGCTGGACTGGACCGGTCTGGTCCCTTCTTCTGCTTCGGCTCTTCATCGGCCTGCGTCTCCTTCTGGCCGGTATTGAAAAATTCGAGAGAGATCTCAGCTATAGTTTTGAGAATTATTACGAAAACATGGGACGCCTGGCTGAAGGAATCGCCGGGGCCTCGTTTCTTCCCGAGGCTCTGACCAAACCCTATGCGCACTCACTGGGTTACGCTCTCATTCTGGTCGGGGTGATGGTCCTTTTGGGCATAAAATCGAAGATCTCGCTGATTCTGAGCGGGCTTCTTTTCCTTTCTCTCAGTTTAGGCCTGATGGCGGTCGCCGATAATGAGGGGATCGTCTTCCTCGGCATTCATGTTGGCTTGACCTGCGCGGCGCTTTTCCTGGTTGAACACAGTCGTCTGGTAATTTGGAAAGACTAAGAGGGGGTCTAAAAAATCGAAATGACAATGGCAGAAATGATTTGTGACATTCAGCAAGGCGCATCAATCGAAGTTTGGGCTGGAAGCCCTTACTCGGTTGATGCAACGCCGCTGATGCCTCAAAACACCCTGTCCCGAAGGGATGCGGGCGGGCATCGAAGGTCGCGGCGTTTGTTTCTCGCTCACGGGCTTGCAGCCCGCTACGCGCGAAACGGCCTTGCGCTGCTTCGATTCCGCGGCGCACCATCGCACATTTCTACTTCTTAGACGCCCTCTAACTCCAACCCCTCATGCAGGATAATAAGGATTTACCCCAGACCGAAAAAACCCCGGGCTCTCTCGACCGGCGGGAATTTTTACGCACCGGTTTGGCAGCGGGCGCCGGGCTGCTCTTGACCCGTCCCTCAAACCTGACAGCCGCGAGCGGTTCCAGCGGGCAGTTGAATGTGGCAATAATCGGGGTTGGAGCCCAGGGGCGCGTCCTCATCGAAGCGTGCCTGAAAATTCCGGATATTCGCTTCAAGGCCGTTTGCGACATCTGGCCCTACAGCCAGCGCTACGGTCAGGGAATACTTCGAAAACACGGCCACATGGTTAATGTTTATACCGATTACGAAGAAATGCTGACGACAGAATCGGGCCTTGATGCAGTCCTCATCGCGAGCCCGGACTTTGTCCATGCCAAACAGACCGTTACCTGCCTCCAGGCGGGATTGCATGTTTATTGCGAAAAGATGATGTCCAATACCCACGAGGGCGCCCGGTCAATGATCCATGGCGCACGCGAAACGGGTAAATTGCTCCAGATCGGGCATCAACGCCGCTCCAATCCCCGGTACATCCACGTGCGGGAGAAATTGCTGCAAGAAGCACGTCTCCTGGGCCGCGTCACCAATGTTAACGGCCAATGGAATCGGGCTGTCAGCGAGGATATCGGATGGCCGCGCAAATACCCGCTGGAACCGGCTACCTTGGAAAAATTTGGTTACGCCAGTATGCGGGAGTTTCGCAATTGGCGCTGGTTCAAGAAATATGGCGGCGGTCCCATTTCCGACCTTGGGGCCCACCAAATCGATATTTTCAACTGGTTTCTCGGCGCTACCCCCAAGGCCGTTACCGCCGACGGTGGCCTCGACTACTATACTAATCGCGATTGGCAGGACAATATAATGGCCATCTATGAATATGAAACGGCAGAAGGCACGGTTCGCGCCTTTTACCAAGTTCTAACCACCACCAGCGCGGGCGGAGGCTATTTCGAGTATTTTATGGGGACGGAGGGGGCACTCAAAATGTCCGAAAATCCCAAGTTTACGCGGGCATTCCGGGAGGCCCATGCGCCCGAATGGGACGAATGGAAGCGACTTAAATATATCCGGCGCAAGGGAGATGACGCCGAAATAAAGCCCTGGGAAAAGGAGCGCAGCAACGTAGTCGATGTCCGTGAAACGGCTGAACTGGCTGCTTGGGAAATTCCCCTGGAGGTAAACAAACCCGTTCACCAGCCGCACCTGGAAAACTTTTTCGATGCTATCCGCAAAGGCGCTCCTCTCAATTGTCCGGCCGAAGTCGCTTACCAAACCGAGGCCACCGTTCTCAAAGTGAACGAGGCAATCGAGGCGGGCCGGAAACTCTATTTTACTTCAGAAGATTTTGTCGTTTAAACTCCCTCCAACGATGTTTTTCCGCTTCAGCTTTACCCTATTCATTTTTTATTCATTAACTCTTTACGCTTTGCCGGCAGATGAAAATGTACCGCTGCAAACCAAACTGCCCAAGCCACTCTTTGCCGGCACTCCGGCACCTTTCAAGGTGGCCAACCTCGAGAAGCCAAGAACAGGCAAGCGGCCGGCATTCATGGTCCCGGAAGGAACTACCAACCTCGCGGCGGAAAAAACCGTTTCCTCAAGTGATGATTGGCCTGTCATCGGCGAACTTGAATTCGTCACCGATGGCGATAAGGAGGGCGAAGAAGGTTATTACGTTGAGCTTGGTCCCAAACTACAACACATCCAGATCGACCTGGAAAAAGCTTCTGCCATTTACGCCATTCTGATCTGGCATTACCATGCACAGCCTCGCGTATACCATGACATAATAGTCCAAATTTCCGATGATCCCGAGTTCAATTCCGGCGTCCAAACCGTTTATAACAACGACCACGACAACTCCGCCGGACTTGGCATGGGCAAGGATAATGCCTATATAGAAACCTACGAGGGCCGCCTCATTGATGCCGATGGGGTTGTTGGGCGATATATCCGGCTGTATAGCAAAGGAAATACAACCGACTCCATGAATCATTACATCGAAGTGGAAGTATTCGGCATACCAACTTCAACCGGATAAGGAATATTTGCCGGGTTTTATTTCTTCAGAGCGAACTGGCGAATTTCAAGATTTCTCCAGCGCACTTCGAAGGGCCCCGCCCCACTTTTGATACTGTGGACCTGCAGCCCGATGAAACCGCTGCTCATCCCAGAAATATTATCTTTCAGGTTGGCTATAGGCGTACCATTAACCCAGGTTTGAATCACCTCTCCCCTGGCTATTACGCGGTAGCTGTTCCATTGCCCGCTTGTAAAAGCCTTGCGAGCTTGTTCATCGCTGCGATCCTTGCTCAACCAACCGGTTTCGAGCGCCTCACCATAAATGAAACCCGCATTTCCATTAGTGGATATTTCCACCTGTGGACCATGGACACGACCGTCCTCGTAATCCGGAAGGCTTTTTGATCGGATTTGAACTCCGGAATTAAGCTCATGGTCAACTTTAACCTCAAATTTCAGCTCGAAGTCGCCGTAAACTCTCTCCGTGCACAAAAATGAATTCGGGCTGCCCTCTGAAGTTCTTCCAACGATTGCTCCATCCTCTACGTGATAGGTGGCGGTCCCGTTGTGCTGGATCCAGCCTTGCAGATTTTTTCCATTAAACAATGCAACCCAGCCACTCTCGCCATCCTCATCAGCAGCGGTGATTAGCAACGGGTGGCAGTTGAAAATAATAATGAATATTAGGGAAAAATTGGATTTCTTCATAGTGGTTTCCTTTTCATCGTGGCAATTCTTACTATATCATAAATTCCTCGAAACGCCTCTTTAAAAATACGCACCCGCCTTCCTTGAGAGAATTTCCAGACTACGGGCGCTTCTGAAATTTTAAATCCCAGGCGTTGGGCAACATGGAGGAACTCCAAATCAAACCCGCTGTTTACGCAATAGCCGGAGCAGGGTTTATTTGAATCGGCACGGTAAATCCGCATTTTTTCGAGAATTCGCAACGCTGCATCACGTTTAAAAGCTTTGAATCCGCACTGGGAATCCGATAGTTTGAGATTCAGGAGCAAACTTCGCAGAAGAGAATGCCCGATGCTCAATATGCGGCGATGTATCGTCGCTCCTTGTCGCGTGTGCCCACGACTCCCGATCGCAATATCAGCGCCCTGGCTAATTGCTTCCAATAATTTTCCCGCCTCGGAAATCGGAGTGTCCAAATCCATATCTGTAAACAAAACAACCTCTCCCCCTGCAATTTTGATACCCGCAATGATGGCAGCCGCTTTGCCGGAATGAGGAATGGTGATAACCCGATTGGCCAGATGGGAAGCCAGTTCTGGCGTCTTGTCTACGCTTCCGTCATCCACCACAATCAATTCGGAATCCGGGCAGTTCTCATGCAACCATTGAGCGACTCGGGAAAGATTTCCATTCATAATGGCAGCCTCTTCGTTGAAAGAGGGAATGACTATGGACAAGTGTGGCGCCATTTTCAGCAGATGTCGAATATGCAGCAATTCTGATCGCTATCCAACTGGAAAAGATTTATTCCTGCAGAGGATTTATCGTTGTGATACCTGCCTCAAAATATTTACCGGCAATCCTCTTGCTGGAGTTTGCTCTCGCTTTGGCTCTGCGTACTCATTCCCTCAATGAACGCCCCATGCATGCCGATGAGGCGGTTCAGGCTCTAAAATTCGGGCAGCTTTTGGAAACCGGCCATTACGAGTACGATCCCGAACACTTTCATGGGCCCACCCTTTACTATTCTACACTCCCCATAGCATGGCTCCGCAACCAGGAGAATCTAAAGGAAATCGACGAACATACCGTTCGACTGGTCTCTGCGATTTTTGGATCATTGCTGTTATTGTCATTGTTTTGGCTGCGAGATGGCCTCGGCCCAATAGGCACGGTTTCCACTGGCGCCCTTATGGCGGTTTCTCCCGCCATGGTTTATTACAGCAGGTATTATATACAGGAATCTATTTTGATAACCTTCACCGCGGGCATGCTAGCTTGCGGATGGCGTTATACTCGGACTCCGAAATTGACTTGGGCAGTGGGGACTGGAGGATTTGCCGGCCTGTTACATGCCACTAAGGAGTCAAGTCTGATTGTCTTCCTGGCGGTAGCAACCGCCTTGGTAATTTGCCGGTTATCGAAAAACAGGAGTCAAACTCTGGATTCAACCACCTTTAACCTGACTAAAAGACAGGTATTGCTGCATCATGGGTTGGCTGCTTTCGTTCTAGCTGCCCTTATTTCAGCAACATTTTATTCGTCGTTTTTGACAAATCTTCCAGGAATACCGGATTCGCTTCTTTCGCCCTTTATTTACTCATTGGAGCAAGGTCACGAAAAGTCTTTTTATTATTACCTCAAACTCCTGATCGGACTCGAAGGCGGATTAGGAGTCTTTTCCAGTGAATTTTCTATTTTCGCTTTGGCAATTGTTGGCACGGTGATGACTTTTGGTAACAATGGGCCTTCGGAGTCCACCGGACAACCAGGGCGTTTTATTACTTATTACACCTTGGTTCTGTTCATTATTTATTCCCTTATACCTTACAAGACACCCTGGCTGGTTCTCAGTATATTATTAGGTCTTGTCTTTTTGGCAGGAGCGGGCCTGCAGGGTCTATATGATCGATACCAAAAACGCCTTCCTCGATTGGGCCTGATAGCTCTATTATTTATTGCTTCAATTTTGCTCGTGCGAGGCATGTATCTAACAAATTTTCGCTTTTATGCCGATGCCAGGAATCCCTACGCCTACGTTCATCCCAATTCCGATGTTTTGGAAATCGCACAGAGGCTGCAAAATTTGGCCGAGGTATCTCCTGATGGTCGGCAAATGCAGATCAAGGTAATCAGTGAGGAGTATTGGCCTCTGCCGTGGTATTTGCGCCGGTTCGAAAATATTGGGTATTGGAACGAACTGCCGGCTAACCCCGATTCTTTGGTAATCATTGTATCAACAAAGCTTCAGGAAGCTCTGGATGCCAAACTGTTGAAAAAATATCAAACTGAATACCGCGGGCTTCGACCCGGTGTAATTTTGCTTATCTATGTCGAGAAGGAGTTATGGAACCGCTATATCGCTGAAATAAATCGGGAATTATGACTTTGAAAGACCACTCGCCCCATCACCGATTCGCGCATGAGGCCATGGCAACCACCTTTGAAATTATGGTCGACGCCGATGATCCACACTATGCCGAACAGGCTGGCAAGGAAGCCTTCCGGGAACTGGATCGTTTGGAAACAAAATTCAGCCGTTACGATGAATCCAGTGACGTTTCAAAGATCAACCGTGCTACTTTAGGAATTCCCGTTGCAATCGGCTATGATACCTTCGCCTGCCTCAAACTCGCTTTGTTTGTGAGTGAGAAAACTGACGGGGCATTCGACGTGGCCTCGACTTTCCGGGAATTTCCGGAACCATCCAGAAAAAAGAATGGTTTCAATTTCCTTCATCTATGTCCTGAGACATTGTCCATAACGGTTTGTAGAGCTGGGTTGAACCTGGATTTGGGTGGCATCGGGAAAGGTTACGCACTTGATTGCATGGCTGGTATTCTGGAGGATTGGGAAGTTGCACAATCTCTGCTCATCGCGGGCGGCAGTACTGTGCTAGCAATGGACGCGCCAACCGGACATCAGGGATGGCCCGTTCAATTCGGCAGTATCAGTAATCACACTCGAGATTTGAACCTTTGTCATCAATCTATCAGCGGTTCGGGATTGGCAGTCAAAGGCGAGCACATTTACAATCCACGTTCAGGAAGCTCCCTACACGAAAAGAAACAGGCCTGGGCTTTGGCCCCAAGCGCCGTTTTGTCCGACGCGCTTTCAACGGCCTTTATGGTCATGGATCGGCCCGGAATAGAATCATTTTGCAGGAAGTATCCGGAGTTTGGCTGGGCTTTGCAAACGCCGGATTTCAGCGCGGGAAATATAGAGATGTCGTCATAAAAACACAAACGGTGATTTCGCCTGCTACAGACTATAATTCCATTATTCCTCAACCTTGCCGGAAGCAGACTCGCCATCAATGGAAACAGCCCGGTAGCCGCCTTTCGACCGGAAATAAAAAATCATGGCTAAATAGCAGCCACACATAATGGCTGGAAGAATGGCCACTTTGGCCAGAGTGGCTTGGCTGATTTCTTTTCGCACCCCCTCTATGACCGTTTTTTCTTTGTTTGAAGAGGATTCGACGTTTCTTTTGTCAATAACCCGATAGGTCATGCTGAACTTCTTTTCTTCGGGGCCCGTTACTTTCTCATGAAGAGCAGCATCAGCGCGATAAAGATGCTCGTCCAAGTCGCGGTCCTGAAGCGCCCCCAGAAAGGGATTGCCAAGCACTCCCACTGATATCATCCCGACTCCAGCGATGGCATTCAGGGTTAAAGCTCCCCCCTTGGGAAACTGCTCAGAAACTACTCCTAAGGTTGTCGGCCAGAAGAAAGACTTTCCTACTCCATAAAAAGTGGCCGCAAGAAAAATCAAAAAAGGGCCGGTCGAAGCCGAAAGCCAGAAAAGACCAATCGAAGCAACTGCAGAACATGCCGCCAGCAGACCCAGGGGTGAGATCCGGTGAACGATAGGTCCGGCAAAAAAACGCAACACAAACATGATCAAAGAAGTGTAAACCAATACCCAATTTCCGGCATTGCCGCCGATTTTTTCCAAAACAGGAGTCATCAGGGCGGCGATCCAACTATCCGTCCCTAATTCGGTCGTCGCCAGTAGAACCATCACGCAGAGCAAAAAAACAAAGAGTGGGCGTCCGAAACTTCGGTAAATATAAACAAATAAAACCGTTGGTACCAGTGTGATTATGGACTTTAGACCAAGGCTTAACCCCAACCCGAATACCCCAAGGATTTCATCAAAGGCAAAAGCCATAAAAAAACAGCAAATCAGGCAACCGGCCCATCCGAATTCCTTGAGCATGTCCTGATAGGAAACTCCCGCTGCCACTCTCTCCTGAGTTGGGAATCTAACTGTTATCAACATGAGACCGTAAATAATCGCGGGGAGAAGAAAAAGTCCGATTTTCAGCCGCCACGCCCAATCCGTTTCGATACCACTCATGGCAATGGCAAGTATCCCGCCAAGAACAAGCCCACCAGGCCATCCTGCGTGCAGTATGTTCAGGTAATGGGTTTTATTTTTCGGGAAAAGTGTGGCGGTAGCAGGGTTGATGGCCGCCTCAACCGCTCCATTGGCGAGTGCAAAGAGCAATGTGCCCAGGTAAAGTCCTTCATAGCTGTTGGCCGTAACGGTAATAACGGCAGAAGCAACATGTCCCACCCAGGCCATGGCCATTGTCCGCCCGTATCCCAGTCGATCAATGAATAAACTGAAAAATATAATACTGAGAGCAAAAGGAAACAACCCCGCGCCCTGCAAAGATCCTAACTGCGATTCCGATAAATTGAATCGCACCCCCCATTCATTTATAAGGAAGGCCCTTACGATAAACCCGAAGGAGGTTGTCGTTAAAGCAACGATACAACCCATAAACAACCAGGATTCTTTTTTCATGGTTTAATTGGTATTTTCGTGAACTGATTCGAAATACACCTCAGTCCTTGAGATGATATATTGATGATAAAGATTTTAATGACGTCATTTCAGGCTGATAATCATTATTTGCGAGATTACAGATGTTGACAGTAAGGCAAACTTGAAGTTATTTTGGAAGAAGAAATCAAGGGTCTAAGGGAAACTTCCTGATATAGCGAAATTCATATTTAATAACGATTTCCATTCATTCAGATCTGGAAGCATTGATAAACTTGGAGCATCTCTTAAAAAAATGAATAATTCTAAAAATAAACCCGCATTGTTGGTTGCTACATATTTGGTCGTATTCGCTTTCAGTGCTTATGCGAAGGACAAGGATAACTGGTACAAGGGCAACACCCATGCTCATACGACATTATGCGGGCATGCTGATTCAAGTCCCGATGCGGTTGCCAAATGGTACCATGACCATGGATACAATTTTCTCATTTTAAGCGAACATAATATCTTTATCGATCCCGCTACGGTGAAACTTCCGGAAAAGGCACGTGAAGACTTTATCCTGATACCGGGCGAAGAAATAACCGGACATAGGCATGTCCATAGCACCGCGATTAATATTCCAGAACTAATCGACTGGACTTTCAAGAGCGAAAGTGTGACCGCGATCATCCAAAACCATTTGGATAATACCAAGGCAGCAGGCGGGGAGCATATTCTCAATCATCCCACCTACCGGTATGCCGTCACCACCGAAGACATGAAACCGGTCAAAGGATTGCACCTGTTTGAGTTGCATAACGGGCACCCGAATACAGTTCGGCACACCCACGAAGTAGATGAGGGGTATGTCACCACCGAAGACATGTGGGATGATATGCTGACTTCCGGCCTCGTCGTTTATGGCGTTTCCTCAGACGACACCCATACCCTCAAGGAATGGGATACGGAAGCAAGCAATCCGGGCCGCGGCTGGATCATGGTGCGATCCGGAAAATTAACGCCGGAGAGCATTACAAAAGAAATCCGGTCCGGAAATTTCTATGCCACCAGCGGCGTTATTCTCAGCCGAATCGATATTTCGGAAGAACAATACTCGGTAGAAGTGGATCGTAGGACCACACTCAAGGAATCAGGTTCTCCTTATATTCTGGGGCGGAAACTTCCCGAAGCCGCGGGAGGATTCATGATCGAGTTTATCGGCCCGGAGGGAAACACAGTCAAACATGTCCATGGGACCAGAGGAAGCCTTAGTCTGGGGCCGGGGAATGCCTATATCCGTTGCCGGGTCTCCTACACGCGTCGTTCAACCAATGGGTTTGAACAGTTTTTTGCCTGGACGCAGCCTGCTTTTACGGACGACCGGTTGGCCAGAGTTGAGGCCGAGGACCGGAATTATTTTGGAAAGTAATCAATAATTCCCGCATCCGACTTCAAGTGCCCTGAAAAATTTGCAAAATTTATTGACAGGCGCATAAACTGGATATTATATTCTGCTTGATAAAATATTTTGGATATTATATCCAAGATTAATTCAAGGAATATTTTTTGGAATAAAGCAGTGAGCAGGAATTCCCATCCAGTGAGTTTAAGACCCGATCCGGATTCGGGATTGGAGGATACGGAAATATCGTTGGGAGATTGTTCTTTTCCACTACGTTTCAACATTTTGCGTAACTCCCTTACCGAGGCTGAAAGAAAAGTGGGAGATTACTTCCTTAAAAACCCCAAAGCAGTCTACCTGTCCATTACCGAGGTAGCGCAGGACAGTTCCCTGGGCTACGGCAGCATCATACGGTTTTGCCGTAAAATCGGGTGCGCTGGGTTCCAGGATTTCAAGGTCCTGTTAGCGCAGGAATTGAGCACTTTCCAGGAATCATCGAAAGGAAAAGATTCGGATTTGATCTACGATTACGGAGAAAAACTCAAATCCGATTTATTGAACACGATTCAGTTGTTGGACCGGAATGTCCTGCAAAAGATTGCCCGATTGCTCTGCCAAACCCGATTCGTCCTAACCTCCGGAATAGCCGGCTCGGCTGCTTTGGCTCACGGTTTCAACTATCGACTTAGTCGGGTGGGAATCTGTTCTGCTGTAGATTGTGAAGGATACACGATGGCGATCCGGGCAGCCGTTTTGGAACCCGGAGATATCTTCTTTGCCATTAGTTTTTCCGGTTCGACCAAAGATTTGCTGGGTTCCGTTGAAATTGCCAAAGACCGGGGTGCGAAAATCATTGCCTTAACCAATTTCATCCAGTCGCCGTTGGTAGATTTAGCGGATTACAGCCTGTTCGGGGCCACCGACCGCGATCCCTTTTCCTGTGAGGTATTTTCAAATGTGACGAGGGATTTTGTACTCGACCTTCTCTTTGTCCAGATATGCGAAATCCATCCGCAAGCCCATGAGACCATACAGCGAACGTTCGAAGCGATTTCAGGGCGACGCATCTGAAATATAAGCGGGATACCTGAAAAATATGGCCAATCATCCAAATCCCGGTTTCCGTGCGGCCCAGTGGCGTGTGCTTCTGGCCACCATGTTCTGTTACCTTTTCTACTATACGGGCCGACAGACATTGGGATTCGCCATTCCCGGCATTGAGGATGAACTTGGAATAAATAAAGATACAATCGGGTGGATGATCACAGGGCTATTATGGGCTTATGCCATAGGGCAAGCAGTCAACGGGAATCTGGGAGACAAATTCGGGGGTCGCCGAATGATGAGTCTCGGCGCCCTACTTTCCTGTAGTTTGAATTGGGTGGTCAGCTTTGGGACGAATTTTGTCAGCTTGTTTATCCCATGGATCGCCAACGGTTTTGCTCAATCCATGGGATGGGCGCCAGGAAGCCGAGTCCTATCAAACTGGTGGGGGCAAGAGGAAAGAGGGAGAGCCTTTGGGTTTTATGTTTTTGCTGCAGGGATGTCCTCCGTATTGGCTTTTGTGACTTCCCTGGTTATCCTCGATCTTTTATCCCTGAATTGGAGATGGATTTTTCGCCTTCCGGTTCTCCTCCTTTTAGTTGGAGGGCTAGCCTACTATTTAATCGTCCGTGATCATCCGGAGGAGCTTGGGTTTCAATTAGAATCGGACGACACAGACCACGGTAAAAGTGAGGAGAAAAAGAGTGTTAGTGAAACCTCTTTGCAGCGCTACCTGGCAGTAATCAAAAATTGGCGGTTTATGATAGCCAGCATTGGAATCGGTTTTCAGAGTTCCGCACGGTATGGATTGATCTATTGGGTGCCGGTTCATTTTCTCGGGGCCGATTGGAAAAACTCCGATGCAAAATGGATCAGTGTAGCCCTGCCAGTGGGAATGGCTCTTGGAGCCCTTACCGGGGGGTGGGTATCCGA
>JAJFLV010000072.1 GCA_021772535.1 Opitutales bacterium | reverse complement strand
CAGGAGTCTGCCTCCTGCTCATGAGGGAAACCCTATCCGCCAGCGCCGACGGCCCCTCCGAAATCATGGAGTTGGCCTCCCAATCACTGCTTCTTGATGTTCAAGTGGTCGGCTCCAAGATTGTCGCCGTGGGCGAACGTGGGCATATTCTCATGTCAAAAGACGACGGTCTCACCTGGAAACAGATTCCCTCCCCCACCCGCACTACCCTTACGGCTGTTTATTTTGCCGATGCCGATGAAGGTTGGGCCGTTGGCCACAACGGCATTATGCTGCACTCTTCCAACGGAGGTGAATGGTGGGAAAATGTGAACTCCGAACTCGAGCCCGACATGAGCTACCTGGATGTCTATTTCATCGACCGGGATCGGGGATTCATCATTGGCGCCTACGGGGAATTTCGGCGCACGGAGGACGGCGGTAAAACCTGGGAACAGGAATGGATTTCAGAGGAAGAGCTTCATTTCAACCGCATCAGCGCCGGCCAGGACGGCTATGTTTACCTGGCGGGAGAAAGCGGCACACTCATGCAGTCGAAGAACCAGGGACGAACCTGGGAAACGCTCAAGTCTCCCTATTACGGGTCCTCTTTTGGTGTCCTCTCGGTGGATAAAAGCATTCTCCTTCTTTACGGATTAAGGGGTAATATTTTTCTCACCGAGGACAGATCCGAAAGTTGGAGACAAATTGAAAACGATGTCCCGGTGCTTCTCTCCTCTGGAGTATTGCTCCGTAACGGCCTCATTGTGCTGACCGGGCAAGGAGGAAACTTATTCGTCAGCCGGGATTTGGGGAAATCTTTCAAACTGTGGAAACAACCCGAATTGATCGGTACCTCGGAACTGGTGGAAACCCCCAAGGGGTACCTCCTGGCAGTAGGAGTCAATGGGGTTCATCGGTTGGAACCTCCCGAAGCAGAGCCAAGTTCGACCTCCCAATAAGCGGCCCAATGGCTAAACGAAATTATAACATCGTAAATAAAATCGAAAAGGTGGTTTTCGCCCGCCGGGGATTGCTGGTCGCCCTCTTTTTGCTGGTCACGGCCGGAATGTTTTACTCCGCCTTTAAAGCGCGGGTCGATGTCAGCTTTACCAAAAAACTTCCCCTGCAGCACGAATACATCCAGACCTTTCTCCAATATCGCGAGCAGTTTGGGGGAGCCAACCGGGTCGTTATCGCCCTTATGGTGCCGGAGGGGGATATCTTTACTCCTGAATTTTTCGACATCCTCAAATCGGTCACCGACGAGGTCTTTTTTCTGCCCGGTGTCGATCGGGCCCAGGTTACTTCCCTCTTTACCCCCAACGTGCGCTTTGTGGAAATTGTGGAAGACGGTTTTTCCGGCGGCAATGTAGTGCCAGACGATTTCGAGCCCACCGATGAGGGCCTCAAAAGAGTGCGGGAAAACGTCATCAAATCCGGGCGTGTAGGACGGCTTGTAGCCAATGATTTCAGCGGGACTATCGTTTCCGCCCAGTTACAGGAGGTCAATCCGGCCACCGGAGAAAAACTGGATTATATCATGGTGGCCAACCACCTGGAAAAAAATATCCGGAAACGGTTCGAAGAGGAAGGCAAAGACATTGGCCTGACCATCCATATAATCGGGTTCACCAAAGTTATCGGTGACATCGCCAAGGGCGCCCGCAGCGTCATCCTGTTTTTTATTATCTCCTTTTTGGTGACCGGGTCCTTCGTTTACTTTTACTCCCAATCCATGCGCCTGACGCTCCTTCCACTGGCCTGTGCGCTCATCGCGGTCATCTGGCAAATCGGGCTCTTGCATGTACTCGGTTATGGCATCGATCCGATGTCTATTCTGGTGCCGTTTCTGGTCTTTGCCATCGGGGTCAGCCATGGCGTGCAAATGATTCGCTGCTTCCGGGCCGAGATATTTTTGGGTAAAGACAGCCTGGAAGCGGCACGCTCGAGTTTTCGCCAACTGCTCATTCCCGGAGGGACCGCCCTCATTACCGATACCATCGGATTTGTCACCATTTTACTGATCAAGATCGAAGTCATCCAGGAATTGGCCAAGTCAGCAAGTTTGGGAGTGGCCACAATTATCTTTACCACCCTCGTCCTTCTGCCGGTTCTCCTATCCTTTGTTCGTCTAAAACCGGAGTACCTATCCAGAGTAGCCCAGCGGAAAGAACGCACCAACGTTATATGGACGAAATTGGCGCGAATATCCGAAGCCCGCATTTCACTGGTCATAATTGCCATTGCCCTCGTTCTTTTTGTTACAGGCCACCGTAAAGCCAGCGAAATCAAAATCGGCGACCTCAACGAAGGTGTCCCCGAACTGCGTGAATCCTCCCGTTACAATATCGACAGTTCCACCATTACAAAGAATTTCACCATCGGGGTGGACCTCCTATCGGTCATCGTGGAAACGGTGCCGGATGGTTGCATCGATTACGAGGTAATGGCCAATATGGACCGGTTCGAGTGGCATATGCGCAACATCCCGGGTGTGCAATCGGTTATCGGGCTGCCCGGATTGGCCAAGGTGATCAATGCCGGCTGGAACGAGGGGAGCCCCAAATGGCAGATACTGCCACGGCACCCTGCCGTCCTGGCCCAGGCTATCAGCCCCATCGACACCTCCACCGGTTTGCTCAACGCCGATTGCGATGTCATGCCCATTCTCGTTTTTCTCGAGGACCATAAAGCGGAAACCATCGAATCGGTCATCGCAGCCGTCAAAGCATATGCCATAGAAAACAACAGCGAGGACCCCAAGGTAAAATTTAACCTGGCCAGCGGCAACGTGGGAGTGATGGGCGCCACCAACGAAGTCGTCAGCGCCGCCCAGTTCCCCATTCTGATTTATGTCTTCGCCGCCGTGATTATTCTTTGCCTGCTCGCCTTTCGCTCCTGGAAAGCCGCTTTTTGCATTGTCATTCCGCTCGGGCTGGTTTCCGTCCTGGCCTATGCCCTCATGCAATACCTGGACATTGGATTGAAAGTCTCAACACTTCCGGTGGTTGCTCTGGGTGTAGGTGTAGGTGTCGATTACGGCATCTACCTGTTCTCCAGGCTGCAAACCTGTTTTGCCCAAGGTGAATATTTTGAAGAAGCCCTCGCCGCAGCCTTCAAATTAACTGGTAGCGCAGTCGTCTTTACCGGTCTGACCCTGGCCATAGGTGTCAGCACCTGGATTTTTTCCGAGCTTAAATTCCAGGCCGATATGGGCATCCTGCTCACCTTCATGTTTTTCCTCAATATGCTCGGAGCCATGCTCCTCCTCCCCGCCATCGCCCGCTGGCTCTACCGCCACCACAAATTCGGCGAAAGCAAAACCTAAATCACCGATTCCAGTTCGTGGTAGGGCAAGTCAAAAGCTTCTGCCACGCCTTCGTAGGTAATCTTGCCCCTTACGATATTGGCTCCCTTGGCGATCTCCCGGTGCTTTTTCACGCACTTCGGAAATCCCGTGTTGGCAATTTCGAGGACGTAGCGAAAGGTGGCATTGGTCAAAGCCACAGTGGAGGTCTTGGGCACCGCGCCCGGCATATTGGCCACCCCGTAATGGACAACTCCGTCCACCTCGTAAATCGGTTTGTCGTGGGTCGTCGGATGAATGGTCTCGACACAACCTCCCTGATCCACCGCCACATCAATAATAACCGAACGCTGCTGCATGAGGGAAAGCATCTGCCGGGTAATGAGATTGGGCGCCTTGGCCCCGGGGATGAGTACCGCGCCGATCACAAGGTCGGCCCGCTCAATGGCCCGGCGGATATTGGCCGGGTTCGACATGATGGTTTTCACATTGGCCGGCATGACGTCATCCAGATAACGCATACGGGGCAGGCTCACATCGAGGATGGATACACTGGCCCCGAGACCGGCTGCGATTTTGGCCGCATTGGCCCCCACCACGCCGCCTCCTAAAATCACTACACTGGCCGGCTCGACACCTGGAACGCCGCCCAGCAGCACGCCGATGCCCCCGTGGGGATGCTCCAGACAGTCCGCCCCCACCTGGATCGACATCCGCCCCGCCACTTCGCTCATGGGAACAAGCAAAGGCAGTGATCCGTCTGCCGATTCCACCGTTTCATAAGCGATGGCTATGCTGCCGCTCTTCTGTATGCCTTCGATCAGTTCCAGCGATGCGGCGAAATGAAAATAGGTAAAGACGATCTGGTTCTCACGGATCAAGTGAATTTCCTCCGGCAAAGGCTCCTTGACCTTCACGATCATGTCAGCCATAGCATATATTTCCTTGGGCGAGTCCAAAATTTCCGCCCCGAATTGCCGGTAATCCTCATCCGAAAAACCGCTCCCCAAACCGGCTCCGGTCTCCAGCAATACCCGATGACCGGCAATTTTGAGCAGCTCAACACCTGCTGGCACCAAAGCCACCCTGTTTTCCAAAATTTTTATTTCCTTCGGTACTCCGACAATCATAATCAACCTTTTCTAAAAATAGTTGTTGTTTTATTTTTGCAAAAGTAAGGGGGAAATTGGAAATTCTGTAAATCTCCTTTTTTCACCCGAAAAATGAAAAAAATTCTCGCCATAAGGTTCAAGTATTTGGGTGACGTGGCGGTTACCATTCCGGCCTTGCGGGCGATTAAGGATAAGCAGCCGGACGCGGAACTTCATGTGGTCGTGGCGGAGGAGGCGGTGCCCATTCTGCGGCATCTGCCCTGGATCGACCGGTTGTGGGCCTTTCCACGCGTGAGGGGAAAAGTCCGCTTGCGGCGGTCCTGGCCCATGATCCGGCAGCTTCGCCGGGAGCGTTTCGATAGTTCCATCGATTTTTCCGGCAATGACCGAGGCGCAATTCTGAGCCTTCTGGCGGGTGCCAAACTACGGGTCGGCCCAATCGCCCCAAGGGGGTTTCTGGGCAGGAAACATTGTTACCATCGCCCCATTGAGGAGCTACCCTATTATCACCATGAAATAATGCGGAATTTTCACCTGGTTACATTTTTGGGAATTCCGTTCCCGGAAAATCCGGTATTGGAAATCTGCTCCGATCCTGCCTTGGCGGAAAAAGCAAAAGAACTGCTGGGTGAGCATGAAATCATCTGCCATCTATCCACCAGCCGGGGGAAAAAAGAATGGCCGCTCACGAATTGGCTCGAATTTCACCGCCAGGCCGCGGAAACCGGTGCCAGGCTGGTTTTTTCCAGCGGTCCGACTGAGAGGGAACAATCGTTGCTCAGTGAACTTCAAGGTATGGATAATTCGCTACCGGTATTGCCTCCCACCGATTCACTCGACTTGTTTCTCGCCCTTTTGAATGAGGCCCGAGGGTTTATTTCCGGCGACACCGGGCCGCTGCATTTCGCCGCCGGGTTGGGAACGCCCACAATCGGCCTGTTCGGCCCGACCGACAGCCGCCGCTGGGCTCCTCCGGGAAAACTTCACCAAAGAGTGCAAGGCGGCTTTTGCCCCTGTAGCGGACACGCCGCCGCTTGCCGCTATGAAAGGCCGTGCATCGAAAAAATCACTCCTGAACAAATCTTTGCAAGCTTCCTGAAAATGCGGAGCATGGAATCAAAAAGTTCACAAAGCCCTTAAACCCTTGCTCGAACTATCTCCTTTTCTTCAAAAACACCTTCCCCAAGGGCCGGATTTGTTCGACCGGCTGATGGATTGGCCGGGTGAAATTTTCAGGGAATTGGCCAACCGGCGAACTGTCTGCATAGATATTCAAGGGCGGTCTTTTTTTCTCAAAATACACCGGGGTGTTGGCTGGGGTGAAATACTGAAAAGTCTCCTTCATGGAAATCTACCGGTCATTAGCGCATGCAACGAATACGAAGCCATCAAAGCGGTGGAAAAAACAGGCGTGGCCACCCAGAAAATTGCCGGATTCGGCATTCGCGGATTCAATCCCGCAGCAAAAGAATCCTTCCTCCTCACGGAAGAGCTGAAAGACAAAATAAAGCTGGCCCAAATTGAGGAAACCTGGACTCAATTAGATGCCGAAACCATCGCGGACATACGTTTAGCCCTCATTAGTCAGGTGGCCCGGTTGGCTTCTAAAATCCACAGGCATGGCCTCAATCACCGGGATTTTTATCTGGATCACATTATGGTTGATAAGGGGGATTGGTCAAATTTCTCCAATGGCACCCCCATCAAGCTTTACCTGATCGACTTGCACCGTATGCAGCGACGTAACAAAACGCCTCTGCGCTGGATGGTAAAAGACCTTGGCGGATTGCTCTTTTCCGCCATGCATCTTGAACTGACATCGCGGGAACTGGCCTTGTTTATCCGCCAATATGCCAAACGCCCGGCAGGCCGGGAACTCAAGGCAAACCTGCTATTCTGGAAGAAAGTGATGCGCCGGGCCATCCGCATGTATAAAAAACATTACGGAACCACCCCGGTCCTGCCCCCGGAATTTATGCCCTGAGAGTCAATTATTATTTTTCGTCATTAAAAATACCGGATAAGCGCCTAATAATCCCATCTTCCGGATTTTGAAAAATTCCGAAGCCACGGCCAGAAATTCAGCGGTATTATAGGTATCCGCTTTTTCGTGGGCCAAGGCTTTGGCCGCAATTTCGGACGGCAATCGCTCCAGTTCCAACCGCCCAGAGAAAATCAAACTTTCCCGGCACAGGCCCGCCAAGAGGGATAGTATTCGCCGGTGGTCATAAAAAGCATTTTCACTCCGGCTGCTGCCCCAAAATAGGTAGTGGTAAGTCCCGATCGTCATCACGGTTTGAAACGGTCCGCCAAATTTTTCTGCATGGGCACCCACCTCCTCAATAGATGCGAGTTTGAATTCCGCGTTATTTGCGCCGAGAAATTTCTTCACCTGATTGGATAAGGAGACAAAGGGCTCAAATACATCGATTCCAAGGGCCAGCCGGCACTGCGGACTTTGCGCCGCCCTGAAAACATAGTACCCGCGGCAACACCCGATGTCGAGAAACGACTCCATCCCATCAGGGAATAGCGCCGTGACCACTCGCTCCCGGCAATACAACCGAAAGCTGGGAACCACCTTACCACCCCGAATACGATAATTATGGTTTCGGGGATAACCCGATAAGGTGGTATCGAATCCCTTTTCCTCTTCAACGGCAGGCTCGGTTTTGAAATTTCCTCTACAGTTTTTATAATAACCACCGAGGTTGCTTAACGATTCCTTAAATTTGTAAAGAATCCCGGCTTTATTTAATGAATCATCAATTGTTTGCTTTTGCATCGCTATCAGAAAACAGCGGCAGAAGGCCTCCTTTTCAATCTATTTCATAAGACATTCTGACCTGAGCTAAGGAGCGTGAAAAATCGAATCTGGACCAAAAACTTAAAATTTCCCCTTGAATCTTTCCGTTATTTCGAGCAACACAGAGGGAATTTCTTAGACAAATTCGGTCTCTGAGCATTATTGAAGATCCCCCCCCGGTAGCATCAATAATTGCCAAGGCAATTTATTGTACTGAACAAATCCCTGCATTAATTAATGAGTTCAACTCAATACGATATGGAGGAACCCTCGTCCGCATGGCAAAAGGAGGATGAAGGGCTGCAAAACCTCCTGGCTCTGATGCCGGAGAACCTCAATGAGAAAATATCCACCGCATCAACGGAAGATCCTGGTGAACGCCGGGAAGTGACGGTTCTTTTTTTGGACATATCCAATTTCACCAAGGTTTCCCACAATCTCGATAGCGAATCGGTCTATCTTTTCATCAACGAAGCCATGCGCCTCTTTGCCCGCGTAGTGTATAAATATGAGGGTACCATCGATAAATTCACTGGTGACGGTTTGATGGCTTTATTCGGGGCCCCCATTGTACACGAGAATGACCCGGAGCGGGCCGTTCGGACAGCCCTGGAAATGCTGACCGAAATCCCGCCCCTTAAAAAACGACTCAAGCGGAAACACGGATTTGATTTCGAAGTGCGTATCGGAATAAACTCTGGATCCGTAATCGCCGGAAAAATTGGAACCGACCGGCATACGGAATACACCGTTATCGGTGATACGGTAAACCTGGCGAAGCGATTGGAGGAGGGCGCTCAGCCCGACACCATCCAGGTAAGTAAGAAGACCTATCAGATCACCAAATCACTATTTAAATATAAAGAGCTTGCTCCTCTTGCATTAAAGGGGATTCCTCAACCTGTCCCGATTTACCGCCCCCTAGCGGTGAAAGAACGACCTTATCGAACACGGGGCCTGCCTGGGCTTGATACGCCGATGATCGGGCGCGAAAAGGATTTGGCCCGTTTGCAAAAGGCTTTACGGGAATCAATCGAGATGGGAATCAGTCGCACGGTTTTGCTAACCGGCGATGCCGGTGTGGGAAAAAGCAGACTGGTTTCGGAATTTCGCTCCTCATTGCATGATTTGAAGGTGGAAGTAAAAGTTCACCAAGGCAATTGCCCGGCCTATACCCGCTCGAAACCATTGTGGGTGGTGGCTGACCTTATGCGGGACATCTTGAACCTCTCGCAAACCGATCCGGAATCTGTGCAGCGCAAAATCCTGCAATCTTATCTTGAAGAGCACGGCCTGGCCAATGAGGACACCTGGCCCTACCTCACCCTCATACTCGGATTGGAGCCGGAAGATGACAACATTGTAACCCTTTTTCGCCAGTTGGATGTGAAAATGCTTAAACGGCAGACATACACCGCTCTCCGTAAGCTGTTTCTAACCCTGGCACACTCACACCCGAGAGTTTTGATCTTCGAGGATCTTCACTGGATTGATCCGGCATCCAAGGATTTTCTCGAATATCTTATCCGGACTGTCTCCGAATCTCCTCTTATGCTGATTTTAATTTCCCGGCAGTTGGAAAGAAAAACGGTCTTAAGCTCGCTCGTAAAAACGGCCCGGAAAGACGAAGCCCTGCTGGTCGACATACAGTTGCAAGCTCTCTCTGATACAGAAGGCCAACGTTTGACCAACCGGATAATTACAGAATCCACAGACAAAGCCGAGGCAGTCAAAAAACGAATAGCGGAGCGCGCAGAGGGCAACCCCCTCTATGTTGAAGAAATCATCCGTATGCTGATCGACCAAAGAAAACTGGAAAAAATCAACGGGACTTGGCGGGTAATTGCCGGGGCGGAAGAACTCCTTCAAAAAGTGCCCGGCAGCTTGAAAGGTTTGGTTCTGGCCCGCTATGATGAACTTCCGGATACATTGCGACGCACTCTTTATCAAGCGGCTGTGCTGGGCACTTCGTTTCCAATGGATTTGCTCGCACAGATGAAGCGAGTAACTTCAAAAAACATGGCCGAACAGCTTGGCGAACTGCAGGTGCGAGAGTTCATTGTAGCCAAACCGTTTAAATCCTATAGAGGCTATGCCTTTCGGCACAGTTTGATTCAGGAAGCTGTCTACAACACATTGCTGAAGGAATCTCGCCAAAAAATCCATCTTCAAGCCGCCTTGGCCATTGTAAAGAGCACAATCTGGTCGCCAACCGAATATGCCGACGTATTGGCTCTACATTTTTTTGAGAGCAATAAACCAACCAGAGCCATTCCCTACTTAATCAAAGCCGCGGAGAGGGCCAGGCTCCGTGGCGCCAACGAAACTGCCATTGAGCATTATCGGCGGACCATGACTTTGCTGCCGGAGCATCTGAAGGTACAGAAAAAGGATATCATCGAAGTTCGGCTCGGCTTGGGCAAGGCTCTTAAATTCATAGGAAAATACCAGGAGGCTCGGCAAGTTTTCTCTGAAGCCCTCCGAAAGTTGGAAAAGTTGAAATCCAACGCCAGTTCCTCCGATTTTAGGCCCACCTTCGTTGAATTACTGCGGGAATTGGCCGATGTCCGGCAGCGCGAAGGGGCTTATGAAGAGGCGATGAATTACCTGGAATCGAGTCTCAAGCACTTGAAAGAAATCACCCCTCCAGAGAATCGGGAGTTGACACAATCGGTAATGGACCGAATCGCCTGGATCCATTTTCGGCAAGGAGAATTGCAGAAAGCCCTTGACGTCGCGAATGAGTCTATTGAGAGCGTTGAGGCCGAAGAAGCCAATCCCGTCACACTGGCCAGCCTTTACAACACAATGGGAGGAATTTGCTGGCAACAGGGTAAACTGGACGAAGCAGTAGTCCACATCGAACTTAGTTTAAAATTGTATAGTAAATTAAGTTACTCTTGGGGCATTGGCGTCGCCTATATCAATCTCGGCCTTCTGCATGATATTATGGGTCATTGGTCGAAGGCGGCAAAATATTACCAGAAAGCCTACACCTTGCAAAAAACAATTGGGGATTTGGAAAACCAGGCTATCAGCCTCTACAACACCGGCGGACTAAGTGTGGCCTCTGGCAACCAAAAGGCGGCCCGGCGGTACTTCAATACCGCCCTGGCCATCAGCAACCGGTTAGGCGATAGTTTTGGTGTCGCTAATTCCCGCACTGGTCTTGCCGAACTGGCTTTAATAGAAAGGCGATTCCATGATGCCGCTCGTCATGCAGAAGTCAGCCTGGCGCTTTCTAAGGCCATCGGGGGAAAGATTATAGAAGTCTGTGCAGGATGGATTTTAGCCTTGGTTCAAGCCGAGACCGGCGACCTGCAGAAAGGTTTGGCCACAGCCAGGCAAGCCTTGCAGATGGCGCGTGTCGGTGGGTTTCAAGATGAAGAAATCAACTGCCTGCGGACGGTCGGTCTTCTCCTGGTCCTCAGCGGAGATTTTTCTGAAGCCGTGCAATCTCTGCAAGGATCGCTTGAACTCTCGCGCAAGCTAAAAGATCCTTATCGTCAGGGACTCGCTTTCCTGGAATTGGGTCACGCTTATCTGGGCCAAGTTGAAAAGGATGGGGCAAAGGGAGAACCAATACGAGCGAATGCTGCCGAATCCATCCAGCAAGCGATCACAATTTTTGAATCTCTTGGCGCCACTTATAAACTTCAACAGGCCATAGCGGCTAAGAGAAAATGCACGGCATAGATTAGCCAAAAGTCGAGATGCGTCTTTAATCGCGACCTGTAAATACAAGTTATTTACTTACGTTTATTAGCGTTTGCTATTAACCGAAAATACTCGGTTAGAACTAACGGAAACCGATTTTTTATCCCCTGGTTTGGCAGATTCTGGCTTATCCTAAGTCATTATTAAAACTAACGTTTTAAGATGTATTTTTACTTTTTTTTAACAAACTTGACCTGAATTCAACTTGATTATTAACACCCAAGGATATAATCTCACAATTAGGGCATGGGGGGATATGCCAGTGCCAGTCTAGAAATGGTCCTAAATATCTTTTTAGGTAAGAAACTACTACTATTATGAAACCGGTTAATAAAACCTTTGTCTTGTTTATTTTAATCTTTTTTCTCAGCCTCGGGACTTCTTCTCCCGAACCGCCTTCAGCTCCGGGAAAAGGGGCAGCTTACGTTGAATCTGGCTTATGGGGGTTGGATTCCGATTTCGTTTCAGTTATCGTAACAGCCGGCGACTCACGGGCGGCTGCCAGTGCGGTGGCACGACTGGGAGGAGAGATTACCAGCGATCTATATTTGATTGATTCCGTGGCGGCAAAACTGCCGACCACCCGGTTGGGAGCCTTGGCCTCTCTGCCCGATATTGTTTCAATAGTGGAAAATAAACGGGTCGAGACCTCTGGTAAAAAAGGCAAAGGGCGTAAGAAGGGCAAAGGTGGCAATCACGCCGAAGACGGCGATGATGATTCTGAAGTGAGCACCAGCGATAGTGATAATACTGGTGCCGTCGCCGATCCTGATCCTGATCCTGAAGTGTGGGTACCGGTCGGAAATGTAAAGAAAACGGATGTCGCCTGGCCCGTTGCAAGGGACGTGGGGGCTGATGAATTGCACGCGGCGAACATAACCGGAAACCAGGTAACGGTGGCCGTTCTGGATTCCGGACTATATTTCTCTCCCCGACTCGTGGCGGCTATTAATAGTGATGGCGATAGCTTGGTCGGATCGCCCGGAACGATGCAAAATGCCATTAATTTCATTGCCCAGGCCGATTTTGTCGGCGATGGGTCGTGCCCCGGTGACGGTTATTTTGAAGACCTTAACGGCGATGGCAAAGATGACGACAATTTGGCCGGTATGAGCCAGTTTGACGGCTTTTGCATCAGTAATGCCCAGAACAGCCGCGATTATTACGGTCATGGGTCCCACGTAGCGGGCATCATAGGAAACCGGTTTCTGGACCAGGCGACCAATACTTTTCTCGGTATTGCTCCTAAGGCTAAAATTTTCAGTGTGCGTGTCCTGGACGATGATGGAGCAGGAACCTACGAAGATGTCATCGAAGGGATTCAATTTGTCGTTGAACATAAAGATGTTTTAAATGTTCGGATATTAAATTTGAGCCTGAGCTCTTACGCCACCACGCCCTATTTCGTAGATCCGTTGAATGGGGCCGTGGAAAAGGCTTGGGCCAGCGGTATTATAGTTTTAGCAGCGGCTGGTAACACCGGTCCGAACGCGGAGAGCATTACGGTGCCCGGCAATGACCCCTATGTAATAACAGTGGGAGCCGTGGCCAGCAACCGCACGGCGGACGACTGGTCGGACGATATCCTGCCTTATTGGTCGTCTACCGGGCCAACCCTGGATAATTTCGCCAAACCCGACATTTTGGCTCCGGGAGGGAAAATCGTTTCCTTCATGTATAATGACCCTGTTAATATCACCAATTCGGCCACCCTGGCACAGACACACCCCGATTACACTGAGACTGCCACCCTCTTTCGCATGAGCGGCACCAGCATGGCCACAGCAGTGGCCTCAGGGGTGGTGGCCCTGATGTTGGATGAGCATCCGGATTTGGAACCCGATCAGGTAAAATTCCGCCTAATGTATACGGCGGCGCCAGCCATCGTCGAGGCGGATGACGATCTAGTTTACAACATTTTTCAGCAAGGTATGGGCCGCATCTGGGCGCCAGACGCGGTGTTGGGCAGCGACATCCCGGCCGATGGTAGGGCCAACAATGGCTTGGATATCAATGCCGATCTGGCCCATGGGATAGGTTGGGTCGATACGAATGGCGACGATATGGTCGATCCCGATGAAGTCGATCCCATTGAAATGTCTTACCATTTCACCGGGCTGATCGACGTATTGGCGAGCCACGATGGCCGGGCCTCTCTTTATTTTCTTAGGGACGAAGACGGCGCCGCTATCGTTCTGGGAGCTGCCTGGACTGATACCCTGGAATGGATCAATCCCGAAACATTATCGCTTTCAAATCTAACCTGGTCTCAAAATCAGATGAGTTGGGGCTCCGGCATGATATGGGCTGGCGGACGAGCCTGGGCTGGAGGTCGCGCCTGGGCTGGAGGTCGTGCTTGGGCCGGAGGTCGCGCCTGGGCCGGAGGTCGCGCATGGGCTGGAGGTCGCGCCTGGGCCGGAGGTCGTGCTTGGGCCGGCGGTCGCGCCTGGGCTGGCGGTCGCGCCTGGGCTGGAGGTCGTGCTTGGGCCGGTGGTCGCGCTTGGGCCGGTGGTCGCGCCTGGGCTGGCAGTGTGGGAGTCTCCAATACCCTCTGGGTTGACGACGACTAAATGTTCTTAAAGTAAGGGTTGAATTTTCTGCCAGAATAAACCTTGTCCATGAAACCTATCGAAAAAGCAGAGGAATTGGCTCTTAAATATTTAAGAGCGATACTCCTGCCAAGGCGATTCCCTACTTGATCACTGCCGCAAAACAAGCCAGGTACCGTGGCGCTAATGAGAGCGCTATCGAAAACTATCAACGGGCCATAACCTTATTGCCGAAGAAACTAAATGGGCATCTAGGAGAGGAGTTCTTCGATGTCCGCATCGGCTTGGGCAAGACTCTGAAATTCATCGGGGAATACCAGGAGGCCCGGGATGTTCTATCCGAGGTCCTTGAAAATTTGGAAACCTGGAAAGCGGGCGCCGAATCCTCCATATATACGCCTGCCTTGGTAGAGACAATGCGGGAATTAGCAGATGTCCGGCAGCGTGAGGGAGCCTTCGATGAGGCGATGAATTTCCTTGAATCGTGTTTGGACCACCTGGGCGAACCCACATCTGGGGAAATACCTGAGTTGAGGCAATCGGTCATGGACCGCATTGCCTGGATTCATTTTCGGCAAGGTGAAATACAGAAGGCCATTGCCATAGCCAATGCCGCCATCGAGAGCATAGATTCCGACAAAACAAAGGATCCAGACACCCTGGCAAGCCTTTATAACACCTTGGGCGGAATTTACTTTCAGCAAGGAAAACTTGATAAAGCCATTACCGCCGTTGAACTCAGTCTAAAGTGGTATAGTAAATTAAGTAACTTGTGGGGAATAGGCGTCACCTATACTAATCTGGGCGTTCTCCATGATATTAGCGGTAATTGGTCAAAGGCTAATGAATATTACGAGAAAGCATTTGCCTTGCAAAGGAAAACCGGTGATCTGGAAAACCAGGCCTGTAGTCTCGAAAATCTGGGCGCTCTGAGTATGGCCTCGGGCGACCACGAGACAACCCAGCGTAACTTTGAAACGGCTTTGGCAATCCGCGAAAAATTAGGTGAAAGTTACGGTATCGCCCGGTCGCGGGCCAGTCTTGCCCAATTGGCTCTTATAGAAAAGCGATTCGATGATGCCGCCCGTCATGCAGAGGTAAGCCTGAAACTGGCCAAGGCCGTTGGGGAAAGGAAATTGAAGTTTGCGCCCGATGGAACTTAGCTGTCGTTCAAGCCGAAACAAGCGACCTGCAGAAAGGCCTGGGCACCGCTAGGCAAGCCTGGCAAATGGCGAGCGACGAGGGGTTATACGATGAGCAAATTGATTGCCAGCGGATCGTCGGGCGGTTGCTCCCTCGGAGTGGCGATTACAACGGAGCCGAACAAACGCTGGAAGGATCTCTATACTTTGTGTCATTCCGCAGTTGAAAGTGTACCACTTATCCGCACTTCAAAATGTACCACCTTGAGGGTGATATTAGTTACGTTATTGGTTTTGTGGTCGTCAAGGTTTGATTTTGGTATTTTCTGATTGTTCCCCTAGCCGGGGGTGCGGGGGCGGCAATGAGCGCCCCGCCGTTTGTGGTTTATAGGCGCTTTATTCGCTTTGGCAGTTGCGCAGGCGGTAGCTGCGGCCCTGGATTTTGATGACATGGGCGTGGTGCAGGAAGCGGTCGAGGATGGCCGAGGCGGTGGGCACGTCGCCGATGAGTTTGCCCCATTCCTCCAGGGGGCGGTTGGAGGTCATCAGGGTGGAGCGCAGTTCGTAGTGGCGCATGATAATCTCGAAGAGGTATTCGCCGCTTTTGGGCGGGAGTTGTTTGATGCCCATATCGTCGATAATGAGCAGGTCGGCTTTGAGGTATTTGCTCAGGATGCGTTCGTGGCGGGCGCTGTCTTCGTCTTGGCGCAGTTGATCGACGGCGTCGAAGATGGAGCGGTAGAGAACGGTTTTGCCGAGCTTGATCAGTTGATATCCAATGGCTTGGGCGAGGTGGCTTTTGCCCACCCCGGGTGGGCCAATGAGAAGAATGTCCTCGGTCTGATCAAGGAAGCGGCCGGTGGCCAGTTGGAAGATCTGGGGTTTTTTGACCGAGGGGTTGAAGCTGAAGTCGAAGTCCTCGAAGGTGCGTTTGTCCCGGAAGGCGGCCGCTTTGGTGCGCCGGACGATGCGGCGGTTGGCGCGGGTTTGCAGTTCATCCTGCAGGACCAGTTCGAGGAACTGCTGGTGGCTCAAGCGGTTGGCCCGGGCTTCCTGCAGGCGCACTTCCAGGGAGTGGGCCAGGGCCGATAAGCGGAGCGTTTTGAGGGATTGTCGCAAGGTTGGCGTAATCATGGTGGATTCTGTTTTGATGGGGTTAATGTTATGTTATCGTATTGAGGTGTTCATCATAGGTGTTCAGTGGGCGGATCAGTTCGTGTTCTTCAAGATAACTGAAAGTCGTTTGGGATCTGCGGGGCTGCAAATGAGCGCGCAGGCTTCGAAAGCGGTAGTGCCCGTTGTTAACGGCTTGGCGGCAGCCTTCGTTGAGATGTTGACGAGAGTGTTTTTTATTCAGTGAAACCAGTCCCTGCATCATTCGCAGGGCCCGTTCGGGATGCTGTTCGGTCACTCCATCGGCCCAGCGGGCACACTGGGGACCCAGCCGGACAATCCGCCGATACCAGTAGGCAAGGCTCTTTTCGACCGTCTGGGGACGGCCCTCAAGGCCCAGGGTGCGGGTGAACTGGCCGGGCTGCAGGCGGGCATACAGGCGGATCAGCTCCATCTGCCGGTTGAAGATGCGAACCACCCGGCCGTCCCAGCGCACCCACACCGGCCGGCCGATATATTCCTCGGGAACTTCGTAATAGGAGCGCTTCAGTTCCACATAGCTGTCCCGGTGGACCCGTCGCTGCCCCTCCTCGAAACAGGGGAAAAGGCTTCCGGGCAGGGGCAAAAGGGCGCTTCGTTCGCCCTGTTCAAAATGCTCCCCGACCTGCCTCTGGGTGGTGCCGTGGATACGCTTGTCAGCCACCTGCTGTTCCCACCATAACAGATGATCATTGATCTCTTGCAGACTTTTGAAGACTTTCCCCTTCAAGGCGTTATCCTTGACATAGCCGATGCCCCTTTCGATCTTGCCCTTGTGCTCGGGCTTGTACGGGCGCGTGGGCATCAGCACCGTCCCATAATGGCGGCCGAAAGACTTTACTTTCGGATTGAGCAAAGGATCATACCAATCCGGCTGGGTGACCGCCGCCTTCAGATTGTCCAGACAAATGCGCCGGGGCACCCCGCCAAAATACCCAAAAGCGTTCTCCAGGCCTCGAATAAAACTCTCGCTGTCCTGCCGCAGGAGCGCCTCGCTGTAGCCCTTGCGCGAATGACTGAGCACGGTGCGCCAGATATGAACTTTGCGCCGTCGGCCCCGGCTGCCTTCGAGCAGATACATCGAGCCAAAATCCACCTGCGCCTCCTCGGCCGGCTCGCATTCCATCCGCCAGACCCTTTGCGGCTGTTTGTCCCTGAGCTTGCGCACGAATCGCTGGACCGAGTCATAGGCCCCCGGGAAATCCTCTTGCCAACGCAGATCCTGGTAAATCCTCTTCGCCGACAGCCCCGCCTCGGCCATCTTCTCGATCAGCTCCCGGTAAGGCTCGCACCGGCTCGTCCGACCCCGCCCCTCTTTGCCCGCGCCGGTCCGCACAATGGTACACTTTGAGCCTCCTTCGCCCTCTAAATGCCGCGTCACCGTATCGCGATGAATGCCCAGTTCCAGAGCAATCGAGCGCTTCGAGCGGCCACGCGCGCTTAAGTTTTGAATCGTATGTACCTGTGCCATTTTGAGTTGATTTGCCATGTCCGCTTTTTAC
>JAJFLV010000071.1 GCA_021772535.1 Opitutales bacterium | reverse complement strand
AATTCCGAAATTGGGATCGAAAAAATATTTCCAGATCAGGATCATGACAATAGCCGGGATAATCAGAGGAATGACAAATAGAACCCTGTAGAAATATCCGAACCTGACACTTTTCAGGCGATGAATGGCCACTGCCACGGCGATGGACGGAACCATTTTAAAAAGATTGGCGATAACCAGAATGGAGACGATGAAGTAGCCATAGTGGACGTAGGGATCGGTCAATATGCGCCGGTAGTTGTCGAACCCGATGAACTCCTTTATAAAACCGCCGTCCCAATTAAAAAATGAATAATAAATGGCGCCCCAGGCCGGAAAATAAGCGAAAGTCAATAGCAGGCAGAGACTGGGCAAGACCCATAGATAAACCTGCCAATGATAACGCAGTTGCCTGGCGCTGATCTCTTTCATTTGGTTCCCGATGGCTTTTGTATCCGCATCTTTTGCAAAAGATCGTCCGGGGGAGGAATCGGGTAGAGTTCACGGGGCATCAGGTTGTGGGGCGGAAATTGATAAGAACCTTCCTTAATGCGGGTATGGACATACTGTCGATAGGTAAAGACGTGACCGAAAAAGGCCTGGATGATTTGTACCCCCAATTGATAGGGAGTACCCGTTCCCATGGTCTGGCCCAAATTCATTTCTCCGGCTTCCTCGAACAACAGTTTTACTCGAGATCGGGCCAGGTTGCGCTCACTCCCGATGATTTCTTTTTTACTGATAGCATCTCTCTGGACCATCAGCCAATCCTCACCTTTGGTTACAAATCGATGAATGAATTCATCAATATATTCATCGAAAGTAAGCTGACCGTCCAGATACAGAAAATAATTCTGATCAAAATATAGCTCAATTTCCGGCATCGCTAAAAAGTCTAAAAAACTAGACACTCCTTCGCTAACCGGTGCGAAAATTTTCAGCTCCTCCTTGGTTTCAGCGTTGCGGATGGCGGGATACCAGTCGAGCTGACGGCAAAACCACTCATTGTTGGAGAGCGATGTGCAGAACTTCATGAAGTCCAAAGCAACATCCTTTTTAAGGCTCGACTTGGAAAGACCGAAGAGAAACTTAGTGATCGGATCTTCCCAAGATCTTCCCATGAAGTATTTTCCGTATTTAGGATCGTTTTTGTCCGGATAAGGCACTTGAAATGCACCGACATCGAATTTGGCCGTCTCGTTATAAAGAACAAAGTCGTAAGTCTTGCCCCAAACCATGGCGGCACGCTGGCGGACAAAGAGAAAGCGAGTCTGGTCGGCCAGGTCGCTTACAAATCCGGGCTGGAAGTTCTGGGCCAGATCCCGTTGCAGGTTATAGGCGGCTCTTACTCTCTCCGATTTCAGATCAAGGGTGCTGGTCTGCAGTCCCCAAAGCAGTCCCTGCGAGGTGGGGCCTCCCCCTGCATTTACATCGTAGGGGATAAGCAATCCGCCGGTAAAGCTTTGCAGATAGAAGTTATGAAAGCTGTATTGTTTTACGTCTTCACGTGTTGCGGCGACGGGAAAAATCTTTTCTCCCTGCTGTTTGGCATATTCTTTAATAGAGCTACAGATTTCCATCCAATGCTGAAAATTTCGCGGTGGCGCTTCGCTGCCCGTTGCTTCTCTGAATAGGTCCTTGTTGTAAAAGATGCGCGCGGTTTCGACCGTTATGGGAATCCCGTAAAACTCCAGCAGGGAATAGAAATAACCGCCCTCCATGCCGTCGATGTAGGTATCGCGCCAGGGAACGCCTTCCAGCCCGGTGCCGATATTGTAGGGATTAACTTCACCCACCCGCGATGTCAGCACTTCCTGAAACTTGGAAGCCATGGTCCAGTTGCCACGCAATTCGAGTTGAAATAGGTCAGGAGTGGTCCCTCCGATCTGTTGCGTGTTGAGCCACTGCTGATAGGCCCGTTTGGGAACCGATTGAATGATAACCCTCACATTCGGATGCAGTTTCTCATAATCGCGCGCCAGCTTGTTGAATGCATCCATAACGTTCTTTTCGCTGAGATAGTGTACGAGCCGGATGACGGCGAGGTCGTCCTCCGTGGCGGCGGGGCGGGCCTTTTGTATTTTATAAACATGAACTACCGAAATCCCATAGGAAATCAAAAGAAGCACCACCCCGAATAGGAGGAACGGCGATAGTGATCGCCGGTGTATTTGCTCTTGATGCTCTGAATTTTTATTCAATGTTTAAAAGAACCTTATCTAATCACGCTATCTGGTAATTGTAGAAACCTTTGAATTCTTTTTTTCCAGATAACGCTTAATTCTGATTATCATCTCTTTGGCTGGGAGCGCTTCGCGCGCCTCAGGCCTTTCGTTGGCGATTTTCTCGAACCAGGGAAGCGCTTCCTCGACCCGGTTCAGGCGCATGAAATTCATGGCCGTGTGCCAGAAATCCTCCGACCAGCGGTAGGGGTCTTCCATCCGCAAGGTGCTGTTGGCGACGGAGTGGGGGAGGCTTTTTTCATAATCCTGCCGGCAGGCAAAATAAAAATATCCAAGCCGGTAATGCATGCTGCCCACCAGCGGATTGTCAGGATACTTTTCGATGTGTTCTTCCAGGATGGAAAGACCAACTTCGATTTCTGCCGGGTGCATGCTTTTACCCAAATAAGTGTCGGCTAGGCGTAGAGCCGTTTCGTGGATGGCCAGGCTGTCAGGATATGAGCTAAGCACTTGCTGGTAGCGTCGCCGGGCTTCCAGCTTGCCCTCTAACGTATAAACATTCTCCATGATGCCAAGCTCCAGGAGGGCCCAGGCAGCCACGCTGTTTTGCGGGTATTCTTCCACAATCTGGTTGAAGTACTGCCTGGCCTTCTCCTTATCCTCCTTCGGCTGGTTGTAGCGGTAGCAAAGTCCGAGACCGTAAAGGGCCTGCACACGGTCTCCTTCTCCTGCATTTTCAGCGTCGTTTATGTCTTCGAATTTCTCTATCGCCTCGGCCATGTTGAGCGAACCGAAAGCAGTCCAGGCCTCTTTCAATTCATCGGAATACCTGTCAGCCTTCTGACGTTCGCTTAGGAGGATCTCGTACTCCCGCTGACGGCGGAGTTTTTCCGCATCCAGAGAATCCGAACCCGGCAGAGCAGCCCAAGAAACCTGAATCGATACAATTATAAGAATTGAAACTTTAAATAAAGCTGGCACCTCTCTTTTGACTGGGCTAAATGCTGTCAATTTACTCTCTGGCTGTAAAGCAAGTAGCGTTCATCCAGAAAGTGAATACGGATTCGGGTAATTCACCCGAAGGTCCATGTTGGAGGATAATCCCGGTCGTAAGTGATTTTGGAATAGTAAACGCCGCACGCTTCGATTTCTTCTTGGGTGGCGATCCCTTTGTAATTGCCGATAGAATATTCTCGTGGAAGGATGGCCCGGGTGCGGACGAAATAGGTGGCATAACCGAAACGTCCCCCGGTATGAGAGAGAAGGCGGCAAAAGTGCATTGTGGGCGCGTGTTTTTCCGGAATGGGAAGTCCCTCCTTAATGCTGTCGAAAACAACATCGGAACGAGTAACCGCAAAATTGTCATCGGGATTGATATCGAGGACATTCAATGGTATTCGCCTTTGATAAATATGCTGGTAGGGCGAATTTCGCTGATCGGTTGTAAAAACCCGCACCGCGCCATCGGGAAAGGCATAGACCGTCCGCGGGCAATTACTCCCGACCTCTTCGGATAAAGCGAGTTTGGGTTCCCAATTGAACAAATCGTTAGTTCTGAACCATGCGATTCCATAATCCTTTCCACTCAGGCGGGCCGCAAAGAGCCAATCACCGTGATAGGGAACAATGGAACCTTCACCGATCCCCCTGTCGGGCGGTCCTTTGAGCTGCGGACCCGATTCTACCCATTCATAAAGCCCCGTGGCTGGATTCCAGCGATACTTGACCGGCACACAGGCTCCTTCCCAATGCTGGGCATGGAGCCATTCGGAGCGATCCTCATTGTGGGCTACGGGACCGACAAAGGAATGATTCATGTGGCGCAGTTCTTCATGCGAACAAAGCGCTTCACCCATCTCATAACCCTTTTGACGCAATGCTTGTACGGGTTGCAAAATTTCAATGTCGTCTTCTTTTTCATTCAAGCGGAACTGCACCCAAACGCCGCGATGAGTCTCCACCGGCGCGGGTATTTCCTCTGAATGCCAGAGGTAGTCGGTTTCTGGGTCGAGGACTCGACCATGGTTGCCCCAGGCAACTGCGAAAACCCCTTCATGGGCAACCCTTTGTCCGTTAATCAATGCCCCTTTGGGCACTCCAAAGGCGATTGAGTGGTTGCCCTGTTTGACAAATTTACGGCCATCCCTGAGCGGGTCCCAATCGTTGATTGATTTCTCGAGGTATCCCTCTGCCAGAGCTTCTCCATCCGGTTTCTCCTTGCGCAATTGGTAGATCACGCTGCAATTGTCGTCCACACCGCGAAACCCCCTCGTTTCATAGACGACAAACCATCGGTCTCGGCTGACCTGAATGGTGTTGTGCTGTGCGGGAACGCGCTGATCGGCCTTGGTTTCACCGGGCAGACCGCATTGTTCTATGTAGAAGCCTTTGGATTCGATTCTTTCGATCATTTTAATTTACAAGAAGTTAAAAAGGAATGAATAGAAGGATAAATCATTCTGCCCAGAAGGAAAATATCTTTGCGTTTTTAAGCTCGAATCTGAGTCTTACTGATTTATCGTGAGCGAGATTTTCCAGGTTTCCGTTGGGCCAATGTACAGGAGTATCGAGGGAATCAATCTGGACAGGTTTTGAAACCATTCCCTCGATCGGTTGGTCGTCTGAGTTTAAAATTTTGACAACTATGGTCCCGTGTTTGCTGTTTGCATTTAAATGGAGACAAGAACCTCTTACCAACATTGGGTTTGTTGTGATTGTGCCACCATCGAAACTGGCTCCTCCATAGGCGAAGCGATCCCGCTTAATACTGGCGAAACCAATCGCCGAGCGTTGTGGGCCATTGTCGGGATCCGCATAGGGTTTGTGTCGGTAGGACCGGCCGCTGTAATAAAAGCGGATCTCGTCACCGACCATGACAGGAGCGGATGCGATGGAGTTGTTGAATCGATCCCATTCTCCTATGTCCCCAAGAGGAATAAATGGCTGCCGGCTGCCGACTCGTTTCCAGTTTAACCCGTCGGAGCTGACCGCCAACTGGATTTCTAATGTGTTTTCTCCCGGGAATGCATGATACACCTGCACCAAACCGATATAAATTCCCTCGTAGGGAAAGACGGCCATGCTATATATCTCGTCGCCGGGAAGGTCATTAATATCGGCATACATGACGATATTGCCTGGGGTCCAGTTCTTGAAATCAGCGCTTTCATAAATTCGTACCGCTCTGCCCCAGAAAATTTTTCGATACCACTCTTCATTTTTATATTTCTCGTGAACGTCTTCCGGCAGGAAAAAATCCCTGGCGTAGAGTAGGTAGCGCTTTCGGTAGGGATCCCATGTCAAGTGCGAGATATCACCGATATCAGGTATAGCCAGAGGTTCGACTCGATTCCAGTGAATGCCATCGGAAGAAAATGCGAATCCGGCCGCCCGGCGCTGGGTAGGCAGAAAAAGGCCGTCGGAAATGACCCGCCTGTAGGTTTCCACCAGGTCGTGCTTTCCCCGGGCCGTGAGATCATCGAGCATTTTCCGGTGCAGCCCCATGACAGTCTCGACGTAAGGCGATGGATATCCTTTTTCCTTGTACTTGAAGGCCATCTTGTAACGCCTTCCGGGATCACTCTCCTCCTCATCCTGGAGTACGGTAAATATCTCTGTGATATGTGGTTCAATGTCCGTTCCAAAGACCGCGTGTGACTTTTTACCCTTTATTTTGATGATGTCGTAGCACGGCTTCTCCCAATGTATTCCGTCCTTGCTGGTCTCATTGAACACAAACATGGGTTTTTCAGCGTCAATCCAGGTGGAATACCATATGCGATAACCCCTGCCGGGCTGATAGTCGACCGAACCGTAAAGAGACGGCTGGACCAAAGGATCGTCGGAAGAAATGACAGGATTCCCAGAGAATTTTTTGGCTGGTTCCAAGCCGAAGGTAACATTCTCGCTGCTTTCGACGAAGGAGTTGTCGAGAAGCAACAGGTGCCTACCGGTTAACGAAGCGGGCATGGTATCAGAAACAACGATAATAGGCAGAAATATTAAGTTTACCGCGGCCTAAGCAATACATTTAGTTTTCCTTCAGGGTATTTTAATCATCCTACTAGCTGGCTTTAAGGCGCCGTAAATTTCCCTCGCCCAAAATAAGTTGCCCGAGCAGCCAAATTTTATTTGTCCTAAAATTGGAAGTTTTTCGCAATTCTCGTAATATATGTAAAAGTAAAGGGGACAGTCTCTTTCATTACCAGGAATTATTCAAAATTATTAAAAGTTAAAAATTTGAAATGTTGACAGCTGATATTTTCAGAATTGAACCCGGCAAGATACTCCTTGAAAGGGATCTCGAAAAAAAGACTGCCATGATGCAGTACCTGGCTCAGGAGTGCCGGGTGGATGTGATGGATATAATTCATCAAAAGGGAACTGGTCATTGGGGTGGGGCGGCCTCAGCTGCGGAACTCCTGGTCGCCCTTTATTTTCACATCCTGAATATCAACCAGCAGGAGCCACGCTGGCCCGATCGGGATCGATTGATTATCAGCAAAGGACATGCCTCTTGCATGATCTATACGGTTCTAGCCAAACGAGGCTTTTTCCCTTTTGCCGAGATGGACACCTTTCGGCAGCTCAACAGTCGTTTGCAGGGGCATCCCTGTATGAACAAAGTTCCCGGCGTAGAGATGTCAACCGGCGCTCTGGGGCATGGCATGTCGGTGACTTTGGGCATGGCCTTGGCAGCCAAGGTGCAAAATAAAAATTTCTGGAGCTACGTCCTCATCGGCGACGGAGACCTTAATGAAGGGCAGACGTGGGAAGGCATCATGTCGGCGGCGAAGTTTAAACCGGAAAGGTTCGTTGCCCTGGTAGATTACAATAAGGTCCAGTTGGACGGTCCTTCCGAGGAGATCATGCCTCTCGATCCCCTGCCAGAAAAATTTTCCGCCTTCGGCTGGAATGTGCCGCCCCGTCTTTATAATGGCCACCGCGTTTCGGAGATTCTGGAGTCATTCGACTGGATACAGGAGCAGGAGCGTTGGCCGGTTGTCGTCATATACAAAACGCATAAAGGCAGGGGGGTATCCTTTATGGAGGATAATTACAAATGGCACGGTTCTCCGGTTGATGACGATACTTATGCCAGTGCCAGGCCAGAGCTTCTGCAAACGCTCTCTGCTTTGAAGGAGGAATTATGAAAACAGTTGCCCAACCCGTAGCGCTGCGTGATGCCTTTGGGAAGACCCTTGTCGATCTGGCCGGGGAGATTCCCGAACTCGTTGTGCTGGATGCCGATGTGGCCAGCAGCACCAAAACCGCGGCTTTCGGCCAGGATTTTCCGGAGCGTTTTTTCAATGTTGGGGTGGCCGAGGCTAATATGGTCGATATCGGGGCAGGACTGGCCACCTGCGGGCTTAAGCCCGTGGTCAGCACCTTCGCCCTCTTTCTCACTCTGAAAGGCGCCGATCAAATCCGCAATACCATTTGCTACAACCGCTTGCCCGTCGTTTTGGCGGGTGGATACGGTGGTCTCTCCGATTCTTATGATGGGGCCAGCCACCAGGCAATTATAGATCTGGCCCTCATGCGGGCCATGCCCGAAATGACCGTTTATGTGCCCGCTGACGCTACCGAGGTGCGCCCGGCTCTGGAATGGGCCTTACGGCATGATGGGCCAACCTACATCCGCCTGTGCCGCAATCCAACTCCCATCCTTTTTGCCGAAGAGCCGACTCTCGAGTTTGGTAAAATACGGAAACTCCGAGATGGCTCAGACATTACCATCGGGGTTTGCGGCATTCCGACCTTTATGGCATTGGAAGCCGCGGAAAAATTGGAAACAGGTGGAATTAAGGTGGATTTGTTAGAAATTCCCTGTTTGAAACCGTTGGATACCGAGACATTGGTAGACTCCGTTGCCAAGACTGGAAAAGTACTCACCGTGGAGGAACACAATATAATTGGCGGCCTGGGCAGTGCTGTGGCAGAAGCCCTGGGTAAAGAGAAACCCTCAATAATGGGTTTTGTCGGAATCGAAGATCGCTTTACTGAATCTGGAGATTATGACGACCTTTTGGCTAAGTACGGTCTCTCTGTCAGGGCCATTGTTAAAAAAGCAAAACAACTTTTAAAAACCTGAACAGCTCCCTTCATTCATTCATATATAAATAATTATAGCCCTTATGCATTCTTTTTGGAGAATGATATAAGAAGAGAGTTTCAACCCCTCCACGGTTTAGTAATGGCCCGCCAATGAAAAATTACCCTACTTACTGTATCCTGCCTGAAAGCTACAATCGTTGCAGATTCACTCTCTTTCATTAAATTCTAAGTTCTTCAATTATTAATTCAATTATGCGTGCGCTTGTTAAAACAGCCCGGGGTCCCGGAAATATGGAATTGCGCGAAGTAGCTGAGCGGCCACTGGACTCAGGCGAAGTTCGCATTGAGGTGCGCTCCGCTGGTATTTGTGGATCCGATCTCCATATTTACCATGATCAGATTAACATTCCCATACGAACGCCCGTCGTTGTGGGACATGAGTTCAGCGGGCAAGTCGCTGAAATCGGTCCGGGTGTTGAAAAGGCGAGGGTAGGAGATAAAGTCACCGCCCTCACAGCCATACGCTATTGTGCGCACTGCCGCTATTGCCGGAGCGAATTTTACAACCTCTGCCCAGATCGTGAAACGCTTGGCTACATGCATAATGGTGCTTTTGCGCCCACTACCATCGTTCCCGCCCGCAACGTCCTTACGCTGCCGGAGAATGTGGATTTTCGAGCCGGAGCCTTTACCGAACCTTTGGCCTGCTGCGTTCATGCGGTAACGGAGCTAACGGGAGTAAGCGCAAGGGATGTTGTCGCCATTGTCGGTCCGGGCGCCATTGGGTTGCTCTGTCTGCAGGTCGTATTAACCGAAGGCGGCAGAGCGATTGTCTACGGAACCAGGGACGACGCAGCCCGACTCGAACTCGCCCGCAAACTCGGTGCCGATCACACCATGGTTGTCGATGAAGAGGATGCTCTCGGTCAGACCCTGGAATTGACCGAAGGGTATGGCGTGGATATTGCCCTGGAATGTTCGGGGCATCCCGATGGGGCCTCTCTGGCTCTCCAGCTTGTTCGCAAGCAAGGAAAATATACTCAGGTTGGTCTCTTTGGCCGGCCAATTAACATTGATTTCGAGCAGATTGCATTTAAAGAACTCCAAACAACCGGCTCACTTGGGCAAAAACCGACTGCTTGGAAACGATCTTTGGATCTTCTCGCCTCGGGAAAAATCGATGTTCATTCGCTGATCTCTCACACCTTTCCCCTGAGCCAATGGCAGGAAGCCTTTGCAACCTTCCAAAAACGAGAAGGCGTTAAGCTCTTTCTGGATGTGAATACCTAGAAATTTTTCAGGACAAAATCTCAGAAAGGGTAATATGAACCTGCTAATCATGTTCGCAGGGCTTTTCAATTTAAAAAACAGCTTGATAATTTATTCTGGATGTTCCTTATTGGAAACACCCAATACAGCGGCGCGGTAGCCAAGTGGTAAGGCCGGGGACTGCAAATCCTCTACACGTCGGTTCGATTCCGACCCGCGCCTCCATAATTTCAGCTATTTTCTGGATAGTAAGTTATAGCTTTTCACCCAATCCAGAAAGAGCCGATGGGCGGCATTCTTAAAACACCGGGTATAAGTCTATTTAGGGCAACTAGTACTATTATGACCCGACTTCGACCAGTAATGAGGAGGAAATTCCCATCCAAAACTAAAAATGAGTCGGCTCACGAGGGATGAAACGCCCTCGGGTGGTATCGCCGACAAATTCTCCGTTGCGGACGGCTACCTGTCCGCGCACAGTGACGGTTTCCGGTCGTCCTTCCAGTAGAAATCCCTCAAAACCGCTGTAGTCCACGTTCATGTGGTGGGTTTCGGCGGAAATAATTCCACGATATTCAGGATCATAAACGACCAGATCGGCATCGCTGCCTATCTGGATAGTGCCTTTTTGAGGAAAGAGGCCAAAGATTTTGGCAGCCTGTGTTGAGGCCACATCGACGAATTGGTGGACATCGAGGCGACCCCTGCGTACCCCGTTCGTATAGAGAAGCTTGACGCGTTCCTCGATTGACGGGACGCCGTTGGGTATCATTGTGAAATCGTCCTTGCCCATTGGCTTCTGCCCGACGAAGTCAAATGGCGCATGGTCCGTCCCAACGGTACTGACGAGGCCGCTGCGCAGGGCGTCCCAGAGTATTTTTTGGTTGCTTTTTTCCCTGATGGGCGGAGACATGACGTACTTTGCGCCCTCGAAATCGGGAAGTTCAGCGTAGGAACTGTCCAGAACAAGGTAGGGTATGACGGTTTCAACCCAAACTTTGCCGCCCCGGTATTTGGCGGCCTCGGCCACACGCAAGGAGGCCCCGCAGCTTGTGTGGACGATATAGACATGGGCATCGTGCAATCCGGCAAAGGTGCAAAGATGGTGCACACCGTGGGCCTCGACAGTAACCGGACGGCTCCGCTCGTGCCACTCGGTGCTGGTTTTGCCAGCCGTAATAAATTCCTTTTGGCGTTCTTCAACGGCGGTCGGATTTTCGCAATGAGCCGTGGTGATGACCCCGTGCTCTTTGGCGAATTTCAGGGTGTGGTAGAGTTCGTCGTCGGTTACGCCGAAAGCATCTTTGTAGGCAAGGAAAATCTTAAAGGAAGCCACTCCTTTTCCTACCGCTTCCTTCAATTGACTGGCCACGGATTCATCCCAGCGGGTTACGCCTAGGTGGAAGGTATAATCGCAAGCGGAAAAGCCGCTCGCTTTTGCATTCCAGGTTTCAAACGCTTCCATCGGCTCCTCCGTCCGGGCAGGCACCACCATTTCTATATAAGTAGTCGTTCCACCGAGCAGAGCGGCCTGGCTTCCAGTTGTGTGAGTATCCTTGGCAAAGGTGCCCATGAAGGGCAGGTAAATATGCACATGAGGATCGATAAATCCGGGAAAGACCTGCTTTCCGGTCGCATCGATCACCTCGGCATCCGGCGGCGCCGAGAGGTCTTTGCCGATCCGGGTGATCTGTTCGCCTTCACAATAAATGTCGGCGACATAGCGTTCGCTTGCGGTGATTACTTCTCCATTTTTTACTAACAGTGGCATGATAAAAATAGGACCAATTGATTGATGTCCTGTTGACCGTTGCGTATTGTTGGTTTCGCTTATGCTTTGCGCCAGACATCGCCTTCTCCTTTGGCGAACCAGCGAGAGGTGACAACCTTGGACTTGAGGTAAAAATCGGCTCCTTCCCGGCCCTGCATGTGCCTATCGCCAAAGAAGGAATCGTTCCAGCCGGTAAAAGGAAACATGGCCATGGAAGCGGGGACTCCCACATTGATCCCCACCATGCCCACGTTGACGCGGTGTTTGAACTCACGGGCAGTCCGGCCCGATTGCGTATAAATGGCCGTACCATTTCCGAAAGGGGAGGATTGGGCCAAAGCGATAGCGCTTTCCAGATCGTCCGCCCGGAGCACATTCAGAACAGGTCCGAAAACCTCCTCATTATCGATGGTCATACCCTTTTGCACCTGGTCGACCACGGTCGCCCCGACAAAGAATCCATTAGGGGCTTCCGGCACTTTGGGGGAGCGTCCGTCGGCCAGAATTTTTGCTCCTTCCTCGGCGCTGGCAGCAATCAGGTTGTTGACGCGATCACGATGCGGGCCGGTGATAACCGGTCCCATATTGGGTTGCGGTTGCCGGTCGGTCGGGCCTACCCTGATGCCATTTGCAGCCTCCACCAGGGCCGGCACAAGTAGATCACCCGCTTTCCCCACCGCGATGGCGCTGGAACTGGCCATGCAACGCTCACCGGCGCAACCGAAGGCGCCTCCGGTCAAGCCATCAACTGTTTTGGCGATATCGGCATCGGGCATAACGATAATGTAATTCTTGGCTCCGCCATTGGCCTGAACACGTTTGCCGTGCCTTGTGCCGGTCTCGTAAATGTATTTAGCCACCGGGGTGGAGCCGACAAAGGATATGGCCTCAATATCGGGATGGGTGAGGATGGCATCGACGCTTTCTTTGCTTCCATGGACCAGATTGAGTACCCCTTTGGGAAGACCTGCCTGGGCTAGAAGCTCGATTAACCGAACCGCTGAAAGCGGGACTTTTTCGCTGGGCTTCAAAATGAAGGTATTGCCACAAGCCAAAGCCAAAGGAAACATCCACATGGGGACCATGGCAGGAAAATTAAAGGGGGTGATGCCTGCGCAAACGCCCAATGGCTGTTTCAACATCTCACAATCGATTCCCGAAGCCACATTCTCCATGATGTTTCCCATGAGCAACTCGGTGATGCCGCAGGCATATTCAACGCTTTCCAAACCACGTTGCATGCTGCCCCTCGATTCGCCGAGGGTTTTACCATGCTCGAGGGTAATCAATTCGGACAGGGATTCAAAATTTTCCTCCAACAGCATCCTAAACCGGAAAAGCACCCGGACTCTTTCCAGAGGCGGCGTTTCGCTCCATGCGGGGAAGGCCTCCTTGGCCGACTGCACTGCCTGATTCACAATATCGGCTCCCCCAAGTGGGGTTTCCGAGATCACTTCGCCGGTCGAGGGATTGTAAACCGGCAAGCCCGGTAGATTTTTACCTTCAATCCATTCACCATTAATGAACATCGGGCAGGGTTTTAAATCAGTGGTGGTAATCATCTTTTACTTTATTCGCGTGGTTTGTAATTTAGTGGATAAGTTTCTCTTCAAATTAAAGTTGGTTTCAAGATGGTGAAAGCGGAATCCCCAAAACTGACGCCTAAGCCCCGAAACGTTTATTCAGGTTATTGTCCTCCTTATTCTTTATCAAATTACCGAAAGGCCAATTAATATTTTCAATTAAGGATTACGGATGGGGCGGTATCGGTTCCATCTCTCCTCTGGCTACTCGTTCTTCATACTCCTTCCAGGTGAGTGATTCCTTGCCGTTGCCAATGGGGGTCATGATGATGCACTTATCCACCGGACAGACCAGGGAGCAGAGGTTACAGCCCACACAATCTTCATCTCTGACTTGGGGGACCGGTTTTCCCGGCAGGCGGCCAGGGCCGATTCCGTGGCGATCCTCCGGGGAAACAAGGTCGATGCACTGGTGTGCTCCATCTTCGCAAGCGATGTAACAAAGGTTGCAGCCGATGCATTTTTCATAGTCGATTCGAGCCACTCGTTTGTAATGGAGATCAAGGGATTCCCAGTTTTGCACGTTGGCAACGGATTTTCCAGAGAGATCATAGATTGTTTTGAATCCTTTGGAATCGAGATAGTCGTTCAACCCTTCGATCATATCTTCGACAATTCGAAATCCTCTGTGCATTATAGCGGTACAAACTTGCAAGCTGGTTGCGCCAAGAGCGATAAATTCGGCTGCATCCCGCCAATGTCCGATCCCCCCGATACCCGAGATTGGCAGCCCGACCTCCGGATCTGCAGCACAGCGTTGTACCATGTTCATTGCGATGGGTTTCACCGCTGGTCCACAGTAACCCCCATGGGTGCTTCTTCCAGCTACAAAAGGTTCCGGAACCAGAGTGTCCAGATTCACATTGGTGATGCTGTTAATGGTATTGATCAATGATATGGCATCGGCGCCGGCTCGCCGGGCGGCGCGGGCTGGAGCCGTAATATCAGTAATATTTGGTGTCAACTTTACAATAACCGGGATAGTGGCGACTTCCATCACCCAACTGGTTATTTTTTCTAAAACTATAGGTTGCTGGCCCACCGCAGACCCCATTCCTCGTTCGCACATCCCGTGAGGGCAGCCATAGTTGAGCTCGATTCCGTCGGCCCCGCTATCTGCTGCTCGCTTGACATATTCGTGCCATTGCTCCCGAGTATCGACCATCAGGGAAGCGATGACGGCGTGGTCCGGCCAGCGTTTCTTGACTTCGGCGATTTCCCGAAAATTGGTTTCCGGTGAACGGTCGGTAATAAGCTCAATGTTGTTGAAACCTACGACCTGGGCTTGTCCCACATTGAGGGCAGAGTAACGCGAGGACACATTGACGATCGGTTCGCCAATTGTCTTCCAGACAACGCCTCCCCAACCGGCCTCGAAAGCGCGGTGAGCCTGATAGGCGGTGTTAGCCGGTGGTCCTGAAGCCACCCAAAATGGGTTGGGGGAGGAGATTCCAGCGAAATTAACGGATAAATCAGCCATTTATTGGTTTTTTTGAAGGCTAAATTAATGTTTTTCCATCACGGGTTAAAGTTCAGTCACTCTGATGGGGTTAGTGAATCCTGATCCGCTCGGTCGGTCATTAACTCCGAACCGCGAAGGCTGCAGGGGCGATTCAACCAGTTCTCCAGAAAGATATGCGTGGATACCCCTGGCTCCTTTAATGCCTTCTGCCACCGCATTGACCACTTCCCGGCCTCCATTGGCACAATCTCCCCCGCAAAAAATCTCCGGCACGGTCGTTTGCCTGGTGGCGATGTCAAGTTTCACGGTACCGTTCGGGTTGAATTCCAGGTCGGGGAAGAAGGAGCGAATCATTTCGGTTTGTTTCATACTGCCAACCGCTTTTAAAACCATATCACAGGCAAAGGAAAATTCACTTCCAGGAATGGCTTCTGGCCGGCCATTGGGTCCGGGTTGGGATTTTTGGAGGACCAATGAGGAGACATGCCCCCCATTGTCCGCCACAATCTCTTTAACAACCGTGTGAAAATAAAATTTGCCGCCATCGGATTTAGCCAGTTCGTACTCGAAACCATAGGCCGGCATATCCTGTTCTCCTCTCCGGTAAATAATGGTGGCGTTATTTGCTCCCAAGCGTTTGCTTTGGGTGAGAGCGTCGATAGCTGTATTACCACAACCGATTACCGCTACGTTGTCTCCCACTGGAACCTCATGCAGAACGTCGGAATGGACTTGAGCGATAAAATCCAACGCATCGACGACCTCCGGCAAGTCTTCCCCCGGTACGTTCAGGTGATGACTTTTTCCCAGCCCGACGCCGATAAATATGGCATCGAACTCTTCCTTTAATTGCTCTGCTGAAATGTCTCTCCCAACTTGCACACCACAACGGATTTCTACACCCAGGCCTTTGATCATCTCAATTTCCCGCAGACTGACGGATGGGTGCATTTTGTAGATAGCAATCCCATAAGTATTGAGACCGCCCGCTAGTTCCTCTTTTTCGAAAATCACGGCCTGGTGTCCTAATTGAGCCAGTTCCGCTGCACACCCGAGGCCCGCCGGCCCACCTCCAATGATGGCGATGCGTCGGCCCGATTTTTTCACCGGGGAAGAGAGAACTTCTATTGCTTTACTGTAAACGTGATCGGTGGCGTAGCGTTGCAAACGGCCAATCTTTACCGGATCGCCCTCTCGTGCGAGAACCACACAAGCACCTTCGCATAGCACATTCGTCGGGCACACTTGGGCGCAACTTGCACCCAACGGATTAGACCTGAGGATTGTTCGGGCTGAAGCTGTTGGGTTGCCGGAGGCGATCTTCTTGATAAAGGAAGGAATGTCTATTCCGGTAGGGCAGGCCATGATACAGGGAGCATCGAAACAGAAAAGGCACCGGTTCGCCTCGATGACCGCCTCCTGCCTTGAATAAGGCGGTTTGTAGCCAGACATGTTCTTTTCTGCCTGTGTCGAACTTAGTTTTGTGCCTACTGCCATTAGCCTAAATTTGTTGTGGTCTTATTCTCGTTCATCACTATACAAAGTAGCCTTTACCCACTAAAATCAGATAGGTTAGAACTGAAACAAAAAATTTGCAAGTACTGAGTTAGCTCTGGCCTTGCAGGAAAAAAAAAGGAGACTCAATTATGGCAAGAATCGTCAAGGGAGGTTTAATCCAGGCATCGGTAACGCACGAAGGAAACGCTCCTTTGGAGGAAATCAAGGCGGCGATGATCGAAAAGCATATGACTATGATCGAGGAGGCTGCCGCCAAAGGTTGCCAGGTGGTTTGTTTGCAGGAAATTTTTTACGGCCCTTACTTTTGTTGCGAGCAGGATACCCGGTGGTACGATACAACCGAGGAAATTCCCAACGGTCCCACAACTCAATTGATGATGGAAACGGCCCGGCGTCTCGGCCTCGTTCTCATCGTGCCCATTTATGAGGTGGAACAAGCCGGTGTTTACTACAACACAGCCTCGGTTATCGACGCCGATGGAACCTATCTGGGAATATACCGCAAAAACCACATTCCCCATGTGCATCCCGGATTCTGGGAGAAATTTTATTTCAAACCGGGCAACCTCGGATACCCCGTCTTTGAAACGGCTGTCGGAAAGGTGGGTGTTTATATATGCTACGACCGGCATTTTCCCGACGGTGCCCGTTGCTTGGGTCTGAATGGCGCTGAGATCGTTTTCAATCCTTCCGCCACTGTGGCAGGCCTGAGTGAATACCTCTGGAAGCTGGAGCAACCCGCACATGCCGCTGCCAATGGTTATTTCCTGGGAGCCATTAACCGGGTCGGTTACGAGAAACCCTGGGAAATGGGCGAATTTTACGGTCAGTCCTATTTCTGTGATCCACGTGGCCAGATTTTCGCCATCGGAAGCCGGGATAAGGACGAGGTGGTCGTTGCCGACATAGATTTGGATTTGATTCGCGAAGTGCGCAACACCTGGCAGTTTTTCCGGGATCGGCGACCAGAAACTTACGGCGCAATAACCGAACTCTAGACTCTACCGTTTCCGGTTTGGCTCCTTGCCTGGTGTGAAAGCATTATTATTCGGCGCCATCTTCTTTTTGATGGGTTTGAACGCATTTGCGGAACGCGCTTCTGTTGTCATTGATGGGTTGTTTGATGATTGGGCTGGTATTCCTCCTGCATACTCCGACGATGAAGGAGAAAGTAGTCCCGGAGGGGTTGATTTTCTCAATCTTTGGATGGCTGACGACAACGATTTTTTGTTTTTCCGTATCGAATCGGTTGAGGAATTCGATTCCAGTGAAAATAACCGGATAATTCTTTATATTGATACAGATGACAATCCTGCGACCGGTCTGTCTGTGGAGGGAATTGGCGCTGAAGTGGAGTGGCGGTTGGGAGATCGCCGGGGAGTCCGGCGGATCGATGGTCAACCCGATCAACCAATCAATTTTACCGCTTTGCGTTTCCGTGGCGCTCCCACAGTGGATTCTAGAGAATTTGAATTTGCCGTGGGAAGGACGGAAATCAAGGTAAATTCCGGTTCAACAGTAAACATCCTTTGGGTCGATCAGACAGGAGGAGACCGTCTTCCGGACGATGGCCAGACCCTTAGCTACACATTTGACCAAGGGAACGCCCTACCTCCATTAGATCTACTCCCTATTGAACGGCAGCGGCTGAGCGACATTCGCATTGCCACTTACAATGTCCTCAACGATAGCCTCTTTTCCGGCGGTGCCCAGCCTAGTTTTCGGCGGCAGATTCAAGCGGTTAAGCCGGACATATTGAGCTTCCAGGAGATTCGTCGTAATAGCGTTTCAGCAGCGGTGAATTTGATGGAACAATGGATTCCATTACCGCTGGGCGAATCCTGGCATGGGGCTGGGCGTTTTGTATCCAATAACGACACGATTATCGTGAGCCGCTTCCCCATTTTGGAAACCTGGCAGCTTTTCGGCTCCAACACCACCACCGGAAATCTGGCCGCCCTTATTGACACAGAATCTACAGTCGGACGAAAACTACTTTTCATCGACGCCCATTTGCCTGCGGGTTCCGACGAAATCCGGCGGCAACAGGAAGTCGATCAGATAATGGCTTTTATCCGCAACGCCAAGGAGGAGGGCGGGGCGCTTACATTGGATCCCGATACGCCCATAATTATTACAGGAGATCTCAATCTAGTGGGACGGTCTCAGCAACTGCAGACCCTCCTCGACGGAGATATCCAGAATGAAGGCAGGTTCGGTCTTGATGAATCCCCCGATTGGGACGGTTCCAATCTGACCGACCTGATATCACGCCATACCGATGCCCCCATGGGTTACACCTGGCGCAATGATAATGAAGGGCTTGGTTTCTGGCCGGGTCATCTGGATTTTATTATCTTCTCGGATAGCGTTCTGGAAACCGGAAACAACTTTATTGTTTATACACCGGACATGTCGCCTCAACGATTGGCAGGATACGGACTCCAGAGCGGAGATTCATTATCCTCAGATCACATGATGCTGGTCGGAGATTTTCGTATACCCTCTGTGGACGAATTGGGAGGAGCCGATGTCCCATCCGCTCCTGGCTGGCGTAGATCCCCTTGGTACGGGCACTATTACGCTGAAACCTACCCATGGGTTTACCATCAGGAGCATGGTTGGCAATGGGTAAATCCCGGCAGTTCTGAGGCTTCGGTTTTTCTCTTCGACCAAGGTATTGGCCAATGGGTGTTTACCAACGAAACGGTTTACCGATTCATGTTTGTCTTTGGCCCTCCTGGAGAAGAGACCTGGATTTGGGTTTTTCCGGAGAACACTCCGGAATTGCGCAACTTTTTCAATTTTAGGATCGGCCAACTCTTTTCGATCCCTCCCCAAGGTTAACCAGCGCCGTTGATCTCCTCTTTATAGAGCTTATAGAGGGCCTGTGTTCCAAAATCTTCTCCACCTTTTGCCGCCAACACCTGGTAAAGTTTGTTGGCAAGCGTTAATCCCGGAAGATCCAAATTCATTTTCTTGGCGGAATCCAGGGCGATGCCCATGTCCTTGATGAAATGCTTCACATAAAAACCAGGGGCAAAATCGCCTTTAAGAAAACGCGGCGCCAAATTGCTCAACGACCAACTGCCCGCCGCACCATTTTCGATACAGGCAATGACTCCCATCGGATCCAGGCCAGCCTTTTCCGCATAGGCCATCGCTTCGCAGATCCCCATCATGCCGTTGGCGATGGCGATCTGGTTGCTCATTTTGGTGTGCTGTCCTGATCCTGCAGGCCCTAGCAATCCAATATTTTTACCCATCAATTCAAACAAGGGCCTAACTCTTTCAAAAACATCCTCGTCGCCTCCAACCATAATGGATAAACGCGCTTCACGTGCGCCGATATCGCCTCCAGATACCGGTGCGTCGAGGGAACCGATCCGTTTTTCTGCCGCATTTTCGTAAATACGAGCCGCCAGTTTGGGGCTGGAGGTAGTCATATCCACCACCACGGAACCGCTTTTTGCGTTGGCCAGTATTCCGTCCGCACCCAAGTAAACCGCTTCCACGTCAATCGGGAAACCAACGATGGTGATAATGATATCCGAGTTTGCTGCCACCGCTCCCGGTGAATCCAGCCAGACGGCGCCTTTTTCCACCAATGAATCCGCCCTGGATCGGGTTCGATTGTAGACGTTAAGCTTGTAACCGCCTTCCAAAAGATGCCCGGCCATACTGCGACCCATAACACCTGTTCCGATAAATCCAATAGTATCCATATTTTTCCAGATTGAGTTTTCTAAAGATGACAAATACCAGAACCGATCTCAAATTCGAAGATGTTGATGCAGAGAGCAATTATATGTTTGAGCAAGCCCCGGCGCGCCTTGCTCAAACACATAACTGCCTCTGTCCAAAGGATTTGTGCGGCACGGTAGCACTTGCGGCGTTGGTTTGCGCCCGAGGGGCGTCCAGCCCATCCGGGAGCAAAGCCGCCTGGCATCTGCCACCGTGGTGCTACAAACATCATTCATCTTCGATTTTGAGATAGGTTCCGGTAAAATTTCAACTGACTGTGTCAGAAAAGAAGATTAATCTTTGCTGCTGAAATTTTGCAAGCTCCTCTTTTATTTCAAAAAGTTGAGCTTGATCTGAAACCTACCCATTAGCGGGCGGTAAATGACGGGAAAGCAAAAAATTACATAATCAGGAAAATGGACCTGTTTAATGTAAATGATAGTTGTAATAACTGGAGTAAGCGCTCTTAAACCAGTAATCCGCCACTTCTTCGTTTGTCAGTCGAACCTTGAGAGCCTTCTGGAGCTTGTGACGCAAGCATCGAATTGCCTCTACTTGTCTTCCTTTTGCTTCTTTTACGGTGCTGGTTCCGAGGTCAGTTCGATTACCCATTTGTAGCTTGGTTGTCGTTTGTTAAAATGACTTGGTTTGTAATCAAATATTACGCCTCAGTCGGAGAATGTTTAAGGAGAATTGAAAGATTTTACATTTTTTTTACAATTTGGTTTCCCCGTAAGTTTTGAAGGGAGATTTATGTAGAACCTTCCTCAATAGGTTCTATTTGATGCTGAAAGAGTATAATTGATTTCCCTTATCGATGTGAAAGCGCAACCTAACCGGGAATTGTTCGGATTGGGATGATTTTAAAATGGTGTCTGCTATTGATTGGCCTTGAAATTGGACCGGATCATCAACACCAAAATTATCTTCCTCTAAATTTTCAGAGGCGATCGATTTTCCAGTTTCGTTGATTACTTCTACCGTTAAATTTCCGGAGTGGTTGATATAGAGGTTTTCTCCTGGCAGATAAAAGGGTCGGGTGGTCAGCGATCCCCGGTCTATGGAAACAAACCCATCCAGCCTTAGTCGTGCCCGGAAAATGCCGCCGCCGGTCAATCGCGTGCCGATCGAGTGGTTTTTCCCAAAAGAACTGGCTCCATAGTAAAAAACTAATTCGTTGTTAATTTTCAGAGGAGGATTCGTAAACTCTGTCAGATATCCTCCATCGTTGGTCCCGTTATTTCCACCCTCACTTCCATTACAAATGAAAACTCCGGCGTCCCCATCCTCATTCGCAAAAGGGATTTTGTTCCAATGCAATCCGTCCCGGCTACAGTGTATCTTTAAGAAGGCGCAACCGGAAGAGGAAAAAGAATGGTCGCCTTTAACGTGAAAAACTTTCAAGCCGCCCAGCCAATGCGAACCATAACACCAGGCAGTCGATCCGTAATACTCATCATCAGGTTCGTCGCCATTTTGCATTTTCTGTGGCGGAACCTGATCGACTCGATCAATACTACTAGGGTCAATGGGGACATCCAGTCGATCGACAAATAAATAAGCGCGTGAACGAAGGAGGTGATCGGTTCCTTTTCCTTTCCAGTTCTGAAATTTAAATATACCCAGAAAGCGGTTTGTTTTCGGATCGGCAGAAAAAATTGACACATCGCCCGGGCCCATTAAAAAAGTTCCTTCCTGATTCAATTCGCGGGAAAATCGTTGCATAACCATTTTGCCTTTTAGCCAGATTCGTCCGTCGGTTGATTGCATGTGGTAAACCCCCGTCTCCTCCTCACGCCCACGTAGAAAAAGCCATCCCTGGTAAGGATGTTTTTCGTTATTCGAATCATAGTGACAGGAAAAAAGATCGAGATGAAATATTTCTTCGGTAAGTTTGCCAAAGCGTAATTCTTCATGCGATCTTGGAATAACAATTTCGCAAGATCCATCGGGGTGGCCCTCCCAATGCAGGCCGTCAGCCGAGGTGTAACGTAAAAGTTTTACTCGCTTCCAGCCATCGACGGCTTTCGCTTCCAGAGCGGCTGCAAAGGCCAATGCAAACATGACATATTTATTTATTTGGGGATCATAAACGATGGTCCCGTTAGCCATCAATGTGCCGGGAATGTTGCCGAACAGATTTGGTTGCAATGAAAGCACCGGAAAATTTCCACTGTTTTCCTTTTTCGGTTGGTGCAAGGTTCTTTTGAGATTTTCCTTGGATTCAATTAGAAAATCGTCAACGAAAAGCTGAGGAATACCTTTTTCAATGATTAGAGGTAATTTTTTCATTTTTAAAATTCGATAATGGACCTCTACAGCGCTGACACGCGGTGAGGAGCAAGAATTTACCGCTCCCAATGCGAGGCGAAATTGAACAATGCTTCCCGCTAATGCAGTTCCGGTATCTCGGCCGAAATCATCCCACCAGGAATCCTTGCCATCTGGGCCTATCCACGGAAATGCATCCAGTTCACCTCTATTTATTGCCACTCGCAATTGACCTTTGACCCAGGTTTTACCGGGTGTATGAGCCTTCCAGGTCAAACCCTCCAGAACGGCTCCTTTGGGTAAAACTATTGGTTCCGAAATGTAATACTCTTCCGGGCCGCGGTCCAGAATATTGCCGGGATTGATAACCGAAGGTCCACGGCCGCCCAATGTTGGCAGTCGAGTTGTTCGGGACACGTTAAAACCCTCAGGTCCATTCCACCAAATTTCTGAATCGCCCTTGTGATCACCCAGTTCCTTGTGATTGGTCACGACCAAGTCAATCCAGCCATCCTCGTTCAAGTCGGCTGCCAGGCATCCTCCAACGGCATGTGTTTGTAGACAAAGTCGATCCAGGAGAGTGAACCCGCGTCCCTTCCGGTTCCAATAAATATAACTTTCCAGATCTCTTTCGCGGCCATCTGCATAGGAGCCGGCGAAAATATCGAGTTTGCCGTCATTGTTAAAGTCCGCCACGGCCAGCCCATTGGTGGATTTGACCGGTAGCATTGTGCGCCGGTCTTCTCGTATTCCATCTGGACCATTCCAGTAAACATAAAGAAAAGCGTCGTGCGGCCCCGTCAATTGCGGCTTGCGCCCGCCAACTATCAAATCGGGGTAGCCATTGCCGGAAAGATCGGCGGCGGTGACTGTCCGGGGCATGTAAACTGCCAATCCCTGGCTTCGTTTCACGGAAAACCCTTTGGGTCCACCCCAAAGAATTAGTGCCCTCTCCGAAATTCCTCCTCCAACGATCATGTCCAGCCAGCCATCACCCGTCAAATCGACCAGAAAAAGTGTAAAGAGAAATCCATAAGGCTTACCCTCGTGCTCCAGTGGAATAGTTATTTTGTCCTCCAACTCGAAGCCATTCGGGCCTCCCGGAAAAATTAACACTTGGGGTTTTCTAAATCCGCAAAAAACGAGATCGAGATAACCGTTGCGATCGAGGTCTGCGCAGACCGCTACGGTTGCCGCGGAAGTCGGCAGGATCTGGTCCGGGTGGTCTCCTATTCCTGTTTTGCCGTTGTAGTAAAGATAGGAACCCGGATCTTTAACAGCGGAAAATTCACTTCCGTTAGCGAACACAAGGTCGGCCTTTCCATCATCATTGAAATCCGCATATAGAGCGCCGAACGAGCCCCATCCGGGAACTTCTTTTCGGTTATGGACGGAGTATCCCTCTTTAGTTCCGAAGTAGATATAATTTTTCAGGTCGTCCGAAGCGCTGCTGGCAAAATTGCTGGCCAGGATTACCTGTGGGAGGTTTTCATCGCTTGTTTGTGCAATGAAACCCCTCCGTGCATCGTGAGAAAGAAGCCTCACCGGTTCATTCTTAATTCCTTCCCGGCTTCCACGATAAATCAAGGATTCGGTTGAAAATGATTCCTCACTCCGATTTTGGACGATTAATACATCCGCGCAACCATTGGCATTGAGATCGCCCATCGCGACATCGGCAGCCCTTTGGCTGGATAAGGCGCTTCGTCGATTTTCCGAATAGCCATCCGCACTGCCCCAATACACCCATGAGCATTCACTCTTTTTTTCAGAATCACGGGCAGCAAAAACGAGATCGTCGAAACCATTGCCATTAATGTCTCCAATAGCCACAGAGTAAGCGTTTCGAATGGATAATTCCAGAGGCGAACTCCAGGTCCGGTTCACGGTTGCCGGAATTAAATAAACTTTTTTTGTCTGAGCGCAAAAAACATGAGGCACTCCCCCAAGGATAACGATTTTTACCAGAGGATCGGCATCGGCGACGAATTCCTCGTCCGATTCATCTGCAATCTGATCCGGTGATTCTATTGTTTCAATGCTGCTAATAGGCTTCGGAATCTCTGTTCGCCGTTGTTCCTCAATGCCATCCGGTCCACCCCAATAAACCGTTATGTTTTCATCGTCCGCTCGGATCAACAAATCGGAAAACCCATCCGAATCCAGATCGAAGGCTTCGATCTGTTGTCCTTCAATATCGAAGTCTTGGTATTTTTTTAACTCGAATCCGAGCGACGTCTGATAAAATAAACGTAACTTTCCGTTTGTCAGAAAAGCAAGATCGATCTTGCCGTTTCCGTTGAAATCTCCCGCTGCCACGCCGGTGCATTTCGGGGCTGGTAATTCCAGGTGATAATTTTCCGTCAACCCCTCCGGTGAACCGTAATAAACCATGGCATTGAGTTCGGTCGCCAACCCATCCTTGAAATGGCCAAGGACAAGATCGTCATAACCATCGCCATTCAAGTCTGCCAAGGTTGCCGCCCTGCATCCGTGGGTGCGTATACCACGGCAATTGGAATCTTCCAAGGGATCCGAATAAATGAGCGAATCCGGTTTTTCAAAATGCGATTGGCTATTGCAAAAAACCAAGTCCACAAAGCCGTTTCCAGTCAAATCAAACTGATGAATACGCTGCAGAATGCCCGCTCGGGAAACGTAAAGATTCTGGCCGCTGTTTCCAAACGAACCTTTGGCAAAAGCTTCAAAACCGGTTGTTTTCCACGACTGTTTGTTATTTCCCATCGGTTAATCCAAAACAGTCTGGTTTATTTATATGCTATTCAACTGATTTTGAGTTCACGCAGACGGGCCCGATTTCCGAGAAAAAATCCATCATCAACCAGGCGTTCCTGCAATGCATGGACATCCAGATTGCGGGGAACACATTTATTTTTTACACAAAGGGCCGCCGCTGCTCCGCAGGCATGACCCATGTGCATGACGCCCATTCGATTTCTTAGCAAGGTATCGGGCACGCCGGAGGCTGCTCTGCCCACTGCCAATAGACCGTCGATCTTTTTTGGAACCATCACACGGTAAGGCACATCCGTCCATCGCGGCTCCCCATATTTAACACGAGTACGATGGAAAGCCCGTGTTTCACCATAAACATAAACCACATCGGCGAAATTCTTCCCTGCCATGCAATCCTCCCAGGTGAGGGTGTATTCCCCTTCAATGCAGGGTCCGCCCCGTACCGCCAAATAAGGCGAAACCATCATCAGGTAAGATTTCTCATAACCTGGCACATTTTCTCTCAAGGCTTGAGCGGAATCGAAAAGATATTTGCGGACCTCAACTTCCATTTTGGCAATATGTTTGGCGTTGCTGGCATCTATCCTCTGGTGTGGACGCATGACCTGGACCCGGGTTCCCAGTAATCCTTCTTCCCGGTAAAGAATTTTGCCGTAGTAATTGGGAGGATGGCCGATGATCGCCATTTTTCCGATTCCAGGAACATCACGCTTTTCCAACTGGTAGGGTGTATCGACTTTTTCGATGTAAGCGTCGAATCGCTCCGCATCAATGCCCGCGATGACGGCCCAAATACCCATCCCGGCAGGGGAGTGTGAATCCCATTTGTTATTAGTCTCCTTCGGGTAAATGGCCGGGGCTCCGGCACGCCGGGCAACATCGGCTTCACCGGTTGCGTCGATGACTACCTTTGCCTTGGCCGCATGTCGCCCGCCTTTCCCTTCGTAAAACACACCCGTAACACGATTCCCCTCCATAATCGGATTGGAAACATAGGCCGAAACCAGAATTTCCACACCTGCTTCCTCCAGCATATCCATGGCGGTATGAGAAGCGATCAAAGAGTCCCTCATGTAATGCATTGGTCGGTAGGGAGGTCGACCTCCACCGTAATAGCCATAGAGTTCCACAAATTCATGCGGAATACCCGCGAATCCTCCTCGCACGGCGGGATCTTTGACGATCAATTGCTCCTTGCGCGTAGAGCCATCGGCATTGGGAGTGCGGTCGGGTTCGGCCTTGGAGAACACATACCCATCAAGGCTTCCCCCGACGAACATTCCAGGGCCCATATTTCCCCCAATCATACCGAAACGATCAATAAGCAAGGTTTTGGCGCCCATGCGACCTGCCGCGATGGCGGCGAAAACTCCTGAAATTCCGCCACCGGCCACAATTACATCGACATCGTAGGCTACTGGAATTTCACGCACCGGTTCTGTAATCCGTTCTGTTCCAGCTTCGTCAACCCGGATCTCGTCATCCGACATTTCCTGCCCATCATCAGTTTGCAGTTGTTCTTCTTCGTTCAACATAATACTAGGAAATAGGCTTTTTATTCGGAAAAACGGAAGGCATGAAATCGGGCTTCATTTCCCGTCAGGTGAAACCTGAAGATCAAATTCGATTGGTCGATATCGGAAAGCCGGTTTCCACCATGCCACTCTACTGGAATATCCAAACCGGATTTCAGTGCTTGGCAGTCGGCGCGTGTAAATCCACTAATGGGTTCTCCGGTGGCGGCATCGATCACTTCTACATCGATTTTTCCGTGGGGTCCAATGCCATCGACATTGACCAACAGCGTTCGGTAATTCCCGCTTCCAATGTTTACCGGCAAAGTATCGAGATAGCCTTGTTTGGATGGGTTCACTATGCTGGCGTAAGTCCAGGCGTGGTTACGAACCGTGGCAATGCCCGTGAACCACTCGGGCCGGCCGAAAACGCCTCCGGTTATTGCCAGTCGCGCTTTGCTGCCTTTGGGCCGGATCATGGTGTTGTGGTGCCAGGGCGTCCCGCTATAGTAAACCCATCTTTCATCACCTTTATCCATACCGCGCCCGCCTGAAACCTTTCCGCTGTCCCAGTTTCCCGCTCCTGAGGGCGAGAGGCTGCTTTGCCCGTTTTTGATGCGGTAAAAATTAAGCCCGTCCCGGCTCATGGCCAGCGACATGTCGTAGCGCCCATCGAAGTAAACCGGCACATAGGAAATCATATAAACCTTGTCTTCCAGCCAACCACTGCCGCCATAGACCTGGTCTTCGCCGATGCCGCCCCCTCCCTCGAGGATGAGCCAACCGCCCCGTTGACGATCCCCGTGGGGCGGATATTTATACGGTTCATAATAATCGAGGATGTTTTCAAAACCCTTCCAGGGGCCTTGGAGGGTGGGAGCATAAGACATCCCGAGGGCTCGACCTGACAGGTTGTAATTGCGGTGGAGTGATTTGAAACGCCGCTCCGGAAAATCGTAGGGGTCTTCGTAACTTGGGCCCGCCCCGTGGTCGGAACTGGGGGCCTTGTCGGTGCCGGTGATGTCCTCGTCTATGACCCAATGGGTTTCATCGCTCGAATATGCGGACAGGATGCGCCCTTTTTTGCCTATTTTTTCAAGGTAAGGCCCGTAGGTAATGATCGCTTTAAACCGTTTGTTGGGGTCGGTTTCCTCCTTATCCTCAAAAGAAGTACGCACGGGAATGAGGAGATTATTGTCCGTGCTTCCCAAAAGGTCGACCAAGCCGACTTTTTTGCGCTCAAAATGAATGCCGTCTTTACTCTCGGCATAGCCATTATAGCCGTTGGTGATGTCTCCATCCTCGGCAATCCAGTTTTTCAGCCCCGAGCCCCCATACCTCATTCTATAAATTTTGGCCTTTTCATCATAAACGGCGCCGCCCCCGACTATGGACGAATCCCATGCTTCGGGGTCCGGATTGGGGCCGAAAACAGGATTCGCCGGATGCCGTTCAAGGGGCGTCAGCCCTGCTTTTATGTTTTGGGTGGCGGAGAATTCCAGAAGGTCCAGAACCTGATAGTATTTGTCACTTTCCGGATCGATTGAAGGCACCGGCATCCGGCAAAAATAGATTCGATCCGCCGCCTGAACCAATGTCCCCAACTCGTTGCTTTGGGGCGACGCCTGTTTTTCCACTGTCGAGTGTTTGCTCAGTCCGTAGAAGGCCCCGCGCCATTCGCGTTTGCCGTCGAAGCCATCTTGCAGCCAACGGGAAAAATAATTGTAACGGCGGGTAGTGTCATTCCAAACGGCCCACGGAATACCGAAACGATCCCTCCCGATGACCGGGCGCCATTGCTCTTCATCGGCCAGAAAAACCCGGCCATCGCCATCGATGCCGGTCTTGATAAAATTGGGATCGTCTCTACTCAAGTGGCCTTCGCCGGGAGCTACTCTCTTAACCATTATCTCTTTCGATTTGGAGAGGTAATCCCGCCTCCAGCCATTTTCATCGCGAAGGGCATAACCAACGTTAGCTACCCCTGTCCATCGCTCTTTGGTGTAGGCCGAACTATGCGGATCGAGGTCGACCATACCTTCATGTTGATAAACCACCAGGGGCTGGCCACGGTACAAAACCAGGCTGGGATTGAAGGCATGAGCATAAGCCACACGCTCCGCGTTGGGGAAAGGGCTGTCCCACATTCCGATTTCCGGCAGGGGCCGTTTGGGAGGTCTCGCCGTCCAATTTTCCCCATCCGCAGAACGCGTGTAATAAACCTCCCAGCGATGGGCAAAAACAAGGTGAAAGGTTCCCTTTCCATCAATTTCAAGCACGGGCTCGCGGCAACCCTCATCGACCTCCCGGATATCGTATTGTTTATGGTCGGGAGGTTTCGAGATCACCATCCAGCGCGGGATTGGCCGCGCCGCCTTGGATGATTTCCAGGTTCCATCGACAGGCCGGGTTACTACAATATTTCCCTCTTGGCTGTAAACGACCCACAATCGGTTGTTGGGGGCGACGGCGAGGTCTCCTAAACGAGCCTCGGCATCCGCGATTTGCTCGAAGCCTTGTTGGCCGGAAGTATTTTTCCAGGCCGCTGGCTGGGAAGCCTTGGCATAACCGTTTTCCCCGCTGACATCGCACCAACTGTGGAAAACGCCATCCCTGGTCCCCCAGACTGCATGAAGCCTGTCGTCAGGGTCGATGACCATACTGAATCCTACCGATTCGTTAGCCGTCATTCCCAGCAACAGGCCCAGGTTAATTGCGGTTGAAAAGTGCCGGCCCTCCGATCGAGTATCCGCAGCTGTCGTTAATTGTGGGCCATATTTGCCATCGTATCCAACAAACCACGATCCCGCATTATTGCGAACAATTTGCCGCCCATTGGTTAAAGGAATGGAGGCACCAACTTCAGCGCTGCCGGGGATTAAATCCTTATCGAATTTTGTTTCTCTGGCAATCTCAGTCTTTGACTTGTCTGCCGATAAATCAATGTTAATTAACAGCGTCAGGAGGGTAATATGGAAAACAGAAATAATACCTAGTCGAGCCTTATTGAAAGTGATCATAATGGATATCAATGTATATCAACGGGTACATTGAAACAAAGCGAAAATTAACAAAAAATTGGGACTACCTGGATATTGTATTAGTACACTAATATTAACTTGTAAATTCCCCGATGCTTGGAGGGTGTTGAAAAAGTTGGCCGCAAGGGGCTCTAAGGTCGAATCCTGACAAGGATTCCAATTGGTGACGTGAGGATAAAGTTATTGTGCTTTTTTGGGAAAAGAGAGTTCGTCCAAATATAATTCAACTTCGTTCAAAAAAATAGAAACTTCCCTTTCAATTTCCTTTATCGAATTCTCCGAAATGACCTTGCCGGACCCGGAATCATTACAGACTGAACGGGCCAAAGCAGCAACTCTTTCCGCACCGATGACGGCACAGTTCCCCATTAATTTATGGGCAAAATCGTGTAATTCCTCCATGTTCTGAGTCCCCACACATTGATTCAAATTATCCAATAATGACCCGGAGTCCATTTGGAAGATGGAAACCAATCGGTGGTACAACGTTTGATTTTCCCAGGGCCGCTTGATGAATTGGGTCGTTACTTCACGATTAAGAATTTTTGGTGAACGGTCGGGTCTCGTCGATTTCATAACATTACCAATAAACTCAATAAATAATTATTATTTCTTTAAACCTATGGCCCAATTTTCCAACACAAATTGGGAAATGAGGATTTGCAATCGAGATAAAATCACCCCTTCTCTGAAATATTTGATAATTGTAATACCCGGTAGGTTTTAAGGATTTATCAGTTTCAATTTCACTGCTGAACGAACCATATCTGTGGCACTCCTTAAATTCAGTTTACGCATGATTTTGCTCCGATGGGCCTCGATTGTCCTGACGCTGACGTCAAGAAACCCTGCAATTTCCTTCGAGATGTAGCCTTCTCCCACTAGTTGCAGAACATCGGTTTCCCTTTTTGTCAGATCGGTTTTTTCTTTTGCGCCCGATACTTTGATCAGTGAGTCCCTCAGCAGTTTGCTTGTTTCCGGGCAATAGTAAACTCCACCTCCTCTGACATGGGAAACGGCTTCTTTCAATTTCGCCACGCTTTCACTTTTGGAAAGAAAACCGCTTACCCCGTTTTCAGCCAATACCTTAACAATTTCAGGCGTAAAATTAGCTGAAACGGCCAAAACCTTGGTATCTGGAAGGTGGTGTTTAATTTGCCGTAAAACAGTGGTTCCATTCATTTTGGGGAGCATTAAATCAAGAATAACCATATCGGGCCGCTTCTCCAGGGTAGCTTCCAAGCCAGAAATGCCATCCTGGCATTCCGCTATAACCTCAAGCCATAATTCATCATGCAAGATGCCTTTGAGCAGTTCAGAGACGAGCTTTTGATCCTCAATTATGATAGCAGTGTCCATCTTCTGATTTGTGTTTCACTTTGCCGGATAAAAACGCTCCATGTCTAGGAAATTTTATTCCCGTAGGTTAAGCATCTACTTTTTTCTCAACACCTTGTAAACTCATTTAAATTGTATGAATTCCCAAACCCGGTTAAGAGGACTACATGAATTATTCTAAAAATAATTGATAATGGCGATGCGGAAACCAATTTTCAGTTCCAAGTCAGCCACTCCGGGGGCTGCCCTGGCTTCTTTATTCGCCCTAGGGTTGCTTTTGGCTGTCGTAAACCTCAGATTGCGCCCGCCTGCTCCTTTAAGTATCGATGCGCCCACCGAATGTTTTTCCGCCTTGAGAGCCAAAGGATATTTGCAGGAATTACTTTATGGGGCAACCTCTCACCCCATGGGCAGTTCCGCCAACAAGATCGTCAGGGACAGAATCGTGGCGATCCTGCGGGAGTTTGATTGTGAGGTCGAAATTCAAAAAGAAATCGGAGTAAATATTGCCTTGGGCAGGGTGGGGCCGGTGGAAAATATTCTTGTTCGCCTGCCGGGGAAAAATTTGGATTCGGCGATCCTGTTTGTTGCCCATTACGATTCCGTAGGAGCCGGGCCGGGGGCCTCAGACGATGGTTCGGGGGTAGCTGCCCTACTTGAATTAGCCCGTATTTTCAAATTGCATGGACCGTTTGAAAATTCGGTCATTTTTCTATTTAGCGACGGGGAAGAGGCGGGATTGCTGGGCGCAGAGGCCTTCGTAGCGGAGCACCTCTGGGCCGATCAGGTCAAGACGGTCATAAATCTTGAAGCCCGTGGAACGTCCGGCCCCAGCCTGTTGGTGGAGACCAGCGAAAACAATGCCTGGTTGCTGAAAATTTGTGCCCATTCAGTGAAGAAACTTTTTGCCAATTCCCTCTCATACACGGTTTACAAACTTTTGCCCAACGACACCGATTTAACGGTCTTCAAAAGGGGTGGTTACTCCGGTTTATTCTTTGCTTTCATCGACAATTTGGTCCACTACCACACCCCTCTCGATAAAATTGAAAACCTCAACCTTGGCTCTCTGCAACACCAGGGAGAAAACGCCTTGGCTGTCGGGCGTGCCCTGGCTGATACCGACTTTGCTCAAAAAATAAGAGAGGGAGATTCAGTCTATTCCGATATATTCGGTCTCTTTGTTATCCGCTGGCCGGAATCCTGGACAGCCCCATTGGCGATTGCTTCATCCCTCATCCTTTTAACCGCAATTGCATTATTGGTCCGCAAACGGGCGCTCAAGTGGTTTGATTGTGTGGCCGGCGCCTTAGTCTGGCTGCTGATTCTCCTGGCTAGCGCTTTGCTTGGCTACTGTTTAACCTGGGCCATTGAAATTTTAAACGGTTCTTCCAGTCCTTGGAGAGCTCACCCATTGCCCACCCGAATTCTTCTCTGGGCTCTCGTTCCCCTGACTACAGGAGCGTTAATCAGCTTGTGTTTCCGGAAGACAGGATTCTGGGGTCTGTTTTCAGGAGCGTGGATTGTTTGGAACCTCCTGTCGTTGGCTGGGGCGCTCCTGGCGCCTGGGGCAAGTGTAGTATTGCTAATCCCGGCCATGGTTGCGTCGGGAGCTATTTTATCTGTAGCAGCCGTCTACGGGAAAAATAATTCATTGATGGAGTTTACTATTTGCCTGGTAGCATTGCTTGTTGCTGGTTACTTCTGCTTTATACTGGCGATATTTCTGGAAATGACTTTCGGCCTCAGTACCGGGGCCGCTGTTACAGTACCTTTGAGTTTGTTGGGAGGAATATGGGCGTCATTTTTGCGGTATTCGGCAAAACCAAGCAGGGTATTAGGTGCAATCACCTTTGGATCAGGCGGAATTGTTCTGATTTCCCTTATAACAGCTGTTTTGATGCCCTCTTTTTCCGAAGACCGGCCGGTTCGTCTCAATATAAATTACGTTTTGGATCATGAAAATACTTCCGCCCATTGGTTTGTTGGTGGGACAAAAGCGGTCTTGCCTGAGTCGATGCGGCAAGAAGGGGATTTTACAAAGTCCGGGCGGCAGATCTTTCCCTGGCTTTTGGTAGATAGCTTGAGATTTTCAGCTCCCGCCCAAACAATACCTATTGCCCCACCGGAGCTAAATATCCTGAAGGAGGAAGTTAACAATAGCCGACGTTTGCTGGAAACCCAGCTAATATTGCCTGGAGGCGCTACCAACGCCTCTTTTCATATTCCTGCCAATTCACCACTGAAAACCCTGGAAGTAGGGGGTAAGGAGATTTCTTTCAGTCAATTACCGGAATATTCCGGATATCGGATTTTATCTTTGGTCGGGTTCAACGAAAGAAAAGTAGTGATCGGTTTTACCCTGAGTGGCGAGCAATCCCTGAACATGCGGCTGATTGCAATGACCCCGGGACTTCCCGGCAACGGGGCAACGTTAATCGAGGCTCGCCCGGCGACCCATGTGCCCTCTCGGGAAGGAGATATGACCGTTGTCTATAAACGTCTTGAAATTTAACTGCTGGGCCACAAGGTTAGAACTGAGTTAAGACCCGGAAATAGTAACGCTTGAAATGAGCCGATTACGAGCGGAAAATCTTGTTTATCGACCTGAGCAAAAAGGTCCCTTCAGCTTCATAATCGAAGCCTCCAGTTGTCTTGGTTTAACCGGCCCCTCGGGCTCAGGCAAAACCCTGTTACTGCGTGCCTTGGCCGATTTGGACCCATATAAGGGCCTGGTTTTTCTCGATGATTCCGAATGTTCCAGCTTGCCCGCGCCTGCCTGGAGGCGGCAGGTGGGCATGCTTCCGGCGGAAAGCCAATGGTGGCAACCTTCGGTTGGGGAGCATGTAGAGGATCTTGATGAAAATCTTCTTCTGCGAATTGGATTTGACCGCGATGTCCTGGGGTGGTCCATAAGCCGGCTTTCGTCGGGTGAGAAGCAAAGGCTTGCCCTGGTCCGTCTGTTAGCTAACAAACCGCGAGCGCTTTTGCTGGACGAACCAACCAAAAGTCTGGATTCCGAAAACGTACAAAAAATGGAATCGCTGGTAGCTGATTATCGAGAAAAAACAGGTTGTTCCGTCCTTTGGGTGACTCACGATGAAGAGCAAGCCAGTAGGTTAGGGCAAACCCGCTTTCACCTCAAGGCAGGTAATTTAGTGGAAATAGAAAGGTCGGATAGATGAATGTAATACCCTTATCCGCCATCGATCTATCCATCGCCGCCATCCTGGTTCTGGCCTTGGCCGGCCTGAGTTTCCGCCTGCGGCTTGAATTGAGCGGCCAGATTCTGGTGGCTGCCCTTCGCACCACCGTCCAGCTTTTGTTGGTCGGTTTGATCCTACGATTGGTTTTTGCCAGCAAAGAGCCGATCTGGATTTGTTTATTCGGAGCGGTAATGATAATCGCCGCGGGAAGAGAGGTAATCGCCAGGCAAAGCCGACGCCTAAAAGGGTGGAGCGGCTACGGCATAGGGGCCGGATCCATTTTCCTCTCTTCAGTTGCCGTTTTGCTGCTTACCTTAACGGTGATTGTGGGAGCGGATCCTTGGTATACGCCACGATATGCCATACCGCTGCTTGGGATGTTGGCAGGTAACACCATGACCGGCATCGCCCTGAGTATGAATACCCTTACTCTGGCTGTTTCTCAGAATCGATCCATTATCGAGCAACGCCTCCTCCTCGGTCAGGACCGTAGCCAGGCGATTGCCGATTTGCGTCGCGAAGGCATGAAAGCGGGCATGATCCCCAGCATTAATGCCATGGCCACTGCTGGCATCGTCAGCATGCCGGGCATGATGACGGGTCAAATTCTGGCCGGCAGTCCGGTCATCGAAGCCGTAAAATATCAGATTTTAATCATGTTCACTATCTCTGCCACAACCGGTTTCGGCATTCTTTTGGCCCTGAGCTTCGTTGCCTGGCGATTGTTCGACGAGCGGCACCGTCTCCGCCTGGACCGGCTTCAATAAAGGAACAAGACCATTAGTCTGGTTTTTTCGAAAGGATTGGGATTGCTTCAAGTATGTCCTCCGGTGTAACACTAAATTATGAAAACAAATCCCTCGAGTTCTCCAATCATTGAGATATTCTCGAGTTTTTTGTGTCCTTTTTGCCACAAGGCTATTCGCATGTTGCGTAGAAATAATCTGGAATTCAAAAAAATCGAAATCCCGATGATTTTGGGTTGGAAGCCGCCCACCCGGGGTTTCAGAGAAATGGTTGAGCGCAGTGGAGGGCAGCGGACGGTCCCCCAGATATTCATTAACGGTCAATATTTTGGTGACGACGATACCCTGGAAACCTCACTTAAAGAGGGAACCTTTGAGAATATTTTAAGGCGTTTCAAAAAAGGATAATAAGTACAACCTATCTCAAAATCGATGATGTTGATGCAGAGAGCAATTATGTGCTTGGAGCAAGGCGCGACGGGGCTTGCCGGGCTGGAAGCCCTGCCGCCCCGACGGAACGCCGCTCAAATACATAACTGCCTCTGTCCAAAGGATTTGTGCGGCACGGTAGCACCTGCGGCGTTGGTTTGCACCCGAGGGGCCTACAGCCCATCCGGGCGCAAAACCGCCTGGAATCTGCCACCGTGGCGCTACAAACATCATTCATCTGCGAATTTGAGATAGGTTCTAATAAAAACCTGAACAGGGATCATACAATGGCTAAAGTTACCATGAAAACCATTATCAATGCCACCGCCGAAGCGGTCTGGGAAACCATCAGCGATTTTAACGCTTTGCCCGATTACGCTGAGGCAGTTGTGGAAAGCAAACTGCAAGGCAACGGCGTGGGGTCCGTGCGCACCTTTTCACTGGCCGATGGCACTGTAATCGTCGAGAAACTGCTACGATTAGAAGAGGAATCCCGCTCCCTGACCTACTCAATTATCGAGTCGCCGTTACCCATAAATAATTATGTGGCGACCATGGAATTGAGCGATGTCGGAGAATCCATCTGCGAGCTTCACTGGTATTGCGAATTCGACATCAAACCAGGTTCAACGGAGGAAGAGGGTGTGGAAACCGTCAAGGGCGTTTACACCATGGGCTTCGAGGGCTTGAAGAAACTGCACGAAAGTTGATCCGCTTCCGCCCCGTACTTCGATTGCCGGTCACTCTTTTGGGTGGGTGAGGATTTCTTTGGCTGATTTCCCTTGCTGAATCATAGGCATGACGTGTTCCCCATAAGGGACAACCAGTTCCAGAACATAGGTGCCATCATAATCGAGCATTTCCCGAATGGCTCCGCGTAGATCCTCTCGTTTAACGATTTGGCGTGCCTTGCAGCCAAAACTTTCCACCATTGAGACAAAATTGGGATAAAGCCCCCCCAAGTTATCAGGAGTGCCAATATTATGAGGTTCACTCAGCACGGTCTGGCCGCGAACGCCCTCGTACAACATATCTTCCCATTGCATGACCATGCCCAGATGCTGGTTGTTCATAAGGATCACTTTAACCGGAATTTTTTCTACAAAGGCGGTGGCCAGCTCCTGCACATTCATGAGAAAGGAGCCATCTCCATCGATATCCACCACCGTCCTGTCCGGGCAGGCCACCTTGGCCCCGATGGCCGCCGGAAGGCCAAACCCCATTGTACCCAACCCAAGGGAGCTTACATAGCTTCGGGGCCGGTGAAATTGGTAAAATTGTGCTGCCCACATCTGATGCTGGCCAACGCCGGTTGTGATGATCGCCTCTCCGCCAGTTTCTTCATACAAGATTTCCACCGCTTCCTGAGGTAAAATGTGGTGGTTCTTTTTATAGGTAAAGGGATGCTCCTCCTGCCATTCTTTTAATTGTTTAAACCAATCCTTTAAATCGGGTTTGGAGAATTTCTTGGTCCTTGCCAGTTCCACCAACCGGCCAAGGGCGTGTTTGACATCGGAATGAATGGGATACTTCACCGGCTTGTTTTTCTGATGCTCGGATTTGTCGATATCGATATGAACGATGGTCGCATTGGGGGCAAACTTGCTCACCAGTCCGGTAATGCGATCGTCGAACCTCGCTCCCACCACGATTAAGAGGTCGCTTTCATAGACCGCGAAATTCCCGGCAACAGTGCCATGCATGCCGAACCACCGCAGGGATTGAGGGTGCGATTCGGGGAAGGAGCCCACCCCCATCAAGGTGGTTGCCACCGGCAACCCGGTCAATTCGGCAAAAGCTTTCATCTCCTCATCCGCTCGTCCGGAGATGATGCCGCCGCCGGAATAAATGACCGGTTTCTTTGCTTTCTCGATTAATCTAAGGATGGGCAGCAATTCCTCATCCCCGGCTTTTGGTAAGCTTTTATAGCCGAGTATGTTGACACTACCTGGGAATACAGGCTCGTAAACTTCCTGCTGAACATCTTTGGGAATATCGATCAGGACGGGACCCGGCCTGCCGGAATTGGCTAGGTGAAAGGCCTCCTTGACGATCCTTGGCAGGTCTTCCTTCTTCAGTACCAGGTAGCTGTGTTTGACTACCGGCAGGGTCATTCCGAAAAAATCCGTCTCCTGAAAAGCAGCCTTGCCAATGTTCCATTGGTGGACCTGGCCGCTTATGGCGACCAGAGGGATGCTGTCCATGAAGGCGTCCGCAATACAAGTGATCAGGTTTGTCGCCCCGGGGCCACTGGTAGCCATGCAAACTCCTGTTTTCCCTGTGGAACGGGCATAGCCATGAGCCATAAATCCACCACCTTGTTCGAATCGTGGAAGAATAGTGCGTATCTTTTTGGAACGGACCAAGGCTTGATGAAGTTCCATAGAAGCGCCCCCGGGGTAGGCAAATACGATTTCCACTCCCTCGCGCTCGAGGGCGGCCACAAGCACTTCTGCTCCCTTCATCGGTGGACCGGTTTCTTCCCTGGGGAAAGAAACAACATTAGCGGTTTCAAGTGGATTTGTAACGGTGGCTGGCTTCATTTTGATCAGGTTGTTTCATGGAGTTGATTGGTATTGTTTTATACAGACATAAGGAATCCATTGCGGAAACTTTGAGGTAATCCGGGAAGCGTATGTTTGAAAATTATTTTATTAATTAAACGCTGCCCGGATCAGGCTACGGCCACAATAACGGAAATAATAAGGCCGAGGAAACCGCCATTAATCGCGCTCACGGCAAGGCCGGAGTAGATTTCAGGAATATTTGAAAACTGGCGGATTTTGATCATTCGTTTTTTTATTTAGCTAATTTTATCGGTTATGTCTACTTTTTATTGAAGAATTTTTTCATTCTCTTAATGATTGAAATTCAGGAAATCAGAACTTCGTTATGCCGAATTTACTTTTTATAGGAGATATCGTGGGCCGCCCCGGGAGGGATATAGTCTCTCAGGAACTCCCTCGGATACGGGAGGAAATGGGTCTCGATTTCGTTGTCGCCAATGGCGAAAATGCCGCCGGCGGGTCTGGTTTGACGGCCAAGATTGCCAATGAGCTTCTCGCCTGCGGCATCGATGCCCTCACCCTGGGCGACCATGTCTGGGACCAACGTGGGTTCGAGTCCGAAATCGATCAGTTGGACCGCGTATGTCGGCCAGCCAACCTTTCCAGCAATTGTCCGGGACGGGAATATCTGGTGTTGGAAAGTGATGGTTTTCGTCTCGGCCTCTTTACGGTCCTGGGACGCCAGTTCATGCGTCCATTAACAGAAAACCCCTTCGTCACGGCGGACCAACTCATTCAAAAACTAAAAATGGAGACCGATGCCATTTTCGTGGAAATCCATGCCGAAGCCACCTCCGAGAAGACTGCAATGGGCTGGTATCTGGACGGTCGCGCCTGCGCCGTGATCGGGACCCACACCCACATTCCCACCGCCGATGCGGTTGTTCTTTCCCGAGGAACCGGTTACATGACCGATGCCGGCATGACCGGGCCCTATCAATCCGTCATCGGTCGGGCGGTGCAGCCGGTAGTGGCGCGATTTCTGGACGGCATGCCCAGAAAATTTCCCGTGGCCGAAGGCGATGTCAGGCTTTGCGGCGCCTTTGTGCGAATCGACGCCACTAGCGGCCTCTGCGACTCCATTGAGCAAATCACCATCAACCCTTGACAGATTTGTCTAATTTCTGGTCGATTCGGCTAACAAATATGATGCTCAGATTTGGGATAAGTTTGATTCTGATTCCGCTCATGTCGATCGCAGGTGCAGGAGAGTCTTTCATAGTTGATGAGGGAGTTGCCCAATTATTCGTCGATGACGCTCTTATTGGCTCGAGCCAGGGCCTGGTTCGCACTCTCCACCAGCCGGTCAAGGATTTTAATGGTGATAGGCCGATTATTGCCATTGATAAATTGCTCGAAAAATATCCCGCAACTCTGGAGGCCAACGGCACCATTATCTACGATCCGAAAATTGAAAAATATGTGATGTTTGCCCTAGCGTTCGCGCCTTCGCTTAAATCGGATGAGCCTGACGGATGGCGGCGCACACAATTGTTTCGGTTCATTTCAGATGATGGAATTACTTGGGAGGGGGGAGAAAATGGAAATCCAGAGCCGGTGTTTCCGAAATCCCATCGGGATCTGTACGATCCTGACAGCGGAACCTATGCCAACAATATTGACCTATGCTCGTTTTATTACGACAAAACCAATGAAAATTTTCCCTACCAAGGCTGGATTTGGTTTGCTAATTGGGGAGGCGACCGTGAAGGCATATATTACGTTTATTCGGCTGACGGGAAGACATGGGAAAGGGGACCTCAGATTGTAGCGGCTAAAAATCGTCATTTGCACAGCCAAGCAGGGAGAAAACTGTTTGGGCCTGCAGATGTAACGATTTTTTATCCCGATCCGCTCACCGGACGATTTTTGGTAACCTTAAAATTCGTGCAGGACAATAGAGATGAAGTAACAAACAATTTATTTCGATCGAGGGCTTATATTTTTCACGATCAATTAGATAAGCCGTTAGATATTAAAAATTTGAGTGAAGTGGCTTTGATTCCGGCGGGTGAAAAATTTAACGGAGATGAACCCTATGACGAATATTACGGCTCTACTGCATGGCGTTATGGCTCACAATGGCTGGGGCTGCTCAAGGTTTGGCATGGAAAGGGAGATTATTCCTATTCAAGCGCCGGGTGCGCTTATTTCAAATTGGTGACAAGCCGTAATGGATTGGATTGGAAAAAAGTTCCATTCGCAAATACGGCGGGTAAACCTGAGGTATTCATTGCCAATGGCAAAGAAGGTGGCAATCGAGGTCAAAACGATGGCGGTTATATGACCGATTTCAGCCAAGGGCCTTTAAAGATCGGTAACGAACTTATCTTTTATTATGGTTCTTCTTCCTTTGGCAAAAATCATCCCGGTCCTGTCCGTGTTACCGGCGGTGGAATATTTCGAGCGCGATTGCGAATCGACGGGTTCGTCTCTGTCGATGGCGGTGTTTTTACGACCCCTTTTCTCCGTGCCAATGGAAATGATTTATTCGTTAACAGCAATGGTCCTGTTATTGTGGAAGTTCTTGATGAATTGGAAAATTCAATCGGTTCGGCCGCATTAAGCGCTGACAATCTCCGACATAAAATTTGCTTCGAAGATAAACCCTTGAGGGCGTTGGTTGGTGAAAATGCCACCTCCGGGTTGACTGAATCCTTCAAACTGCGTTTCCAGGTCGATTCCGGCGGGAGTCTGTTTTCATTCAGGATCGACTAATGAATTCACCATCTTGTGTTGCGTTAACATTAATCGAAATGAAATTTTTGGAGCGATTTTTTAAGGATCAACCCGGAAATCAGGACCAAGCCGCCGGACAGTAGAACAAAGGGCCAATCGGTAAACAACAGATAGCCCACTCCTAGCAATAACGAGTATAAGAATACTAAACTGGCTATCCATCCCACAAATGCGTTTTGCAAACCGTCAGGGTAAGGCGTCACTCCGGTATTTTCTCGAATCTTCTTCCAACCAATTCCATTGATCCGGGTTTTCCGGTAGAACTCCTTGCACTGGGAAGTCGGCTCTTTGGTCGTCAGTAAAGTAACGATTATCCATATTGCGGAAGTCACGGTCAGGTTGATGACTAGGCGAAGTGCGAAAAAATCTTCTCCATTTTGATCGGGAATCAAGATAGTGAGGCCATTTCCGATGATCAGAGCGGAAACCAATGCGGAGATTTCCGACCAGGTGTTCACCTTCCACCAATACCAGCGGACGATGAGGAGCAGGGAAACACCGCTGATAACAACGAAAATATATTTATAAGCGGCGAGAATCCCGGTTAAATTGGTTGTTACGACAAGAGCCAGCGCCGTCAAAAAAATCATGCACACGCGGGCAGCCTTCACATAATGGTGAGGATCGCGGCCTTTGGCCAAAAATGGCCGGTAAATATCGTTAATCAGGTAGGAAGAACCCCAGTTCATGTGGGTATCCAATGTGCTCATAAATGCAGCCAGCAGAGATGCCACCATGATGCCTTTAAGTCCGACTGGTAGAAATTGATCGATCATTTTAGGGTAGGCTGTTTCCGGATCGTCCAACACAGGAAAATAAACCATTGAGGCCAAACCGACGATCAACCAGGGCCAGCTGCGTATTATGTAATGGCAAATTGAAAACCAGAAGACTGACAGCATGGCATCGCGCTCGGATCGAGTCGCCAGAATGCGTTGCACAAAGTAACCTTGACCAGGAGCGACAGACCACCATTGCAAGCCTACAACGACCAGAAAAGTGAATACCTTCCAGTCGAATTTGGAAAAGTCCGGAAAGAAGTGAAAAGTGTCGATTTTTAAGTCCGGCGCATTTTCAAAACTGCGAGACCACCCGCTTCCACTCGACAAGTCAATATATACGATAACGGCCAGTGCGATCGATCCAATCATGGCCAGACCAAATTGTATGAGGTCGGTATAGACTACCCCATAAAGTCCCGAAAGAGTCGTGTAGAGAACGGCGGTCAGCCCGAGAAGAAGCAGGATCAGGGTGGAAGAAGTAACGGGTCCAAATAACGGTATGCTAAACAATGCTTCTTTCGACAGATCCAGAATAATGTCGAGTACTTTTGACATCGCCAGAGTGACCGATGCCATTATCACACAATTCTTGAACACACCGTAAAAAATGGCATTGAGAATCCTCAGGATCGAGGTTGCTTTGGAAGGCTCGTATCTCAATGCGATAAATTCAATTTCCGTTACGGCATTTGTTCGCCTCCACAAACGGGCGAAGAAAAAAACAGAAGCCATCATTCCGGTGGCCGATCCCCACCAAAACCAATTGGCATAAATTCCTTCGTTACGGGTCATGCCAGCAACAAATAACGGCGTGTCTGAAGAAAAAGTTGTAGCCACCATTGAGGTGCCTGCGATGTACCAGGGCAGGGATCGACCTGCGACGAAAAAATCGGAGGTATTGGCACTGGCTTTTTTGGTAAAGAAAATACCGATACCAAGCGCTGAACAAAGGTAAAGCCCTACAATTATCCAATCAACCGCTGCCATAATAGGGAATTCCGCAAAGAGTCAATCGACTCGCAGGTAAACGATTTTCTGGCATAAATTTGCTGCTGAATAAATTCACAAGTTAACGATGCGACCTTCGCGTCTCGACTTCTCTGCAGCGAAAACTATCCCATGGGACTCCAGTGTTTCCTCCGGGCCCGTAAGAATTTTTTGTGGATCGTTTTCGGCTACGGCAGTGATAAAGTCTTCCATCATTCCGAGGTCACCTCCTCCGTGACCACCGAGAATCGTGGAAGAAGCAGCTTCGGTATCGATTATCTCGGAGGAATCTGTTAGAAAATCAAAACATTGTATTTTTGAGCCGTCACCATAAATTTCCCCTTTGGTTCCAAATATATGGGTTTTGCGGTGACTTGCTTTGGTAAATGCGGTCATAGTGAAAGCGGCCGTTCCTCCTCCTTCGAATTGCAAATTGACTACCTGATGATCGACTACGTCGTTGTCGCATTCGTAAACACACCTGCCATAGGGACCCTCGCGAAGAGCCTCGGTCACGTTTTCCATTGTGGGATTTAAGGCAAGCACATTTACCGGCCATCCCGTTTGTTCATTATTGAGCCTGCCCAGGTAGATCTTTTTGGCTGAATAGGCGCATTCCGGCTCGAAATTGCAATCCAGGCAGATCTCAGCCTTTCCGGCTTTGGCCGGCTTTTCACTCTTCCTGAAATGATGGAGTCCACCAAAAGAGGAAACCGCAGTGCACTTTGCTCCAAATAAATAGCGTACCCAATCAATGTCGTGGCAGGATTTGGCCAACAGCATGGGTGAGGATTCATTTTCCTTCCTCCAATTTCCACGAACAAAAGAATGGGCCTGGTGCCAGTAGCCAACCGGTTCCAGGTGATGGATGGAAATGATCTTGCCGATGGCGCCTGAATCGAGCAACCGTTTGAGTGTTTTGGTATAACGGGTGTAACGCATGACATGGCAAACGGCGAAAATTATACCATTCTCAAGAGCTGCTGAAACAATGCTCCGGCAATCCTTTTCGTTGGGCGCCATCGGTTTTTCCAGCATCAGGTGATAGCCTTTGCTACTTAATGCTACCGTTGGTTCAACATGCAAATCGTCCTGAGTGGCAATTATGACTGCATCTGCAAAACGATCTTTTTCCAATAATTCTTCCCAATGCTGAAACAGATTTTCGTTGGGGATGCGGTGTTCCAAGGCCATTTTTTCCCGATAGGTATCCCTTGGTTCTGCCACTCCCACAATCTTTGCCTTACGCGGGTGAGCGAGGGCGTAGGATGCATAGCCAATGCCCCGGATTCCTGCCCCAACAACTATCAACCGCACCGGTTGTTTCAAATTTTTTGGCATTGTTCTTTACTATGAAACCGATTTCCAGGAATCGAACAAATTTAACACATCAATGATAGATAACCCGGTATGGTAACCGGGATCGGCATCGGGTGTGGCTGGAATCACGGCAATTGCATGCCCTTTGGCATTACGGGTTTGCACAGCCATGAGAAAGCGATTGGGCAAAACATAGTGTCTGGTAAAGGCGTTGTGGCATTTGCTGAAAATGCTCAGGCAGTGCTGGCGATCATTAACATTCTCAGCAACGTTATGGCCCAGAACTGCCACCCTCAGGGTTTCCGGCAGATTCCACCAAGGCATATCCGTATTGATCGGGTGCCCGGATACCAAATCATAGGATTTGCAGATTCCGCCCGGCCCGGCTCTGTAACCATTTTTAAAATTCTGAAAAAAGACCTTCAATATAATCCCTTTCAATTTATGGCACTCCTTTTGTTGTTTCGCTTCAAGCAGGTCTTTTTTCTCCAACGTTTGCAAAAATTTCAAAATTAATCCGACCAGTTCTGTAGCATGGCCGGGATCGGAAATTATTTTCCCATTATTGCGATAGGGCTGGTTATCGCAATCGATAGCCTCCCACATATCGTATTCCTGTAATTCCGGAATCTTGTTTTTGAGATTAATGTAGTGGGTCAACTCGTGTCTTATATGCTTTAAGCCCATCTCAACAGCATTGCGATCGCCATTTTCGGCCAGCAATGCGGCTGTCCCGATTTGCAGCATGAAGGATCCATGAGGGAAATGTCCAGGCCTCGGTTCAACCGGATTTTTGGGATCAAGCTGCTTCTGATCATTTACAAATTTTCCGGACCAGATGGCCGAATCGATATTACCCAGGTAGAATACGGCTTCTTTTACCAGCGTCTCATCACCCAGATAACATGCTGCCTTATAAATTCCTTTAGCAGAGAAAAGATCGGTTGTTCCATAAGGCGAATCCTTCTCCATTGTAAAAATGACTCGGTTCCCAGTATCATCCAGTGAAAATGCTTCACCCTTCGGAGTCATAAAAAAACTAAGGTGCCCCTGGTTCCTTTGCCGGATATCCCTTATCGATTGCAGGACCTCCTTCAGTATAGTTTCCAGGCGTTGCAGCAAATCCTTATTCAACCCTCGACGGCGCATCCAACTGCAATGACCCGCCAACGCTTCCAGGCCACGCCCCTGAATCCACCCGTAAATTGTCGGTCGTCCCCGAACTAGGTCATCAGTGGAAAAATCCTTGCCGGTTAAAAGGTCTAGTTTCGTATCGATAAAAGGATAATCGGTCGTTTTCTCATAGCGGTCTGCCAAAACCGTCATTATCGAAAGAAGCATTGCTTCATAATCAGGGGCTAATTCCTGCAGGTCGTTCAGGTTTGGATCTGGCGGGAGAAGCATTCCCTGGTAATTAGTGGCCTTCATTCTTTGATCTGAAAAAGAAGGCGGTCGGAATCGTAAATTAATTTTGAGGAAGAATTCAGGTTGATGTCTTCAATGGACATCCCGATTGAATCAAGTGGATTTTTAAAACCGATGGCGATCAATTCATCTAAAGTCAGGAAATCGAGCCAGGCCAGGTGGTTCATGCAGTGAAGCATGGTCGCAGAGGAGCCCACCAGGCATTGTTTTTCGGCGTTGTAGATACGCCCCGATTCTTCCAGTTCGACTTCATTGCCGAGAGTAGTATATCTTCCCGGCGGCAGTCCGGCTATGGGAGCGGCATCGCTCACAATGATAATGCGTTCCGGTTTTTTTGCCCTAATTATCGATTTCAATATCGGTTCCGGCAGGTGGTTCCCATCTGCGATTACCATGACGGCGTAGTCATCGTCAGCTAATGCATTCCAGATGAAATTCTCATGCCGGGGGAGCAGGTTGGGCAAGCCATTGCCCAAATGGGTCACCATTGTTGCCCCGGCGTTGGCCAACCTCTCAAGATCCTCCGGTGCAGCCAGGGAATGACCAATGGAGACCGTGATTCCGGCCGCTTTGGCCTGGCGGGTTACGCTATCCGCATCTGGAAGTTCGGCTGCCAAAGTGAAAAGTTTTATGCATCCGTCGGCCCATTCCATCATTTTTTCGAATAAATTGGTGTCAGGTAGACAAACAAATTCAGGCCGATGCGCGCCTACCGCTCCCGGTTGCGGGGAGATAAATGGCCCTTCAATATGGATTCCCAACAGCTGCCCCCGGAATTCATCGCTTTGAATTACACGAGCAATTATGGGAAGATTTCGCTCGTACATTTTTTCCGGTCCCGTAACCACAGTCGGCAAAAAGGCCGCCGTTCCACGTGAGAGAAGTGCTCGTGAAGCCTCCACGAAGGCCTCTTTAGTCAGATGCGGATCGGAAAAATTGGTCCCGAGGAAACCATTGACCTGAAGATCGATAAATCCTGGAAAAGGCAGTGCTGATTTTGACATAAAAACTCACCGGATATTCAGTAGTGTGGCGGCGGGTTCATCCATCAGAAAATGGCAGTTTCCATGATTTCGCAAAATCGAAGCAGGAACTTCGGGGCAAATTTCACCTTCCATAACATTGCGAACCGCCTCGGCCTTTCGCCGGTCAGGAACCGAACAGATGATGTTCTTGCTTTTAAGAATTTGTTGGATGCTCATGGAAATGGCCCTTTGAGGCACTGCCTCAAGGGTGGGGAACCAGCCCTCTCCCAATTGTTGCCGTCGGCATGCTTTATCCAGTTTCACCACAAGGTAGGGAGTTTCGGTTTCAAAATCAGCTGGCGGGTCGTTAAATGCCAGATGTCCGTTCTCGCCGATTCCAACACAGGCCAAATCAATTTGATGAGCGGAAATGAGCCTGCTCAACCGCCGGCATTCTTCAAGTGGATCGGGATTTTCACCGTTGATGTAGTGGAAGATTCGTAATTCGCCCACACGATCTTCGAATCTCTCCTTAAGATATTTTCGAAAACTGGCCGGGTGCGAAATTGGCAGGCCGATATATTCATCAAGGTGAAAAACGGTCACTCTAGACCACTCAAGTTCCTCCAAAACAAGGTGTTCCAGAATTTCAATCTGGCTCATGCCGGTAGCCAGAACGATGCTGGTCTCATCCTTTTTTTCGAGCGCTTCATTAATTGTTCGGCTGGCGAGGGCGGCGGCGTCCTTCGCCATATCTTCTTTGTTGCCATATACTTGTGTTTTCATTGCCGTATTCAAAGATTGTCCAGAAGTTCCATTGGCGTGAGTATTGTATAGCAAAGAAAATGATACCTTGGAAATATTTAGTTTTTAAAAATGGAAAATATGACTATCGCTTTCATCGCGGCTAATATCATTGTATTCGTTGCTTATTTTGTCAGATCTGTTACGGGGTTCGGTAGCTCGCTCATCTGCATCCCACTTCTGGCTCTGTATTTCGACCTGAAGTTTATCGTTCCAGTGGATAGTGCTTTTGTCGTAGTGACGAGCCTCATACTGGTTCCAAAGGTCATTAAAAAGGTTAACCAGGTGGATTTTGCATTGCTTTTAGGGGGTTCCCTGGTCGGAAGTCTTGTCGGGGTATATATATTGAAATCGTTCTCAAACGATGCACTCAAAATCCTTCTTGGCATCGTAATAATAATTTTGGCTCTCAATTTGTTGAGAGAAAATTCCCGCACAATTAGAAACCTCTCTAGAAACTGGGGCATTGGAGCCGGGACCATTGGCGGGATTCTGGGCGGGATGTTCGGGACCAGCGGTCCGCCCTACGTCGCCTATTTGGCCTACCGGGGTTTGCCAAAAGAGGTCTTTCGCGCCACCCTGATTGTTTTTTTTGCAGTCGAATATTCCTGGCGTCTCGGCCTCTACGTTCACCAAGGCCTGTTTACAATGGAAGGTGTGCAGTTTGCCCTGGCCTTGTGCCCGGCCCTTGTTATTGGCACAATCGCCGGGAACCGTGCGCATATTAAAGTAAACGACCGCATCTTCAAAATCACCATAACGATATTATTGTTGTTTTCCGGTTTCCTTTGTTTTTTTTAACCAACGGGTCCGAATCCGTTCCAGATTCAAAACTCCCAAGGTGCCGGATAGTCTTCTTTGTAAGTAATCTTGGCATAATAAATGCCGCAGCAATTCTTCTCTTCCTCGTTAATGGGAGGAAATATCCAGGGTACCGGTTCCTTATGGACATGCTCGTGAAACATGCTCGTCACACTGATCCTGTGAAGTAGATACTGAACCTTGCCACCACAGTGGGGAAGCAGTTTGCACATGTCCACTTTGGGCATAGCTTCCTTCCTTATGGGCAGTCCCGCTTCCACGGTATCATAAATAATACGGCGGTGGGAGCAGGAAAAACCGTTAGAGGGATCGATGTTCCAGCAGTAAAGCGGGTCCCTTTCGTTTTTATAGGGAGTAACTGACCCTTCGCCGGCGAAGTAACGAACAACGCCATCTGGGCAGTTATACAACGAGACAGGTGAGCGCACGCCTGGTTCAGCTGGGTAAACTGCTGGGCCGATTACTGAAAAGGGGTCTTCCAAATACCTCCAGGCTATCCCTCTTCCAAACCATGTATGATTCACGCAGTAATCGGTGCGGGAGGCAGTTACCCAGGCGGATCCGTACCGCGCGATATGGGTTTCGTTAACCTTTTTTTCTTTTGAATCGAAAAGATAGGGTCCGGTTTCAACCCATTCATATAAACCGGACTTTGGATTGAAGAGATTTTTCATGGCGGCGAAACGACTACCAGCAAATCCAATGCAATCAACCCACTCGGTACATTCCTCATTGAAAGGCATGGCCTGTTTTTTGCACAAGTTGGCCTGAATTTCGTTTTCCCTTTCGCAGATTGCGGCGCCGGTTTGGTAACCTTTTTGCCGCATTTTTTTAGCTTCTTGCAAGAATATGAGATCATTTTCGGCCTCATTCAACTTAACCTGTACCCATTCCGTGTAACTCGTGCGGCGCACCAACTCGGGATCTGGCTTAGTGCCTTCGACGTAGTTTTTTTCCGGATCGAACGTACGGCCCACCGTGCTCCATTTGATTACAAAAACATTGGCATTGGGAGCGGGTTTTCCCCTGATGCGGGCCCCTTTGGGCAAACCGTATGCAATGGGTGTTCGATGTTCTCTTTTAATCGGCAAATCGCTCTCGTAACCTTCAACTTTCCAATCGACAATGGATTTGGCAAGCATGCCCTCCTTGATCAATCGGCCGTCGGGCGTATTTTCACGCAGCTGATAGACAATGCTGTTATCATCATCGTTGCCTCGAAAGCTGCGGGTTGCGAAAATGAGAAGCCATCGATTTCTGCTAACGATTATTCCGTTTGGATGAGCTGGAAAAACATTATCTTTTCTGGTTTCCCCGGGGAGGCCGCATTCGTAAATGAGCATTCCCTTATGTTCAATGCTTTCAATTCCGTCCTGTTCGATTTGGTTCGCAATCATATTGATTATTAGTTTCAGTAATTCTATGGGAATTATCAAGATTAAGTGAATAGCGGTTCTACAAAGAAGCCCGCTTGACGGACGGCCGATGGGGAATAGTATTGGAATTTGTATCCTTCGTTCCAAAGGGTAAATCACAAAAAAACTTCAAAATCAGGCGATTGATTTGGACCCTAATATAGAAATTCTCGGCACTGGGCTTTTGGATGATAGAGAATCCGCCTATCCGCAAGCCTTCCAATTCCCCAATGGTGATATCCTCTGCTCCTTTTGTGTCGGAGATGGACCTAGGGCTACCGGCGGCTCCGATTTTGCCAGATCAACAGATGGTGGAATTACCTGGCGCCTGGAAGGGAAAATTCTGAATCCGGCTAACGACTCCGGATTGAAAAATCATCTTAAATTATCGTTGTCTGAGGATAAGAAAACGATTTATGCTTACGGAAGCCGACACAATCGAAAACCCGGTCAGGTTTTCGGAGAGTATTTCAGCGAACCCATTTTTTGCGTTTCAACAGACGAAGGATTATCATGGTCGGAACCCCAGGTGGTTCCGCTTCCACGAGAAGGCAATTTCGAAATAGCTCATGGGATATTACCTCTCGCCTCCGGAAGGTTGTTGGCTCCGGCTGCCACCCTTCCATCCCAGGATCGTTTGGGTGAAAAGGTTATGGTGGGAATCTCTGACGACGGCGGCAAGTCCTGGCCTGAACACTCGGTCGTATTTCGCGATCCAGATCAGTGCCTTGGCTATTTTGAACACAAGTTTGCTGAAATCACACCCGGTACCATTATGGCAGTGTGTTGGACAGTCACCTTGGGAAAGGTCGAGGACAGGCCGGATAGTTTTACGATTTCCACAGATGATGGTATAACCTGGAACGATCCCTTATCGACTGGAATAAATGGGCAAACCATGACTCCGATTCATCTTGGGGACAACCGCCTCCTCATCCTCTACAATCGCCGTTACGGTAAACAGGGAATCGTCATGGACCTCGTTACATTTACAGAAAGGGCGTGGGAGGTCCACTACGAAGGTCTCCTCTATGATGCCGGGAAAAATCGTCAATTACCGGCAGACCTTAAATCCGGTGCATCGGAGTTAAAAGCGTTTGAATTTGGATTCCCTACCGCCATCGGATTGTCCGATGGTACCTTTTTGGCCACCCATTGGTGCAAGGAGAAAGGTAAATTTTCGATTCGCTGGACCAAACTTCGCATTAATTGGTAAGCGGCGTTTTGCTGGCCTGTAAAAAATAAGAAAAAATGGAGTCTATTGGCGTAATTGATAGTGGAATTGTTTTCAGGGGTTCAAGCTCTGAACCTCATTTTAGGGATGCATCCCATCCTTCGATAGCCGAGTGGAATGACGGAGAACTTGTTGTGACTCTCAACATCGGTCAAAGCCGAAATCACCATGGCGTCAGGTCATATTGTTGCCGTTCGCAAGACAACGGAGTGTCCTGGACATTTCCACAAAAGATTTTTGAGCCGGACGAGAGTAAACATCCGGTCAGTACGGGAATAAGGATGAGCAAAACTCCCGATGACAAATTGGTTGGGTTCGTTAATCTTCTTAACCGGACATACCCGGATGCACCCACCACAAACCGTAAAACCGGAGGAACCGTCGAACGGGAACATGGAATTATCCGCTCCATGGATGGTGGGAGAAGTTGGTCGAATCTCGAATTGTTCCAACCTCCTCTTGACTGGAAATGCTTTGGTGAACCTTCACCTGTCTTACCGATTACTAGCAAGCGTTGGTTGCTCCCATCTCTCACACGGCTCAATTGGGATGGCGAATGCCCTTTTGGTTTAAAATCTTTTGTCATGATTTCCAACGACGGGGGTCTGACATGGCCTAAAGCCGTTGACGTCTTCAATCTCTGGGCGGAAAAGAAGGTCACCTGGGAACAAAAACAGACGAAATTGTCCGATGGTCGATTGTTGGCTGTAACTTGGGTATTCGATACCCATACCAAAAAAAATATCCCTAATCATTACACCTTTTCAGAAGACAATGGCGAAAGCTACCTTCCCCCTCGTGAAAGCCCGTTAAAAGGGCAAACCTGCACGCCATTAGCGCTTTCAGGCAGCCATGTCCTGTTTGTCTATCGCAGATTGGATAAGAACGGTCTCTGGGTTCAATTAGCCAAAATAATTGGGAACGAATGGATACCCATCACGCAAACCTGTCTTTGGGGTGAACATACCGAGGCTTTGGCCGGAAAAAATGATAGCTCAATTCAGCACCAACACAATTTACAATTCGGTTTTCCACAATTGATTCAACGCTCCAATGGAGAAATTTTTGTCGTTTTCTGGGGTGTGGAAGAAGGACTTTCCGTAATCCGATGGTTTCGCCTGAAGGTCAGTTTCTAGAATCCGGAGGAAGTCCGTATTCAATCAAAATTCCAGTTATTATCCCAAAACCCCCAATCAAGGACCTGGTCGCCATTATAAATGATGTAGTCCGGCATAAGGTTCAAATTGAACAGGTTGCCCCATGTAATAGCGTCTGCAGTAATCCCTCCATGAACAGCAACACAGCGATCGTTATTTTCCGGATGGGGGAATACTGCAAAAACGGCAATCCTCTCCCCCTCAAAAATCTTCCCGTTTATTGCGATGGAATCATTTCTGAACTCCAGCGAAAGCGGACTTCGATAACGCTCCAGAACTGCATTAGTAGAGTGGATCCCCAAGAGGATTAAATTATTTCCAATGCGTTCTTCATCCGAAATTTCTTTATCAGAAATAATCTGCAGTTCCACATTGTTTTCTCCCAGGATGCCGCCCCGATTCACCCCTCCATTGTATTTTCGATAAAAATCAGAGACTTTATTTGCAAATAAAGCCAGGTGGTGACTTTCCTCCCCGTTCCCATTGGTTCCACTTACGATCAGGGTGTTGTCATGAAAAAGATCGCCAATGGGACCTGAACAATCCCGGTGTTTTTCTCCTGGCATAGGATTACTTTTCAACGACCAATTTCCATCCGTATTCTGTCGAAATAAGCCTCGTGTTTCCAGTTGAATTGGTCCCGCCTCCTGGCCGTTTATTTTTATATCAAAGGACGAACCACTTTGCTTCGGAACTAAAGAAAAGGCTTTTACATTTTCCGTTTCAATTTCGATTTCCTTGGTCTTGAAGCGGCGGGCCTTTAACAAAGCTCGATGGCCGCCATAGGATTCGAGTTGTTCGATTGAGATCCAATAGGCGCGGTTATGTCGAAGTTCGAAGGTCGCGAACTCAATCTTATCAACCTCTCTTACTTTTTTCTGATCGAGAAGCCAAGGGATGATTTCTCTTAACACTTCCTCTTTTCGACAACCATGGCCGGTATTGGGAACTTCTGTATATTTTACCGAACACCCGTGTTTTTTAAGGAGTGAATACATTTGCCGTGAAAGCTCAACCGGGACACCGCCGCCGACAGCCCGATCCCATTCTCCATGAACGATCCAAATCGGTGTCGGCAAAAAATTTTCCGGCAGGAATACCGCTGAACGTGCTTTCCAGGAAGGTTCTTCCCATTCATACATGTGAATGGCGAGCCCTCCCGGTTTTTCCCAGAGACGGTAGTCGCAATAGCCGCAAAAAGGAGCGCCCGCCGAAAAAAAGTCTGGATTATGGGAGACTAAATACCAAGTGGCCGCGCCCCCCATGGAGGATCCGGTAATACTGATTCGGTCTGGATCTATTGAAAATTTTTCCACTACATCGGTAATTACCTCAAAAGTATCCACTTCCCCGTAATTCTGGTTAACTGAGCCTGGTCCACTACCAGTAGGGCGGACGACGACGCATTCCCTCCCCAGTTCTGAAGCGATTCGGACAATTTCCTCAATTTTCCCGGCAGCTTTTACCAAATCAGTGCCATTTGGGCTGACCTCGACAATCAATGGAACAGGTTTGTTGGATGATACGTTCAAGCAAATAGTATAGGGTCGTTCTCCCCCGTCCATCTTTGATGTGTAAAACTCGACCTGACTCTTATTCATGAATATTCATTTTGATGAAAAAAACAGCTTTGATTTATTGTTGACCTGACTATTCAGAACTTTCTTTCAAAATCCAGACTTCCGCAACGTGAACACCGTGGCCATTACCGCCAAAACCTGGTTTCGCCCTCCAGTTAAGTGTCAGGCTGTCGTCAATGATTGCATCTGCGGGAATATCGAATTCCAACGGGCGAAAAGGCACGGGCCGATCAATCAAAGGATGCACCACCGAATTCTTCCCGGCTGTCAGGCTGATTTGTGGGAAGGGTTTTTCCAGGTCCGCCCCGTAAACAACTCTCACCCTATACTTGGCATTTGGATCGATGTCGTCGTATTTCATCGTCAATGGCGTTTCATAAAATGTCTGAGCCCGACGTCTCCAGGAGGTTCGCTGTCCATCGACCGGTTTTCCACTGGGGTGATTCAGATCCGTTACCACCTCGCATCCATCCAACGCAGATTGTAAAAAGCTTGGATCGCTCTCAAAACCGGGACCCCGTACCAAATGCGGTTCGCTCCTGGGATCGCCAAGGTCATCGTAAAACCCGCCCGGTCCCGGATCTGCCCATTCCACAATTTCACGGATTTCTTTCAACCTGTCAGTCTCGGCTTCTAGTTGACGAATCCGGGCGAAATTAGCCTTCATCCAGAGGCCATTGTTAAGTGGAAAATCAATGCCGTCCAGATTAGCGCCACGGTGGATTTCAACTGCCTGATAACGTTTCACGCTCAATTGCATCCCAATGCTTTTAAAGAGTGCATTGGCAAGGGCGAATACTTTTTTCCGGCAGGAAAGCGTCACGGGATCCTCAAGAGGCCGATCGAGAATTATCTCTGCATTTTGAATAGCGGCCAACGAGCCGGTTTGATCCGCCCGATTGAGTTCCTCCAATGCTTCATTTTCCAAATTTGTTTCAAAATACAGACGTTGTTTAACATAGGCATCATAATAAGCGCGGTAAAGGGCCTGCTGAAACCTCCAATTTTTCTGTCGCGATTCCGAAGCATTTGTTTCCAAATTCTGAAATAATTTCAGGGTCTCAACGATTTCATAATTTTCATCGATTGGGCCTTTCCAATTATTTTCTAAAGAAAAAATACCTTCGGTAAATTCCTCCTCAATGTCCTCCCCGATAAAATAGCGGCTGTATTGCCGCAGTGTCTTTTCAGGGGATTCTTCAGGGTTCCATCCGAGCGAACTCCAGATGAACTTGTTCACATCGTCGTTGCAGCCTTCGGAGTAGGTTAAAAATCCGAAGGAGTGCAGCTGTACTTGTTTAAAAATCATTGCCTGATCAACTGGACGTGGATTGATCGGCTCACGGCCTTCGGTCAGAGCAAAGGCCCAATGCCATTCGGCGGGTGGATATTGGCAGCGGAGGCAATGGGTGATATCCGGGTAATGTCGGATCGGGTATTTTTCCGGTATT
>JAJFLV010000008.1 GCA_021772535.1 Opitutales bacterium | reverse complement strand
CGTTTTCCTGCGGCATGCCTTCGCAGACCATGAACGCCAGGAGGCTATTATAAAACAAAGCTCGTTGGACTGGATAATCGTTCGCCCTCCTCACCTCACGAATGGTCCGCACACCGGAGCCTATAGCCACGGCTTTCCCACGACAATTAGGCGAATCAAAGGTAAAATCTCACATGCCGATGTTGCTGACTTCATGTTAAAGCAACTGACGGACGACATCTACCATCATCAGACACCCGGGGTATCTTACTAAACCTATCCACATTCATTCACCATCCAGCATCCACCTCTTAATCAATCAGCGTTAATCTGCGCAATCTGCGGATTTATCAATCATGATGCGATCTCATGAAGGCGGTAATATACAAAAAATACGGATCACCTGATGTTCTTCATCTCAAGGAGATAGAGAAACCTACACCCAAGGACGATGAAGTCCTGATAAAAGTTCATGCCGCAGAGGTGACGAAGGCAGACTGTGAACTGCGCAGTTTCAATTTCCCGGTGAAGTGGTTTTGGCTGCCATTGCGAATCGCCATGGGACTCACAAAACCAAAGAGACAAGTATTGGGAGGATATTTAGCGGGGGAAATCGAATCAGTCGGCAAAAACGTTTCAAAGTTTAAAGAAGGAGATCAGATTTTCGGGACTACCAAACTTCGGTTTGGCGCATACGGCGAGTATGTGTGCCTGCCGACAAGCTACACCCTTGTGCCGAAACCGAACAATATGAGCTTTGTAGAGGCCGCGGCAGTGCCTCTTGGCGGGCTCAACGCCCTTCACTTTTTACGAAAAGCGAATATCCAAAACGGAGAAAAAGTTTTAATCAACGGTGCGGGCGGCAGCATCGGCTCTTTTGGAGTCCAGATCGCCAAAGCGATGGGCGCGGAGGTAACCGCGGTTGACAGCGCCATCAAGAAGGAAATGCTGCTCCGCATCGGGGCTGATCATTTTTTCGACTATACCAAAGAGGACTTCGCAAAAACCGGTCATACCTATGATGTGGTTTTTGACATGGTTGCCAATAGTTCCTATTCCGATTGCGTTAAAGTGCTCAACCCGAAGGGACGCTATCTGTTGGCAAATCCGCGTATGTCCGACATGTTGAGGTCTGTCCTGACGTCTTTATTTACTAATAATACGGCCATTTTTGTATTTGCCGGAGAAAAGGAGGAAGAACTACTAACGCTTAAGAAAATGATTGAGGAGGGCAAAATTAAATCAATTGTCGATAAAATCTATTCGTTAGAGCAAGCAGCCGAAGCCCATCGAAGAGTGGAGACAGAACAAAGACTGGGGATTGTCGTAATCTCTGTGCAACATCACACTTCAACCTGAACTCAATGTTTTAAATATCCGAAAAGTGAAATAGCATCACAACACACCAGCACCTGAAACCACTTGCCTCCCTCCCTTCCCGCATCAAGCATCTCCTCTACCCTGAGCCTGTCGAAGGGCATCCATCATCCCTCCCCAAGGTGGGCGGCGCTGTCCCCAGCGGCGCTTCAATCGCTTCGAAAATAAAGCAGCCCCCGATCTACCAAGCCCTCAAGGTTAAACAGTCAGCGTACATTTCCACCAAAATTAAATTAAAATCTATCTCCTGATTTCTAGCTCCTGAATCCTGTATCTCGCAATGGGGTTTGGCACTTTTTGCATCAGGTTTGGCACTCTTTCTTTTGTGATCTGGTAGCGCCGTAGCCAATTCGAGGGCCTTCAATGGTCTTGCAGAGACTGTGCAAGGGGTTTTCTGAAGGGTTGCAGGAGGTATGAAATACGGATTTTCTTGAAATTGTGCTCCGTGATCTTATTGACCGAATAAAGAAAATAGAGATTGTATCATGCTCAACCGCAAACTTGTATTATTGCTTGTAAGTTTTTGTGTAGTGGCCTTCGTATCTACAAGGGCACAGATGGCCGGGAGAATTGGCAAATGGCAGGTGGAGGTCGGACCCCCGGGAAATGAGTTTTATCAGCCACCCCGGGAAAATCACGAACCGCCATCCGAGGCGGTACTTCGATACGCCAGGATATTTGTGCCTCATATGAAGGTGACCGATTGGGAACTGGATGATGATAAATACGAATTCAACTGCAAACAGGGCGACGAGGAGTACCAATTCGATGTCACAACCCAAGGAGAGTTGATTGAATTGCAGTACGAAAATGATGAAACTGATATCGACGAAGAGGCAGACGAACTTGTACTGCGCGGCACAAAGAAGAGTATCGCGGTGAGCGAGATCCCCGAGAGGTCTCTGGTGACGCTTGCCGAGGCCTACCCCGACTTGAGACCGAGCCAGACCTGGACGGCTGAGACGATAGCGGGACCCCGCTACGTGATCCAGATTGGAAAAATGGCGTTTTATGCGCGACCAGACGGGCAGATTCAGGCCGGCAGGCGAATCGACGATGGCGGGCTGAATGAAATCTACCCGCCAATCAAAAGGGACGAAAAGGCATTTAAGGCCAACCTTGAGAAACTCCTGGGACCATACCGAAAACACTTCAACTTTGAGAATCAGATAAAGAGGCTAGGCAAGAACCCTGAAAGCACAGACGGCAGTTATCGCTATGTGCTTACTGGAGACACTCGCTCCAACTGGGACCTTTGGTCGAATATGGTAAAGCATATCGATGGCCTTGTTCCTAAACCGGCCTTTGTAATCATTTCCGGTGACATAGTATTAAGAGGCTATGCCGGACAGCTTCACGAATACTACATTCCACCTCTGCTGAAAACAGAGATTCCGTTTTTTGTCGCGATTGGTAATCACGATACCGGCGGCGACAATAGGGGTCACGAGTATCGGTATTTGTTTGGTGACAAGTCCTTGAACTATTACTTCGACTATGGCAAAGCCAGATATGTCTTTATTGATAATGTCTCTGACTTAAGCGCCCCTGAAAAGACTCTTAAGTGGCTCGACAAGACTCTAGCCGGGAGTCCGAAGGAGCATCGCAATTACGTAACTGCCCATAAGCCTCCGGCAACCGTCAAGAAGTGGGCCTATCACGCATGGAAGGATGACCACTCAAAAGTCTTTACCGACCTGATGACCATACACAAGGTCGCCGAGGTCTATCTGGGCCATATACATGGCTATTCGACAGCAAAGTATAGCGGGGTCAACTACACGGTCAGCGGCGGCGGCGGCGCGGGATTACATAACCGGTATGGCCCCAAAGGCAACGTACATCACTATGTTATCTGTGATGTCGCACCGGATGGCACCGTTAAACAGCAGGTTGTACGCTTCTACGATACCACGAGCGAGGCTAAATAAGTGTAAACCCCATGAAACCCTAAAGGAAACCCTAAAGGGGCAATTCTTGATTTTTGTAGTAAGAAAGCGAATATCAATAAAGAACAATGCTCAAAGGTATTGAAAGTCGAAAGATGGACCCCAGTGTTTCAATAAATCGAAAAGTGACCAAGAGCAATGCGAAGACCGCTATTCGCGCTTGTCGGATTTAGGCTTCTTAAGGGCAAATGCGTATCCTCACATTCAGTGGCGATCAGATTTGACCAGTTCTGTATCAAAACTCTTTCATTACGAAATATTGTTCACCCGCCCTTAAGAAGCCTCTTGCATCTCAAGAGTCTTGAGATTATTGTTCTGACAAATCACGTATCCTAAAAACTCACTACACATCACAATCGTTGGCAATGGGAGGCAAGAGAATGAATACAGATACAGTCCTCTACCTCAGCCGGAAGGATGTTGAGGCCGTTGGCGTGTCCATGCCTGAGATTATCGATGCATTGGAGGGCATGTTCAAGGAGAAGGGGGAGGGGCGAGTTGAAATGCCGCCCAAGCCCGGAATCCACACACGCAAGGATGCATTCATCCATGCCATGCCTGCCTACATACCAAGTCTTCAATCCGCTGGGATGAAATGGGTTTCCGGTTATCCTGATAATCAGAAGAAGAAACTCCCCTACATAAGCGGTCTTCTTATCCTCAATGACCCAGATAACGGCATCCCCATCGCCGTGATGGATGCAACGTGGATCACTGCACAACGTACGGGAGCTGCGACCGCCGTGGCGGCGAAATACCTGGCCCGCAAAGACAGTTCGAGCGTGGGTATCCTGGCCTGCGGTCTACAGGGCAGAAGCAATCTTGAAGCACTGTCATGCGTATTCGAGGTTGAGAAGGTAAAGGCATTCGATATTTACCCCGAAGTGGCTGAGAAATTCGCAAGTGAAATGACAGAGATCGTACAGGTGGAGATTGAAATTGTCAACGATCCCAAGGAAGCGGTTGTCGGTTTGGACCTTGTGGTTACTAGCGGTCCGATACTAAAGAACCCGGATCCCGTAATCGGAGCCGGCTGGCTGGCTGAGGGCTCATTCGCCAGCCCTGTGGATTTCGATTCCTATTGGAAGGGTGAGGCGCTCGGACAGCCGGACAAACTGGCAACGGACGACATGAGCCAGATGGAATATTATCGCGAGGCGGGTTATTTCAAAGATACACCGCAACCTTATGCCGATCTGGGCGAGATTGTTGCGGGCAAAAAACCCGGCAGAGAGAATGCCAACGAACGCACGATCTGCATCAATCTCGGTCTTGCCTTGGACGACATGGCAACAGCCATACTGATTTATAGGAAAGCCACAGAAAAGGGGGTAGGCACACACCTTCCCTTGTGATTTGAACGAAATCCTAAATGGCCAATTCTTGATTTTTGCGGTTATCACCCGATAATCTAAAAAGAACAATGTTCGAAAATATTGAAAGCCGAAAGATGATCCCCAATGTTTCAAAAATTCGAGAAGGGATGAAGAGGAAGGCAACGCCGCTATTCGCGCTTGTCGGATTTAGGCTTCTTGAGGGCCTATTCGTATACTCACATTCAGTGGCGGCCGGATTTGACCAGTTCTGTATCATAACTCTTTCATTACAAAATATTGTTCACCTGCCCTTAAGAAACCGTTTGATACATTGGGGTTTATATAATTTTCGCGGCGAATTTCCTGCTCTCATATAGTTGGCAAACCACATTCAATCAAAATGAAGAATCCATTAAAAGCAAGTAGCTCTGTAATCGCCTTGAGTGTCCTCCTCGGCTTCCTGCTGGGTGTAACCGATATTTTTATTGATGTATTTGTATTTCACAAAGGCACCGTTTTTCATCAGTTTCTCCGACCGACCGCTTTTGAGGTCTATATACGCGGGTTCATGATGATCCTCTCAGTCGCTTTTGGTGTTGTTGTTTCCAGAATTGTTGTGCGACTGGAGATGGCGAACGAAGAGATCAAATTGTTTAAGGGCATTCTTCCCGTCTGTTCCTCCTGCAAGAAAGTACGGGATGAAGACAATTGCTGGGTGTCGCTGGAGACCTACGTCCTTGACTGTGGCGAAACAAAGTTCAGTCACGGGGTGTGCCCCGACTGCCAACTGAAGCTGTACGGCAAGAAGTACACGGAAATCTAAAAAGAACAATGTTCAAGAAAAAGTGTATATAAAAAGAAGAACTTCGCAAATTACTGATATCGTGGGTGCCTATCCAATATTTCACCTCTGCAACCTATAACCTTTAAAAAATCCGTAGATTCAGCACAAACCCCAATGTTTCAACTCAACTAAATATGCAAATGCAAAAATAACCGACCAGCACCTCCGGATGTGGAGGCAGGCGAACAAAGGGTCATCGAAACTGTAAGAAAGAGCGGTCTAAACTTGATTCTTAAATTTACCCCAATGTTTCAAAAAATCGAAAAGTGGTGCAGAGCAAGGCGCAGTTCCTAAACCGGCGCGGGCGCGTAATCTTCTACTTAACCAAGCGGTTGAACGATGTCGTTTCACTCGGTAGCGGACTGCAACGCCGCTATTCGCGCTTGTCGGATTTAGGCTTCTTAAGGGCCTATTCGTATCCTCACATTCAGTGGCGACAGGATTTGACCAGTTCTGTATCATAACTCTTTCATTACAAAATATTGTTCACCCGCCCTTAAGAAGCCGTTTGAAACATTGGAGTTATTTTTGCCACAGTATGCCAATAACTCTGTTCTGCCTTGCAAAAAGAAGATATTCCGTATACTTTTTTCAATAAGCTGATGGGGGATTTTACAATAGGTCAGAAACATTTAATGGTTTCGCTCGGTTTTACCAGCGTAATAGAGGCCCCTAGGTCGGCCAGTATGGCCGATATTGTAAAAAACATCCTTTTTCTCGTCCAAACGGTCATACGAAATGACAAAATCATGCTGAAAGTGGAGGCAACGGACGAACTTCCCAGGATCAATTGCCGCAGTCAGCAGATTCAACGGGTGCTGATGAACCTGCTGACCGATGGCCGTGACGCCCTCAACGAAGGGTATCCGGGATTCGATGAAAACTTAATGACCGGAGCCTGGATGGGCAGGGGGAGGACAATGACTTGAAAAGAGGAGGAAGATAAAAAATGGCCAAAATACTGGTAGTCGATGACGAGAAAGTCATTCGGATCACACTTCGGGAGTTCCTCGTTAAAGAAAGGCACGAAGTCCATACAGCCAAGGACGCCAATAAGGCTCTCCTCCTGCTCAACTCGGAAGATTTCGATGTCGTCGTGACCGACATAATTTTACCGCGTTTATCGGGGGTGCAGCTAATGGAAACCATCCGCGAAGCGTCGCCCGATGTTCAGGTAATCTTGATAACCGGAAACCCGACCATCGAGACGGCATCGGCGGCAGTGCGCGCAGGAGCCTTTGATTACATACCCAAACCGATCACCGGGGAAATGATCGTAAAATGCGTGGCCAATGCGGCGAAAGTAAAAGACCTCCTTGATGTGCGCCATATTCTGGAAGAGGACAACCGCAATTACCGGGAAAATCTGGAACAACTGGTGGAGGAGCGAACCAAGGAGCTGCGGTCGACCGAGGCACGGCTTACTTCTTTATTCAACGCCAGCAAAGACGCTATCATTGCGGTTGACCATGAAGGTTTAACTACCTTGTTCAATCCCGCCGCTGAGGAGATGTTTGGCCGCAGCCGGGAAGAGATGTTGGGACGGGACTTGGCGACGCTGATGCCGGAAGAATACCGCCAAAAACACAAAGAAGCCGTTGCCAGGTTTTTTCAAAAAGGAGTAGCCGATAGGATAATGGGGCGAACGGTCGAATTGAAGGGACTTCGCGTAGATGGAAGCCGATTTCCCCTTGAGTTGACGATTTCAAACTTTGCGTCTGAAGGGAACCGGTTTGCTCTGGCCATACTTCGGGACATCACTGAGCGTAAATTAGACGAAGAGAGGTTACAGGAAAGCGAACTGCGTTACCGCACATTATTTGAAAATTCGCCCATCCCGATCTGGGAAGAGGATTTTTCGGCTGTCAAATCCTATATCGACCAGTTGCGAGAGAATGGCGTCGGTGATTTGAGGGAATATTTCGACCAGCATCCGGAAGAGGTGTTGCATTGCGCCAACCTGATAAAAATAATCGATATCAACAAAGCCACCCTGAGCACCTTCAAAGCTGATTCCAAGAAGGTTATTCTCGAAGGGCTGACTCCATTCTTCACGGAACGCTCCGAGGAAGTAATCAAGGAGGAATTAATTGAATTTTCCGAAGGCAAGACGACGTTTCATAACGAAACGACGGGGCAGGCATTGAGCGGAGACATCCTGAATTTAGATATTTATTCTACCATCGTTCCGGGCTACGAGGAATCCTGGGGAAGAGTACTGTTTTCAGATATCGATATTACAGCGCGAAAGAAAGCGGAGGAAAAGCTAGTCAACGAACACGATCTGCTGAGAACCTTGGTCGACAACCTGCCCGACCGGGTCTATGTCAAAGACTGTGACAGGCGGTTTCTGGTCTGCAACGCAGCTCAAGCTAAAGTCCTGCGAACCACCTCTCCGGACGAGGTTATTGGCAAAACGGATTTCGATTTTTTTCCAGAGGAGGAAGCAAAGAAACGAGACTTGGAGGATACGAAGTTATTGCAATCGGGTCAACTGCTTCTGGATAATGTGAAGTTTATCATCCCACCTGATCGTAAGCCAGAGTGGACAAGTGCGACCAAAGTTCCCTGGCGCAATGCGGGAGGGGAGATACTGGGATTAATCGGAGTAACCCACGACATTACCAAACAAAAAGAAACCGAGGAGATTTTGTGGAATCGAACTGTCCAGCAGGAGGCAATCGCCAAACTGGGACAAACCAGTCTGAGTAAGATTACACTGGAAGAATTTTTTACAAAAACGGTCAATGTCGTTCATCAGACACTCAAGGTCGATTTGGTAAAAATCATGAAACTTATGCCCGATGGTAATTCCTTTTTATTACAGGCAGGCTGCGGCTGGAAGGAAGGATTGGTTGGCAAAGCGACTGTGAGTGCTGGAGAATATTTTCAGGCAGGATTTGCCCCTTTATCTAAAAAAGCTGTCATTATTGAGGAGTTAAAAACCGAAAAAAAATTCAGCGGCCCTCCTTTCCTCACTAGTCATAATGTTGTCAGCGGACTTAATGCAATTATCGGTGATATAAAGAATCCCTATGGTAGTTTAGCAGTATTTACTAAAAAGCGGCGTAAATTTACCAAAGATGATGCCAGTTTTATCGAGACCGTGGCACATTTGCTCGCAATTGCATTGGAAAGAGAAACGGCCAAGGAAGAACAAACGCGACTCGTCACTGCAATTAACCAGGCCGCTGAATTTATCGTTATCACGGATTCTCAACGTAAAGTTCAATATTGTAATCCAGCTTTTCTAAGGATAACCGGATATTCTTCCGAAGAGATGGTTGGGAAAAATCTTCTCTTCCTTAGAAGCGGGAAACAACCGGATTCCTTTTATAATGAAATGCTGAATGCCATTGAACAAGGGGAAGTATGGAAAGGCCGGGTAGTTAATAAAAGGAAAGACGGCACATTATATACGGCCGATTTAACCATTTCACCGGTTAAGGATAATACCGGAAAAATTATTAATTATGTCAGCGTTTCCAGAGATGTAAGCCAAGAAGTCGAAATGGAAAAAAGGCTCGCCCAGGCTCAAAAAATGGAGGCCATCGGGACACTGGCAGGAGGAATCGCCCATGATTTTAATAATATGCTTTGCATAATTACCGGTTATTCACAATTGGGAGTACAATTATTACCCGAGGATGATAAATTTAATGGTTACTTTCAATCTATCAATCGTGCCGGTAGTCGCGCCGGCGATTTGGTTAAACAAATTCTAACTTTTAGCCGCCAAACGGAAAAATATTTGGAGCCGCTGCTGATCGTTCCTTTAATTAAAGAGGCCATTAAATTTTTGAGAGCCTCATTGCCAACAACGATTGAAATCTATCAAATCATAAAGCAGGACTGCGGAAAAATAATGGCCGATCCAACACAAATGCATCAGGTTATTATGAATTTGTGCACCAATGCCGGTCATGCCATGAGAGAAAAGGGTGGCGTGCTTTCAATCCGGTTAGCAAATTTTGAGATTAATAATACCAATATGCCTAAACCGGGCATGGAATGCGGTGAATACTTGCAATTGACCGTTGAAGACACCGGTGCGGGTATTCCACTTGAAACTCTCGAACGAATATTCGATCCATTTTTCACGACCAAACCGGTGGGGGAAGGAACCGGTATGGGTTTGTCGGTCGTTCATGCCATTGTTGAAGATTATGGAGGAGCCATTCGGGTTGAGAGCATTATTGGCAAAGGCTCCAAATTTGAAATATTTTTACCGCTTGTGGATGATGATGGAAAACTGCCAGAGGCCGAAGCTGTAATTGTTCCAAATGGAAATGAAAACCTCCTATTCGTCGATGATGAGGAAATGCTTGTGCAACTGGAAAAGGATATGGCTGTTTCTCTTGGGTATAATGTGACAGTTGCCAACAGCGGTTGGCAGGCTCTTGAAATATTTGAGACGCAGGCCGACAAATT
>JAJFLV010000070.1 GCA_021772535.1 Opitutales bacterium | reverse complement strand
GGCCGTGGCGCTACAAACATCAATCATCTGCGAATTTGAGATAGGTTCTATCCAGTAGTTTGTGATTTTAAATTTCCAACTTCCATTAAAATGACTAGACCAATTACGATCTTCACGGGGCAATGGGCGGACCTGCCTCTTACCGAAATGGCGCAAATCGCCGGTGAAATAGGTTACGATGGGCTCGAACTGGCTTGTTGGGGCGACCATTTTGATGTGGATCGCGGCGCCGTCGATAAAGACTATTGCCAGGGCCGGCACGATTTGCTGGCCAAGCATGGTTTGCGCTGCTTTGCCATTTCCAACCATTCTGCGGGTCAGCTCGTTTGCGATCCCAACAACGACTCCCGGACCGATGCTTATGCTCCGGCGGCTCTGTCCGGAAAGGCCGAAGAAAAACGCGCCTGGGCCGTCGAGGCCATGAAAAACAGCGCCCGGGCGGCCAGGAACATGGGATTGAAGGTCGTCAACGGGTTTACCGGTTCGCCCATCTGGCACATGTTCTATCCTTATCCGGGTGTCACCAAGGAAATGATCGACCAAGGATACCGCTTTTTTGCTGATATGTGGAATCCGATTCTGGATGTGTTTGACGAATGCGGAGTGCGTTTCGCCCTGGAGGTGCATCCGACAGAAATCGCCTTCGACCTTTATTCGGCCGAGCGGGCTCTGGAAGCGATCAACCACCGGGAGGCTTTTGGTTTTAACTTCGACCCCAGTCATTTTCACTGGCAGTTCGTTGATCCGGTGGAGTTTATCAATGCATTTCCAGACCGCATTTATCATGCCCACATGAAGGACGCCATTCGAAACCTGGACGGCAAAAGCGGCATCCTGTCCTCTCACCTCAGTCATGGGGATTACCGCCGGGGGTGGGATTTCCGCTCATTGGGCCGTGGTGAAGTCGACTTCGAAGCTATCATCCGGGCTCTTAACCGGATCGATTACCAGGGTCCTTTGTCGGTCGAATGGGAAGACAGCGGCATGGACAGGGTTCATGGGGCCGAGGAGTCCTGTGATTTCCTGCGGGCTCTCGAATTCAAACCCAGTGAGATAAGATTTGACGCCGCCTTCGAGCGGGAGGATTGAGAAAATTCCACCTCTTTCGTGATGAACAGAAAACTGCGCATGGGCATGGTCGGGGGAGGCCGGGGAGCCTTCATCGGGGCGGTTCACCGCCATGCCGCCGCTTTGGATGGGGAGATTGATTTGGTGGCCGGAGCTTTCTCCTCCGACGCCGAAAGATCGCGTCAGTCAGGCCGGGATCTCTTTCTAGATACAACACGTGTCTATGGCAGCTATGTGGAAATGGCCCAAAAGGAAGCCGCCTTGCCAAGGGATGAACGCATAGATTTCGTCAGTATTGTCACACCCAATCACCTGCACTTTCCCATTGCAGCCGAATTTTTGAAAGCCGGCTTCAATGTCGTTTGCGATAAACCCATGACCCATAACCTGGCGGAGGCCCGGAAACTTCGCACTCTGGTCAAAGGTAGCGGAAAGGTATTTGCCCTGACTCACAACTACACCGGTTATCCGATAGTCAAGGAAGCAAGAGACTTGGTCAAAAAAGGGCGATTGGGAGAGATTCGCAAGATTGTCGTCGAATACTCGCAGGATTGGCTTTCTACCATGCTGGAATCTGCCGGGCAAAAACAGGCGGCCTGGCGCACCGACCCCAAACAGGCCGGATTGGCCGGATGTATCGGAGATATCGGCAGTCATGCCGAGAATCTGGCCCGCTATATAACCGGCCTCAAAATTGATTCCCTCTGCGCGGATTTTACAACCTTTGTCCCTGGTCGAAAACTGGAGGACGACGGCAACATGCTCATCCGTTACAAAGGTGGAGCCAAGGGTGTTCTCATAGCCTCGCAAATTTCTCCGGGAGAGGAAAACAACCTCGTCATCCGGATTTACGGCTCGAAAGCCGGCCTTGAGTGGAGCCAGCAGAGTCCTGAAACATTGATCATAAAATATGCGGGTGACCCGGCAAAAATATTGCGGCGGGGCCACGGCTATTTGGGAAAAACAGCTACCGGAAATACCCGTTTGCCGCCGGGACACCCGGAAGGATTTATCGAAGGGTTTGCCAATATTTACCGTGAAGCGGCCAAGGCTATCCGGGAGGAGGTTTCGGGGAAAAAAGTCAAAGTCCACGATTACCCCGATGTCGAAGATGGACTCTACGGCATGGTCTTTATCGATACGGCCGTGAAATCGGCTGCTTCAAAGCAAAAGTGGACAAAATTCCCCAAGGTTTAGCCAACGGGGGTTTCTCCATTATACGGAAATCCGTTCATGAAGATAAAAATTATCTCAACCGGCGGAACGATCGATAAAATTTATTTCGACCGCAAAAGTGAATTTCAGGTGGGAGAACCTAAAATCGGTGAGGTGCTGCGCGAGGCCAATGTCACTTTTGATTACGAAATCATACCCCTTTTAAAAAAAGACAGTCTGGAACTCACTGAGGAGGATCTCCGGAGTATTTTTGATGCGATTGCCGGTGATTCCCATGAGCGGTTTGTTGTGACTCACGGGACGGACACGATGGTAGAAACAGCCAAGGTTTTGCAAGCGCTCAAGGGCAAGGTCGTAGTCCTCACCGGCGCCATGCAGCCAGCCCGGTTCCGCATGACGGACGCGGTTTTCAACATTGCCACCGCCGTAACGGCGGCTCAATTGCTTCAACCCGGCATTTACATCGCCATGAATGGCAGAATTTTCAATCCCGCCAACACCATCAAAAATGTGGAGATGAACCGCTTCGAAGCGGTTTAATTTTCTCCACGTTTTGAGACAAATTCTAGACTAATTGAAGCTCCGGTTGAATCACATTGGACAATAGTTGATCCATTTGCGAGGCGGCTCCGTTGCGAACCATTTTCCCGACTTTTACCGCTTGCTCGATTTCATCTTCCCCGATCCCGATCCGTCGAGCCTGGCCAAGATGGTGTTTTAAACACGGCTGGCAATTGGCGCCGATTGAGGCTCCCAAAGCGATCAATTCAATTGTTTTTTCGTCCAGTTCCATATTATTCCTTTGTTGTTCCGCCAAAATAACAATTCGGCCGGTTTTCCCGACAATTAAACTGAATCCACTTTTTTCGCGATTGCAAGTGGCTCCCGGCATTTAAGCCTGAGAAACTCACACGGGTAATTGCCGGTTGCCTCCTCGAATGGGGTCTTCAGTTATCGGTCACTTCGACGCCGATCTCTCCGTCGGCGAATCGGGTTCGCAGGCGGTCGCCTTCTTTCAAGCCCGCTTTTTGAGGCAAATAGCGGCCTTGTTCGTCTTTTATCATGACAAACCCGCGTTGCAAGATTTTCTCCGGGTTCGCGTTTTGCAAGCGCTTGGCGATTCCGCTCATCCTGACCGCTGCTCCTGCAACTTGGGTTCGAATCGCATTTTCCAACTGATTTTGCAATGAAAGGAATTGGCTCTGGGCGAGTTGCACTTTTTTATCCGGCCCGATGGCCGCGAGCCTGACGGCGAGGGTTTTTTCGCGATAACGCCCATCTGCGATTCCGTGGCGAAGTGAGGCCACCAGCCGGTTAGCCAGGTCGTCCAGACGGAGAAACCCTTGCTCGATTCTATGAATGGGCGAAAGATGCTTCAGATTTTCCCGCAGTTGGTTCAGGTAATTGTCGAGCTGATCGATTTGGCCTTCTACAGAAACCTCCAGGGCATTTCCCGCAGTCAGCAGACGCTGTTCGATTTCCGTAAAATTACGGGCAATCAACTCCGCTGCCGCGGTTGGGGTCTCAGCCCGCCAATCGGCCGCGAAATCGCTTAGGGTGTAGTCAATCTCATGTCCTACGGCGGAGATAACAGGCAATGCGCAAGATGCCACCGCTCGGGCCACAACTTCTTCGTTGAACGGCCAAAGGTCCTCCAGGCTTCCTCCCCCCCTGCCGATGACCAGCAGGTCGAGCAGATTCAAGCGTTGCGCTTTTTTTATCATGCCAACAATTTCCTCAGCAGCTTCCTTGCCCTGAACCCTGGATGGAAAAACGATCACCCTGCCTCTCCAATTCCTTCTCCGCAGAACGCTCAGAAAATCCCGCACGGCAGCTCCGGTCGGGGAAGTAACGAATCCCACGGTCCGAGGAACCGGGGGCAAACTTTTTTTTCTTTGCGGATCGAAAAGACCCTCATCGGCCAATTTTCTTTTCAAACGCTCGAATTCGAGCTGTAAGCGGCCCTGACCGGCATCAATCAAAAACCGGATAATTATCTGGTAGGTTCCGCGCGGCTCATAGACGGAGACCTGTCCATAGATAATTACCTGCAAACCATCCCTTGGCGTTACTCCCAGGCTGTCGGCATCGCCTCGAAAAATTACCGCTGAAACCTGGCTCCTGTCATCTTTAAGAGAAAAATAACAGTGGCCGCTGCTTTGCCTTCGGAAATTGGATATCTCCCCCTTCAGCCAGACCTCCGGCATTTCACTTTCCAGCAAATCCTTCACCCGCCGGTTGAAAACCGAAACGGTCAGGATGCTTTCATCGGGTGGGAGCAAGCTCTTTTCTATCGGACTTAACGGCATAGCGATCGCGGGCAATTTTAGTCACCAGGATAAGGGCAATCAAGAAAACTCCACCCAGCAGGCCCATTCCCGCTTTTCCTTCAAAGATCGACACGCCCACAATGACGGTGGCAAGAGCCCAGGCCATTTCAATGGGCCAGGAAGCCCACATATAGGTGCGGTAGGGGACTCCAGCCAATCCCAGCAAAAAATTCTTCAGGAAAAAAGGAACCCCCGGGGTTATGCGAACTACCACGGCAAGTTTTCCTGCCTCAGATATATGAACCTGGGGAACCTTGTGCCCGGCCTTGGCCACCAGCTTTTCTGCCAAAGGCCTCAGAAATCCGGCCGCAACCCAGTATCCCAGGCTGATATTCAGGAAAAACGCCAATCCGAACCCGAGCATATTCCATTTCAGCTCATACAAACCTGAGGCAATCAGGTAAAATGGGCTGATCGGGCACCCCAGCGCCGGGAGCACGGCAAATAACCCAAAAAAGACCAAAGGATTTGTTTGTTTCAGATAATTCCAAAATGATTCCGCGTAAGCAACGGCCAGTGGCGTCAAGGAATCTTTAAAAAACCATCCCACACCCATTAACACTACGAATATTAGAGTAAGCCAGACACATACCCGAATAATCGAACCCTTACCGGAAATATTCCTTCCCATAAACCTTGGCTTAAGGACGGATCTCAAAATTCTCAACCAATTTCAAGGCACCGGTTTCACAACGCTACTCATAGCGTTTGCCGTGTTTGATGATGATGTCCGGATCTCTGAGGAGGTTGATATGGCGCAGGACATCCCCACGCACGGCGATGATGTCGGCATCTTTGCCTTTTTCCACGGTGCCGACGCGGTCGGAGACGCCCAGTAGGACGGATGGCCAGTAGGTGGCGCCTTTTATCGTTTCCAGGGGGTCCAGGCCTATATCGTTAACCAGCACATCCAGCTCACGCCAAGTGGTCTGACTGTGAAAATTACGCGGTATGCCGCTGTCCGTCCCGACCAGCAGGACAACCCCGGCTTCTTTCAATTGCTGGATTTTATGCTTGAGAGTGGGTTTACGGTTGGGGGTGATCTGAAAATAGGGCAACCGTCCCAGGTTTTGCAGGGATTGACGGATATCTTCCACCACGTCCGGCGGCAATCCAAGGTGCCAGGAGGGGTCGTCGATTTCCTCGGGGTTGTCCCTCATGTATTCGAAGAGGTAGAGGCCCTGCACGGTCGGCGTCCAGAATAAGGGCCCCAGGTTCATTTGGGCGGTTCGCTCTTTGAGCATTTTCATAACATCGGGCGGATATTCCGGAGCGGTGGCCAGCCCAGTGTGCTCGAAGCAGTCCACTCCCGCCAGCAGGCCGCGCCTTATTTCCTCCGGGCGATGGGAGTGAGCGGCCACGGTCAGACCATGGGCGTGGGCTTCTTCCACCACCGCATGAACCTCTTCCATTGTCATTTGGTCCTGGTCGATCAGTTTTATGGTGTCCACACCCGCCTCAGCCAGTTTGCGGACCTTTGCCCGCGCATCTTCCGCACCATTTACCCCCCAGCGAAACAACTCCGTCCCGGGGTAGGGTTCATGTTGAATAAAAGGACCCGAGACATAAAGGGTGGGGCCGTCCAGTTCTCCTTTGTTGATACGGTTGCGGACGGTTAGAATTTCATCGAGTGGCGCACCCAATTCCCGCGCACTGGTTACTCCAGCCAACAGGAGTTGTTTGGCCGAAGCAGGCATAATCAGGTCCACTTGTTTATCCTTGTATTCCCGGTCCCAGTATTCGTAGTCGGCGTGGCCATTGATCATGAGGTGCACATGCATATCCCATAAACCGGGAAGCACCGACATCCCTTCGGTAGAGACTACTTCGCTTCCCTCGGGAATTTCCAGGATCCCTACTTGGCCGACAGCGGCAATAGTCTTTCCTTTGATTAAAATAACACTATTGGGGAGAGGAATTCCCCCGTAACCGTCGATCAAAGTTCCGCCCGTAAGGGCCAAAATCCTGTTCTCCTCCACTGCCAGGCTCACGGGGTGGAGTGTAAGTGTTGTCAGGAGGGCTAAAAAATAGGTTATTATATGAGAATTCGGCCATTTCCTGGATTTAATCGAGAATGGGGAAGGGGTGTTTTTTTTCATGTCGTGTGTGGGAATTTTTTTGTTTTGGTTTGAAATTACCTTACGAAGGTTCCGCTTGTTTAGTATCATCATCAGGAATCAAGTTCTCTTCATTTTCTGATTCCTCATCCCCTTGGGAGGTTTTTGCCTGTAAAAGTATTTCCTCGAGATCCAGCCCGGTCAATTGATTGATGCCTTTGATCAAGCGGTATAAGGCAAATAACAACACTGCCATTGAAGGAACAACAATGACCGGGTAACTCCAGAAAGTCATTTTGCCAATTTCCCGGTTGAAGGCTTCGGTTCCGCTTTCGCTTTGGATAAAAAAACTGGCCAATCCATAATTAAGCATGGCGCTGAGGAGAAAAGAAAATGCCAGCAACAGGGTAGAGAAAACCAATAGCTGGTTGAATTTCTCCCCTGTCGCACGGCGGTTCAGTTCCGCTTCGATTTTATGCACATCGAAAATCTGGTCGTTGTAGAGGAAGAGGCGCACCAGCGGCTTGCGTGTTTTCAAAGTGGCCATGACAGCCAATCCAAAGAGGGCGGGCACGGCAGCCTCCTTCACCGCGATCCAGTCTTTGTCCAGTTTGAAGAGTCCCACCCCTCCGGTGATGAGGATGCTGATAAAGCCCAGGATGGAAAAGAAGTTATATTTTTTCCGTTTGTGAAAGTCGAAAAGACCGTAACTGACCGGAAATAGCAGGGCCAGAGAAAGGAAAAAGGCCGGCTGCAAGTGCACATCGGAGATAGCTCCCAGCCATCGGCTCCCTTTCATCAAAATGAGCGAGGGCACGATAATATTGAGTCCTAGGTTGAGCCACATATTCTCCGGTCGATTTTGACTTGGATTTTCCGGAGCGGATGGTGTAGCCTGCGCCTCATCTAATTGTGAGTTATCTTTATTCATGACCCGTTGCGATTTCACGTTTTAGGCGAATTGGAGTGAAAGCAAGAAAGATTCGTTGTTTGATTTCGGCGGGACCGACGAGGGAATTTTTTGACCCCGTCAGGTTCATGAGCAATCCTTCCTCCGGCAAGATGGGTTATGCTTTGGCCGAAGCCGCCCTCAGGACTGGGTGGGAGGTTGACCTTGTTAGCGGACCCACCTCGTTGTTGAAACCGGAAGGGGCCATCGTGTACCCGGTGGTCACGGGCGAGGAGATGTTTTGCAAAATCAATTCTCTATTTGAACTCTGTGACATATTAATAATGACAGCCGCTGTGATGGATTACCGGCCCCGTCATTATTCGGAACAAAAAGTCAAAAAAACTGGAGCTGGTCTTGTCGTGGAGCTAGAGCCGGTGGTGGATATCCTGAAAACTGTGGCTGCCGGAAAAAAACACCAATTGGTGGTGGGGTTTGCCGCCGAAACGGAAAATATTGAGGCTTTTGCCCGGCGGAAGCTGATCCAAAAAAACGCCGATTTTATTGTCGCCAACCAAGTTGGGGTGCCGGATTCAGGATTTGAAGCGGACAACAATAGGGTAACTTTGATCGACCATAGCGGAGAGGCCTGCAATTTTGGCCCTGAGAGCAAATTGGCAATCGCGAAAGAGTTGATTGCCCGCTTTTCTTTTGAATTAAGGGACAGATAAATTAAAGGATTTCAGAAATCCCTTTATCTCGTTAAGAATATTACATTATGGCCCGTCGGAGAAATACCCCCCTGGAAAAAGTTCTTGGTCGTCTCGATGAGCTGGACGCCGCCAATCTCACCATTTTGGTGCAGCGGTTGGCCAGGGAGCGCAAGCTCCTGGAAACCATTTTTGACACTGTCCGTGAAGGCATTTTGGTCATCGACCAAAACGGAGTCATCGAATATGCCAACCGTGCAGCCGGCAAGCTGATCGGGTTTGAGTTTAAGGAGTCAGGCCGGACAATTCTCTGGAAATTGGTGCCGGATCTTGCGCGAACGCTCGATTTATCCGCTGAAGGAGCCTTCGAGGAAGTCACGGGAGTATCGCGGGAGCTCCATCTTACTTATCCTGAAGACCGCTATACCCGGCTTTACCTGGTTCCATTCCTTGAAAACAATTTGCGTCCTTCTCGCAAGAATATGCGCTACGCAGTCATACTTTCCGACATCACGGAGGAGAAAATATCGACCCAGGATCGAATCGAAAACGAAAAAGTCTCCTCCATCATCATGCTGGCAGCCGGTGTTGCGCACGAACTCGGCAATCCGCTCAATTCATTGACCATTCATCTGCAGTTGATCAAGCGGGAGCTGCAAAAAATGAATGAGAACGAACGGCTCGCCAAAATTGAAAAATCGCTTGAGGTCTGTTCCGGCGAAGTGGAGCGGCTGGATGGCATAATCGCCAATTTTCTGGAAGCGGTCCGGCCTCATCCTCCCGATTTGCAGGATCTGGATCTTTTCCCCATTCTGGAGGAAGTGCTGGAAATCCTTGGTCAGGAATTGAAGAACCATCGTATCCTGGTCGAAATTGAAGCCGGGAGCCCCTTGCCCGTAATTACGGCAGACCGTAACCAAATCAAACAGGTTTACTTCAATATCCTCAAAAACGCCTGCGAAGCAATGGATAGCGGTGGAACCATCAAGGTGCGCACCCGCGCCGACGACGAATTCGTCTTCGTCCAGATCGGCGACAGCGGCCGGGGCATCGAGCAGAATGAATTTCCCCGCGTTTTCGAACCCTACTTCACCACCAAGGAAAAAGGACACGGACTCGGCATGATGATCGTCCAGCGAATCATGCGGGAGCACGGCGGCCAGTTGGGTATCGACAGCCAGGTAGGAGTCGGCACTGTCATAACCCTGCAATTCCCCCAAAAACACCGCCGCATCCGCCTCCTCAAAAAATAGCCTTCGGTAACAGAATTTGCAGGTGGAAAGCAATCTTGCCTTAATTCATCCCAAACGGATCAATTTTATATCGACAGACAGGTCTGTATAATATTCTCTGGGTTGAAATGAAAAAGGAGAAGAATGAGAGCGAGGCGAGGCGGAGGATTATTGCCACGGCGGTAGATCTCTTCTACCGGCAGGGTTATCGTGCCACCGGCATCAATCAGGTGATTGCCGAAGCAGGGGTCTCCAAGAATACTTTTTATTACTATTTTCCCTCAAAAGAGGATTTATGTGTGACCTATCTGCAGGAAAGGCACGCCTATTGGACCAGCTTGTTGAAGGACGAAATCAATGCCCGAAAGACACCCCATGAGCGTTTTATGTCGCCTTTGGGGTTATTGCTTAAATGGCTTCCATCCAGTAATTACAGAGGTTGTGCTTTTCTTAACATGGCCTCCGAAATTCCAGACATCGATTCGGACATGCGCAAGGAGGTCATTTACCACAAGGATGGGTTGAGGACGATTTTACGCGAACTGGCCAAGGATCTGAGAAAGTCTGATGGCAAGTACGCCAAACTGGATCCGGTTGAACTGTCGGATGCTTATTATACTATTTTCGAAGGCGCCATTTCCTCCTCTCAAAATTTTGGGGATACCTGGCCCGTGGATGCCGCCAGAAAAACCATCGAAAAATTAATCATGTAAGGATTTTCTTTTTTATTTGTCTATAATAGAACAGACTTGTCTGTATTATTAAAATTCACGCAATTAAAAGCTCATAATTCAAAATTGAAACCTAAAAAGGGAGACTGATGAAAAACACAATAACTATACATCCAGGAAGCAAATTACTAACCTCGATCATTGCGCTCGCAGCAGGCTTATTCGCCCTGAGCGCGGCAGGTGGTGAGGAGAACGGTAGCCTTGGCTACCCCACCCGGCACAAGACCGTGCAGGTGGGAGAGCTGGATATCTTCTATCGCGAAGCTGGACCGTCGCAGGCGCCGACCATTGTTTTGCTTCATGGGTTCCCCACCTCCTCGCACATGTTCCGAAACCTGATTCCGGCCCTGTCAGACCGTTTTCATGTGATTGCGCCCGATTATCCCGGTTTTGGCAACAGCTCCATGCCTCTGGTTGATGAATTCGATTACTCCTTCGACAATCTGGCCTTAGTGATGGAAGATTTCCTCAAAGTCGTCGGGGTTGAGAAATACAGCCTTTATCTGATGGATTACGGGGCGCCCATAGGGTATCGCATTGCCGCGAAAAATTCTGATAAGGTGCAAGGTTTGATCATTCAAAACGGCAATGCCTACGAAGAGGGCTTGCGTGAGTTCTGGGACCCGATCAAAGCTTTTTGGGCGGAAAAGACCGATGAGCAGGCCAAGGCTCTGCGCGATGCTCTGCTCACCATTGGGGCAACCAAATGGCAATACACCACCGGAATGAGGAACGTAGATGTGGTCAGTCCCGATAATTGGGTGATCGACCAATCCAAGCTCGACCGGCCCGGAAATAAGGACATTCAGATCGAGCTGTTTTATTCCTACGGGACCAACCCACCTCTTTACCCGCTGTGGCAGGAGTACTTTCGCAACTACCAGCCTCCGGCCTTGCTGGTGTGGGGCAAGAATGATCCGATTTTTCCGGAGGAGGGCGCCCATCCCTACAAAAGGGACTTAAAGAATCTCGAATTTCACATCCTCGATACCGGTCACTTCGCCTTGGAGGAGGAGGGGGCACTTATCGCCCGATTGATTAGAGAATTTTTGAGCAGCAATGTTCAAGGGAGATAATGGTTAATGAAATGGAGCGGGTGTATCGAGCGCCCGCTCTATTTCCAATTCTAAGCGTTGTTTAAAGAGGATTTGTATCATGATAAAAAATATCGAAAAAAAACCGGTCAGCGATGTGGCCTTCACACCGGCAGTCAAAGCTGCCCAGGAAAAATATGGCTCCCGGAAATCCTATGCGCGGATGGAGCGGAACGATTGGTGGAAAACCGAGGTTACCGAGGAGCTTGCAAATTTTATCGGGCAACGGGATTCTTTTTACCTGGGGACCGCCAGCGCCGATGGGCAGCCCTACATTCAGCATCGGGGTGGTCCCAAGGGATTTCTAAAAATTATCGATGAACATACGCTGGCGATGGCCGACTACAGTGGCAACCGCCAGTACATTTCGGCTGGAAATCTTTCCGAGAATGACCGTATTACCATTTTCCTGATGGATTACCCCAACCGCCGCCGGATAAAAATTTGGGGAAGGGCGGAGGTCATCGACCGTGAGGATAATCCCCGTTTGATGGAAAAACTGGCTGACCCCGATTATCCCGCAAGGATCGAAAGGGCCATCGTTTTTACCATCGACGCATGGGATGGCAATTGTCCCCAGCATATTAATCCTCGCTTCACGGAGGAGGAAATTGCCCCTTTGGTACGCTCTTTGCAGGAAAAAATCGAGCGTCTTGAAGCCGAAAATAAAAGCCTTCGAGCGTAAAAGGTAGCGAGGCAGTCAGCGATCGAGCCGGGCAACGTAAACCCCGTGATGGCGTGCAGCTACTTTTTCAAGGAAATATAATTCGGAAACTAGATTGAGGCGTGCCATTTTATATTGTTTTAAATTTTTTAGAAAAATTTCCCAGTTCTCGGGATTTGGTGCTTTGCAGGAAGCCTCGAATCCACCTGTGATCGCTGAAAGGAAATCGATGGTGCTTTTCTTGATCACCAGTCTGCTGCTCAACCCCAATTCCTTTAAGTTAAAATGGATAAAAGCCCAACCGGCCAGGATGCCCATCGTCGCGATACTGCCCCCGAAAGCTGTTTGACGGTGGTTTAAATTAGGTTCTAGAGGGGCGCTAAAACGAATTTCGTCCGGCTGGCGGGAAACAAGACTTATTCCCATGTAGCGGGTGGCAGGTATTTGATCATGCAAATACTTCTCGATTTCCTTTGAGTTTGGCTCCGACATCGCAAACAAGTTCTCAAAAATGGCACTTCCCACAATAGGGAATCGAAACCATTTGGCTACAAATAATCGAAACCCGGTCATGGAACCGCGGTTCCGGGAGGTCAGGTGGCTGGGGCGGGAGTTGAAGAATTTAGGTTACGACACACTATTTCTTGAATTCAAAGCTGTAGATTTTCGTGTTTTGCATCTTGAATTTTAGCCTTATTGACTTTCCTGACAGGCTGGAAACATCTCCGTTTCCATTCCAGGTGACATGATGGGCGGTCGAATCGGTTTTGATAAGATCACAGTCTTCTAAACCATATCCACGTAGTTCTTTTCCCTTTCGGTTGGTCAACGCCACCCGAGCCCCGATGCTCGCCTTTATGTTGAGAATAAGCCGATTGCCTTGAAATACCAGGGGGAGAGTAGTGGCGGTTGCAACCGCCTCCTCAGCATCCAACGAGACAAAACCGTCCAGACGCTGCCGGTAGCGAGAGTAGGATCGTGCGAAGGAGCCGCCGTGGGGACCGCCTTCGTTGACATATTGCCATATTTCATCACCGCGCCGGATAAGGCCGTAGATGGCTAATTCTTCTTCCGCAGACCCAGCCGGAAAATACCAGTTTGTGCCAAAAAAATCCCAGTCAGTCCCGTTTCGACTCACCGCCAGTTCAACGTGCCTGGCCTTGTCATTGCCCGGGTAGCGCCAAATGAAGGCCAGATAAACATCCGGGGCCCAGGGATATTTAATGGCTCGAGTGCGGTAAACCCCGCCATATTCTTTGGCTTCAAAACCGATTGGGCCTTCCCCCGTTACGACCGGGAAAGGCCAACCTTCGTAGTAGGGCTCATCGATGGCGTTGAATGGCCAAGGCTTCAGGATCTCGTTGGAAAAAAATACAGGCGCTCGATGCAACGGCGGCTCAGTGCAGGGAAATGCCTCTGTGCAAGCGCTGGAATCCCTTTTGATATAGGTAACATAGCCTCCGCGCTGGTCGTCCCAAAAACACTCGCCGCCCCCGCCGCTGCGCAACGGAAGTTGAATAGTCTCGTTTCTTTTCCAGTTCCATCCATCCGGCGAAGTGAAGATATACATGCCGCGGTTTCCCATGAAAGCATTCAGCTTGTAGCGTTCCTCCGGAGGCGCTTGGGGGTTTAAATCCCTGAAAAAATTTCCGTAATAGGGCGTCTCGGGGATTATTTTCCCCTTCATTGAAAAATTCAGGCCGTCCTCCGCAATGGCCAAGAAAGTTAATCCCTTTTTTGATGAGTAACCTTCGGGAATCGTCAAATAAACCGCACCATCGACATCGAAAACACTGGGGCGCCAGCCTGAGCTTTCAATTTCGAAATCACGGCCGATCGGCACCTTACCAAAAGGGTGATTAAGGCTGACTTTCAAGTTTTCCTGAGTGTCGAGAATGGCGTCATCGATGAAAACATGCTTTCTCGACCCAAATTGCAGTGGAATCGAAACCGGGTCCGGATTGAAGAGCAAAGCCGGACCATTGGCTACGCTGGGGGGAGGAGCATTCGTACCATAATTTCGGGAGAAACTCCCGGGTGTAAAATCCGAGGAGTAGCGGGCAATTCGGGATATTCTCAACTCATCAAAATTACCTGTCGCCGGGTTACCGGCGTGGCGATCGCTTCCAATGGCAAAGTTAAATCGATTTTGCCGCCTTTGCTCAAAATCCAAATCTTCAAAACCGCGGCTCTCATGGTCGCGTTCGTTCGGCTTTTGCAGGTCCGGAAGGCCTTGAATTGGAATTGTGGACACCGAGGCCACTGATTGCTCCATGCCGTCTAGGTAATGCCTCAGGGTAGCTCCATCCCGGGAAAAGGCCACGTGATGCCATTTTCCCGGAGAAAGGACGGTTGGACATTTTGCCTTCACTCCGGCGTAATGATTTACGAGTTCAAACTCCTTTGCAGAATACTTCAGAGAAAAGCCCTTTTCGTATGCCTGCCCCATGTCCAAAAGTACTGCGTTCTGGTTTTCAGATTTAAGGTAAAACCAGAACTCAATCGTCCAGGCTTGGCCGGTCAGCCCTTGCAGAATCGCCTCCGGACCCTCGGTCGGACCCCACAATCCGCTGGGAATGCCGTCCGCCAGCCGCATTTCATTTTCCGGCACTTTTCCGGCAAAACCCGCATAGCAAACGGCATAATCGGTTTTTCCAACCTGCAAAGCATTCCCGTATTTTCCAGCCACCATGACACCGCCCTCCATGAGACACAAATCCGCCTTTGCATACTGGCTGGCATCGGTCAGGGTGGTTTGCGGATAGCTGATCTCATCGAACAGCCATAAACCAACCGTGTTCTTGTCCGGTAACGCATCCCAAAAAGCAGAATCTGTTTTAGGTGCAATTTCCCCTTGAACAACTAGAGCCGATAAACCGAAAAACCAGAAAAATCCCAAAGTGCAAATAACATTTCCAAACTCTTTTATTGTGCCCAATCGACTATTCATGCTCAAAGTGTTTTCTACCGTTTTGTCTCGAGTATTATCCTATCCTCACAACCTATCATTCCTCTTCGAAAAATCAAACATGGAAGGGAACCCTCTATCTCAGGCCGATCCGTCGGTTTTATCTGGGTGAAGTCCAGTTCGTATTGTCGAGGCAATGGGAGCATTCCGGAATGATGACTCCCTTTTCGCCATGAAACTTTTCTTCGCCACAGCTTTTGCAAAAAAGCTCTGTTGGTTGAAGAAGCCTTGTGCCCGGCATAAAACCCATGCGTGCCCGCGCTCCAGC
>JAJFLV010000069.1 GCA_021772535.1 Opitutales bacterium | reverse complement strand
ATATCTTTGGCCGCTTCACCCCAAAATTCGTCAGGTTGGTCAATCGATTTTCGATAGGTTTCATTGTAGGCATTCTGTGTCATTTCATTATAAAATTACCATTAGGTTGGCGGGAAGCAAATAGGATCATGAAATTTCCCGTTCCGGATCGGGATTGGTACAGTTTGGGAGCCACCTTCAGGGGACTAATCTGCAAATTCGTCCGTCGGCCAACCTTGGGTCTGTGTGTCGTATTTAAATAGACCGCCGGCCAACGGCTGGTCATGCAACTCTTTTTCCGATAGCCCGACACGGGCGGAAGTAATATAAAGTATGTCCAGATTTTCTCCTCCGAAAACACAGGAAGTAGTATTTGATGCGGGCACCTTAACCCTCATCAGTTTTTCTCCCGTATCGGGATTGTAACGGGTTATCCCCCAGCCACCCCAATGGGCGATCCAAAGCATGCCCTCCCGGTCAATGGACATGCCGTCTGGCATCCCATCCGCCTCCGCAACAGTGATACAGGTCCGCCGATTGGCAATTTCTCCCGTGGAGTCGCAATAATCAAAAACATCCACTCGGTTCGTTGGCGAATCGATATAATAAAATTTCTTTTTATCCGTATTCCAGGCCAGACCATTTGAAATTGTGATTCCCGAGAGAATTTTTTCCACCTTCATGGAGGAATTGACCCGGTATAAAGCGCCCGTCCTGTTCTGACCCATGGAACCGATCCAGAACCTTCCCGACGGATCGCATTTCCCATCATTGAAGCGGTTGGCAGGCAAATCCGCTTCAACCTCCACAATAGGGTGAATCTCGCCCTCTTCGGGAGTAAAGCGAGCGATGCCTTTTCGCAACCCAAGTATCAAGCCGCCGGATCGACAGGGGGCCAATGCGCCGATCTTGTCTCCGACCGGAAAAGTCTCCCCATCGCCTGTGTTGGGATCATATCGAAGAGCACACCCTTTTTCAATATCGACCCAATAAAGTTTCCCGCTTGAGTCATGCCAGGCAGGTCCTTCTCCGAGGAGCGCCTTGGCATCATAAACAAGTTCTGCTTCAACGGTGTTCATGGAAAATCTGGTTGGTCCTGTGATAATTTGAAGGTATCTAGCAGCAAAAACACCGTGAAAATCAGTAATAGAATTTAAAGCACAATTGAAGGCTGTTCTGAACCTTTGGCAAAACAGCCTGTCTTTCAAACAGTGAAAGGGCTTGTCCCGGCGGGGCAATATATTTTATCCTATACTCTTTTTATGTCTTTCAATCATTCAATAATTTGCCATTCGACGCTGTTTTACCTGGCGCTTGTCATTCCATTGACGGCAGCAGGACCCGATATCCTGCCGCTTTCCGAAATCAAACCCGGGATGAAGGGTGAATGGCGTACAGTTGTTTCCGGCACCGAGGTCGAGAGTTTTGAGCTGGAGGTTCTCGGAGTGTCGGAAAATTTCACTGGTCCCCAGAGATCGGTCATCATTTGCCAGGCCCTCGACGCTCGCAATAAATTGACTGGCCCGGTGGCCGGAATGAGCGGTAGCCCGGTTTATTTCGGGGGGAGACTGGCCGGCGCTTATGCCTATGGATTCACCTGGCCGAAGGAACAGGCCATCATTGGAGTTACTCCAATCGAGCAAATGCTGGAAATCCTGGAGAATTACCCAATGGAGACGGAGCGGCCTCGTCCAGGCTCATTCGCCCCTTCGACAGAAACCAGCAGGGAAGAGGAAGCCAATTCTCTCAAACCTATTTCTGTCCCGGCCGGTCTGGAAACTTTTTCCGCCAATGGGAGCAGGGATAAAATAAAGAAAGTGGAGACGCTGCTTACCCCGCTGCCCACACCACTCATGGCCTCCGGGTTTTCGGAACGAGCGCTGAGGGCTTTTCGACCGCAATTGGAGGCCTTGGGACTCGATATCATGCAGGCGCCCTCGGGGACTGCCGCCAGTGGCTCGAAATTTTCCCTAGATCCCGGTTCTCCCGTGGCCGCTGTCCTCATGAGCGGCGATTTTAATATGGCTGCCACCGGCACGGTTACTTTTCGGGACGGAGATACAATCCTGGCCTTCGGGCATCCGTTTTTCCAACTGGGACCAACGCGTTTTCCCATGGCCGGGGCGGAAATAATTACGGTCGTTCAGTCAGTCAATAAATCCTTCAAGCTATCCAACACCGGCCCGCTTTTGGGATCCGTTTACCAGGACAGATTGACCGCCATCGCCGGCAAAATAGGGGAGCTGCCCCATCTCATCAATGTGTCCATCACCACACGCGGAGCCAACGGGACCATGCGGCATTTTTCCGGGGAGCTGTTTGAGCATCGCTCCCTTTCTCCCATTTTCGCCTCCATTTCACTTCTGGAGTCGCTTTACCAGACCATGGAATCGAGCGAAGAACAGACTTTCTATCTCGATGGACGGGTTGATCTGGAGGGTTACGACCCCATTATTTTTCGGGATGTGGCCACCGGACCCGAAGGAGCACAATCGGTCGCCGCTAGTTTCTGGGAGAATTACCTGGAACTCGTCAACAACCCCTACGAAATGCCGGTTGTCAATAAAATCGATTTCAATATCGAAATCCGCGATGAGTGGCTGTTGAGCAGTTTGAAAGCCGTCCAGGTGGAAAACAAGCGGGTGAGTTCCGGCGAAAAAGTGGGTTTGGCCCTTACGCTCTACAATTACCTGAACAAGCCGACCCGCCATGATGTCAGCGTTCCGGTGCCTCCCGGTTTGCCTTCGGGGCAGGAATTAACCATCCTGGTGGCCGATGCCGCCGGGGCTGAATTGGCGGAAACCTCGGGCCGGGCTTTTGCTACTTCTGTCGACGACATCGTGCGAGAGTGGAACCGCCGCCGGTCTCGTCAGAGCATTTACATAAAATTGTTGAAGAAAGCAACCGGTCTCATTCTGGACGGCGAGAATCTGCCTGATTTGCCTCCTTCGGTGCAAGCCATGTACACCTCTCCGGGAAACAATACCGCCCGCCAGCCTCTCGACGAAGTCACCTTATGGGAAACTCAAATCGAGATTCCGGGTGAATTCAGGGGCAGCTATCGGATTCCCATTACCCTTGAGTAATTCCCTCTCCAAATTGTTTTTATGAAAAAAACCGCAACCGTCTTCTTAACGGTAGTATCCATCCTTCCCCTCATTCATGCCGTGCAAACGCAATCGGTTCTGCACAGTGTTTACGAAGACTTTATCAAGGGGGAATTCGAAAATGTTTCACTCGGCAACGAGGGTCATATACAGTTGGCCCCGGCCTTGACCGAATGGGTCGAAATCGACGAACCGATTATCTGGGCGGCGGTGGCGGACAACGAAGGGAATCTTTATCTGGGAACCGGAAACAGGGGCAAGGTGCTCAAAGTGGATACAGAAGGGGAGGTGACCGATTATTTTTCTCCGGAAGAAATACTGAGCCGTGCCCTGGCTATGGACGAGGAGGGAAATCTTTACGTTGGCACTTCGCCGGTGGGCCGGGTTTATCGTATTGCTCCCGGCGGCCGCCCGGAAATTTTCTTCGATCCCGAGGACAGCTACATCTGGGACTTCACCTTCGATTCCGAAGGTAATTTTTATGTCGCTACCGGCAGTAGCGCGACGATTTACAAACTCCCCCCAAATTTTCAACCCGGGGACGAGCCTGTAGAATGGTTCCGATGCGATCAAACCCACTTGACCACTCTGGCATGGGACAACCAGGAACGGCTCTTGGCCGGGAGCAGCCCGGAAGGCATTCTCTACCGGATTTCCGGGGAAGGGGAGGGCTTTGCCCTCTTCAATTCGGGAGCGCAGGAAATTAAGCAGATTTCCGTTATGGACGACGGGAAAATCTATTTTGCCACCTTTGAGACAAAATACGGTAATGGGGGAAGCAATTCCTCCTTGAAAACATCCTCCTCCCGGGGTGAAGAGGAACCGTTTGTGGTTAGAGCCAATCCAGGGGGGGGAGCCAATTCCAATGGGAAGAAAAGAGATAAGAAAAACGGTCCGGTTGGCAGTGGGATGATTTTTTCACTCGATGAAAACGGATTCGTGGAGGCATACTGGGGATTGCCCAAGGCCAACATTTTTTCCTTTGTCCGGACTGCTTCGGGGAAAATTCTGGTAGGGACAAACGATGACGGGCGCATTTTTTCAATTGCCAGCCGGGGTTATTGGAAATTGCTGCAGCAGGCGCCCCGGGGTGGTGAGGTTTCTGTTTTTCAGTCCGATCCATTAAATGATGGTAATTTGTTGACGATTACGAGTAATCCGGCGGGCATTTACAGACTCGAAGGAAAACCTTCCGCCGAGGGAAAGTTTACCTCCGAACCGGTGGATGCCGGGCAGATTGCCCAATGGGGCAGCATTAAAACACTGGGAGGACAAGGACAATCGGGAAACGGGGTCTTGCTGCGGACACGCACAGGCAACACCGAGGAGCCGGACGACACCTGGGCGCCCTGGGAGGAATCGGCGGCGGCGGAAGACCGCTATCGGGTATCCAGCCCCAATGCCCGCTTTTTGCAATATGAAATTGCTTTTTCCAACGAAGGAGAAGGTGTCGATACCGAGGGCGATTTCGAGATTCGGCAAATACGCCTTTTTTACCAAACCGGCAACGCTCCCCCGCAAGTCGCTGCCATTCGAATCATTCCTGCCGGATTTGAGATTCTGCAAGCCGTTACCAATTCCCCCAATATCGATTTGCTCAAGCTACTGGAGGAGAGTAACCCGGAAAATCTTCTGCGTAAGCCGATACCCCGCCAGCAATTGAGAAACCTGGGAGAGGAAGGATTGATGACGATTGCTTGGAAAGCCTTTGATCCCAACGGGGATAACCTCGAGTTTGGATTGAGCATCAAGGGGGTGGGGGATACGGACTGGATAACCTTGGTCGATGAATTGGAAGAACCGGTTTACACCTTCAACACGAGGGGGTTTGAGGATGGGTATTACCTGGCCAGAGTCATGGTTTCGGACCGTCTTGATAATGAAACCGATCGGGCGCGAAGTGGGGAAAGACTGAGCGAATTGTTCCTCATCGACAATTCTCCGCCGGCAATTGAACTTCTCGATCCCTCTGGTGAAATTGGCCATCAG
>JAJFLV010000068.1 GCA_021772535.1 Opitutales bacterium | reverse complement strand
GCAAAGAAAACATCGACCAGCCTCTCCGGCTGTAGAGGAGCCGATTCAAAGACGGGACCACCAACCTCGACCCTTGCCCAAATCACATTCCACTGTCTTGATTAAGCGATTCCCTCCCACAATAATCTGCGAATAGTCAATTTTTGGATACTTCAGCGCCCCTTTTTTATTTCAACTTTTAGGAGCTAGTGATAATTACCTTAGTTTGAGTTTAGATTATATTAATGTCATTTATTTTGGAACTGTATTCTTTATTCTGACATTCATCCTGGGCGCTCCGTTAAATGCTATCGGAAACACTATTCCTTATAGAAATTTCTTAATTCTAGGTTTTTTCCTGAATTTAATATTAAACCCGATATTTATGTTTGGTTGGTTTGGGTTTCCAGCCCTTGGATTATCTGGAATCGCCTGGGCCACCGTTGTTATAGAATTATTGGGATGTTTCTATCTTGGTTATTATCTATACGAATCAGGTTTAATAGATAAGAGAATCGGAAAAATAGTAATCCCCATATTCGAACCATACAAGAATTTAACCTACCAGGGCTTTCCCGCCAGTATGAATATGGTAACGGTTGCCATAGGGATATTCATTATAACTTACTTTATCAGCAGGTTTGGAAAGGAGGCAGTGGCAGCTTATGGTATCGCAACCAGAATCGAGCAAATCGCCTTGCTACCAACAATTGGTTTAAATATCGCAACATTGTCTTTGGTTGGGCAGAATATGGGTGCTGGAAATTGTGCCAGAGTCAAAGAGACGTTGTATACTGCGTTAAAGTATGGAGCCTATGTGATACTTCCAGGGTTTTTTCTGATAATCATTTTTTCCCGTCAATTGATGGAGATTTTTTCCAGCGATCAGGTGGTAGTTGATATTGGCAGCATTTATTTAAAAATAGCCGCCTTTTTAATTTGGTCTTACGTAATTATGTTCATTAATGTTTCTGCTTTGCAAGGAATGAAAAGGCCAATGTTCGCTCTATGGGTTGGGCTGGGAAGGCAAATTGTGGCACCTATAGCAATCTTTTATTTGTTCGTTTATGTGATTGAAACCGGATTGATGGGAATATGGTTGGGAATTTTCGGAATTAACTGGACAGCGGCCTTAATTTCATTGGTTTATGCGAAAAGGATCATGCAAGCAGAGGAAAGAAGGCTGGCATAGAGTAAATGAATAACAGGAAATAAGTTTGGAGAATGAAACAAGATTTTTTCAACGTTGATAATATAGCTTACGAAGGATCTGAATCGAAAAATCCGCTCGCCTTTAAACATTACGACGCGGGGGAGAAAATCGGCGGCAAGGTTATGGAGGAACATTTGCGGTTTGCCGTTGCCTATTGGCACACAATGCGTAACCCGTTATCCGACCCATTTGGCGTCGGCACCGCCCAAATGCCTTGGGATGACGGTTCCGATTCTATCGATAATGCCCGCCAGCGGGTGCGGGTCTTTTTTCAGTTTCTGGAAAAGCTAGGCGTGGATTATTACTGTTTCCACGATCGCGATGTGGCTCCCGAGGCGGACAGTCTGGCTGAAACCAATGCTCAACTCGATGCAGTAGTGGCGACCTTGAAAGAGGAGCAGGAGCGAACCGGGAAAAGGCTGCTCTGGGGAACGGCCAGCCTTTTCACCCATCCCCGGTATGTCCATGGAGCGGCCACAAGTTGCAATGCGGATGTTTTTGCTTATGCTGCGGCGCAGGTAAAAAAAGCCATGGAAATCACCCATGAACTTGGCGGCCTCGGTTACACATTCTGGGGTGGACGCGAAGGTTACAGCACACTTCTCAATACCGACATGAGACGCGAACTGGACCACTTGGCGAAGTTTTTACACATGGCAGTGGACTGGAAAAAACAAATTGGTTTTCAGGGACAGTTTTACATCGAGCCCAAGCCAATGGAGCCGACCACGCACCAATACGATTCCGATGCAGCGGCTTGTTTGAATTTTTTGCGTGAATACGATCTACTGGATCACTTCAAGTTGAATCTAGAGACAAACCATGCGACACTTGCCGGGCATACCATGCAGCACGATTTGACGGTGGCGGCCAATGCCGGAGCCTTGGGGAGCGTCGACGCCAACACCGGAGACCTTTTTCTGGGTTGGGACACCGATCAATTCCCGACCGACATTTACCAGACCACCCAGATAATGTTGATTGTACTGGAGATGGGCGGTTTCACCACCGGCGGTTTGAATTTTGATGCCAAGCGGCGTCGGGAATCGTTTGAGCCGGTCGATCTTTTTCATGCTCATATCGGGGGAATGGATACCTTTGCCCGCGGACTTAAAATCGCCCACGCCATACGTGAGGACGGACGTTTGGCCGAATTTGTCAAGAGGCGTTATCAATCCTGGGATTCGGGCATTGGCGATGCCATCGAGTCGGGACTGGCGGGATTCGAAGACCTGGAAGGGTATGCTCTCGAAAATGGCGAACCGGTTAACGTTTCCGGTCGACAGGAAATGCTCGAAAACCTGATTAACGAGTTCATTTAATCGCGCCCGGTCTACTTGGTTGACGTTGATATTTAATCGAATTTCTTTCTTTCCTCTCGCTTGATTATTTCCTCTAGAAGAATGTCTTATTTGCTGGGAATCGATGTAGGAACCTCCTCTGTAAAAACAGTGCTCCTAAATGAAGTTGGGGAGGTTTTGGCAGTGGCTTCGCCGGAGCATGATTTTTTCACTCCCAAGCCGCTCTGGGCCGAGTCGAATCCCGAGGATTGGTGGGCGGCAGCAATTATCGGGATAAAAAGTGTTCTCGAAAAAGCTGAAATCAACGGCAACGAGGTCGAGGGAATAGGATTGACCGGGCAAATGCACGGACTCGTGCTCCTCGACCGGGGCGGAAAGGTTCTTCGTCCTTGCATTATGTGGAACGACCAGCGGACCGGCGACCAGTGTCAGGCGATTACCAACCGGGTGGGGACAGAACGAGTGATTCAATTGACCGGGAATCCCATCTTGCCAGGGTTTACCGCCCCGAAAATAGTTTGGGTGCGAGAGAATGAACCTGAAGTTTTTACTCAAATCGCCAAGGTTCTCTTGCCCAAGGATTACATTCGCTTTCGCCTTAGCGGTGAATTTTTCACCGATGTTTCGGATGCTTCCGGAACCTCATTACTGGAAGTGGCCCGGCGCAATTGGTGCGAAGAAATGCTGGAGTCCTGCGGCATACCCCGCGATTGGATGACAGAGGTGACCGAGTCGCCAGTTGTCTCTTCAAGAGTCAGCCGGGAGGCGTCTGCTCTGACCGGATTATCCGAGGGCACCCCGATCGTGGCCGGCGGGGGTGACCAGGCTGCCCAAGCCGTCGGGTGCGGAATTGTAAGCGAGGGAAAAGTGTCCGCCACCCTTGGAACTTCGGGAGTGGTATTTGC
>JAJFLV010000067.1 GCA_021772535.1 Opitutales bacterium | reverse complement strand
CCATCGCCAAACAAGATAGGCGGTTTTGCCATTGAGGATGGCATGATTCCAGACGCCAAAAGGCTGGAAGAGGCTGCCGTGTGGGCCAATACTATGAGCATTTTGGGAAGGGAATAAACATGATCCGGAAAAGTAATTGGTTTATGTCAAGACACCAGGGAAATTGATTTGCGCCCATATTCTGGTTTCCTCTAGTCTACAGTGATCTTGTTTCGAATTATCCATCAACGAATCTTGCCGTGAATAGCAAATCGGCACAATCATGGGCTTATGGAAAAGGCTCTTTCTTCCTCTTTGCCTTAGTTTTGTTGCTGGCGGCCTGGGGAGCAAGCCGCCTTGCACCCGGATTGACGGCACGTTATCTGGGTCGGCTCTTGCAGGAGAAGGGTTATTTCGGTGTTCATTTTAAAGTGGCCGCAGTGAGTCCATTTTACCTTCACCTGGCAGGCATTGAGTTGCGTAAGGGCAGGCTTCAAGCATCAGCTAACAATGTCCATATTCGGTTTTCCCCGTTCAAATTAGCGAGGGGAGAAATGGATACCGTTTTTTTGGAGGGCGCGATGGTGAGGTTGGATATGAGAACTTATGAAAGTGCCGAAGAGTCGGAGTTTTCTCCACAATTGAGTCCTGAATTTTCTATTCCATTTAATAAATTACTGATTCCGGATGGAGATATTGTATTTGTCCGCCCGGGGTTTCGAAGAAGTCTGTCCTTTTCTGGAATCGTGGTTAAAGGCACTGCGGGGCAGGCAGAAGCGACATTGTCGGTCGGCAGGGAGGGGAGAAGCATTTCCCTGGCGGGAAACCTCCAAGAAGAAACCCTCGCAGGAGAATTTCACTATTCTTTTGAATGGGAGAACTTCAATGAATGGCTGGAAATGCTGCATCCTTACATTGGTCAATTTTTTCCTGAAGACAGCGCGTTGAACATCTTTACTTTTTCCGGGGAGGGGAAAGGGGAGATCGAGTCTGGCAAGCTGTCCTCGATCGCTTTAGTTGGATCTACCGGATCGGGCGATTGGATCATCCCGGCCGGGTTTCTCGTTAATGAATCCTTGCACCTGGGCCTGCGGAAGGATTGGGCGCATGATCAATTCGAGGTAGCCCTTTCCGGCAGGGCGGAATCGCTGGATTGGCACGGGATATCTTTGGAACCTTTCGATTATGTTTTTCACCGTGGGGAAGATGAATTTTTGCGGGGTGAAATTTCTGAGGTCCGATTCACACATGGCGATCAAACTGGTGGATTGACAGAGGCCTTGTTTGAATTTGACCTAGGGGCAACCGATGGCAGTGAAGAACTATCAAACATTTCGCTGACCTTTCGGGAAACAAAATTTTTAGGTAAACAATTAGAACCCTTCAATGTTGAGGCAGAGAGCACATTGGATCACCTGTCATACACGATTCCGGCATTAAAATTTTCCGAACCATCAAAACAGGAGGTCGTTCTTGAAGATATCCATGGGGAATTGAAATTTAATTCCCTGGAGTCCCCGGCGGATACTAATAGACAGACCTTGAAAATCAATGGCCTTGATCTTGGAGATTTGCGAATTGAAGGAATCGAGATAGATTATTCGATTGATGATTCAGGGAAAATCCTGGTGACTCATCTTGTTGGGGACATTTTTGGCGGGAAGGTTGCCTGCCAACCCTTTAAGTATGAGCCAAGCAGCCCCGATCTCGAGTTATCCTTTCAATTCACGATGCTGGCGCTGGAGCGGGTAGGGCGTGCAATCCCCGGTTTTCAGGGAGATGAGCAAGGATTTTTAAAAGGCAATTTACTGCTTCATATAGGCGAAAATGAGGCCACAATGTATGAAGGAAATTTTGAACTTGAGGGTAATCAAGCGGCCAGGGTTCGGTATTCCCAGAAAGGAGAGCTGACGAAAGGATTGGAGCCAGATTCCGCTGAATTTCTTGAAATGAAACAACTTGAAGAATCATTGGCGGATCTGTCTCTGGAGGAATTTTCCGTGAGGTTTTCCAATCGGCAAAAAGACCCCTATCCAATGGTTCTGCACCTATCTGGGAAACCCAATTTTGTTGAAGACCAGGATTCTGTGGATTTTACCTTGAAGAGACGCGAACCCATGGAAATAATTCAAAAATGGAGCCAACAAATTGGATCTCTATTTTTACCCGACCGGGAAAACTCTTCACTTTGAAAGGCTTGCTTTTACTAATGGTATTTTTACAGAGGAGGAAATGTAACAATCAACATTGGATTAAGATATGAAGATGCGGACATTTTCGATATGGACTTTAATCTGCGCCTGCTTGATATTTACGGGTTGCTTTTCAATATTGGGAGGTAAGAAAAATAAAAACACCGATTTATCGGGATTCATTGATGGAGAGTTGGGAAAGTTTTTCGGCCAACTCGATGATGAATCGAAAACCCTGTTCACTGACGGTGAATCCAATTGACATTTTAACCGGTTATGAATAATAAAATAAAAATTGCGGTCTTTTTTCTGGTAGGCCTTTTTTTATGCTCCAATTTTCTGACGGCAACCGAAGACATCACCGTCCGCAGACGGATGAGTGACCGTTTGCCCTCCCTTGACGCCCTGAAATTATCAGGCCATCTGGGGGAAAACAACATCGGTTACCTTGAAGCGCGCAAGGAACTGGCTGCTGAGCAGGAAACCCTGGTTTCGGCTGAAAATGGGGATCGTAAGACGATTTATTCCATAATTGCGATTAAAACCTATACCACCACTAAAAAGGTAGGCCAACACCGTTCACGGATGTTATCACAACGATCCGTTAAAGGGGTGTGGCTGCAAAGCGAAAAGGGCGATTGGCATAGAAAATAGAGTAAGGAAGCATGGGTCGGACAGGAATTGCCTCAACCCTTTACTCAATCTGGCGTGAATGTGCTCGGGCCCTCTTTGCCGGCAACCTTGTGATACCTACCGGTTAATTGATCCCTTTGGTATTTAGTGAATCCTGCTTTTTCCACATTTTTGGTTTCAATAAGACTTTTTGTTCTCCCCGGCGTGTATTTGGCAGAAATATTGGGCGGCAGGTAAACTCGCTTCACGGGTTCTCCGGTAATCGGGTGCTTTTTTAAAGCATCTTCCTTCATACTCTGTTTCAGCTCGAAAGTTTCCCCTTCGCTGCCATCCTTCTTAATTTCTTGGTAAACGTAAATTGGCATTGTCTGATGCTGCTTTATAATAGGTTTCAAATCTTGATATTTATATAATTATTTTCGCGCTTCTGTCTAGAAAAATGGAGCCGTTCGTGGTTTGGTTGGGAGAAATTTTTCTGGTCACAACCCGTGCCCTCTCTATCCTGTTTCATAGGGTGGTTTATTTAAAAAAGAGCTACTCGAAAATGCATCCGTCTTCAATAGAGTCCTTAAATTTTCTGGGTTCACTGTTTTCTTGTAATATCCGAGAGAAAATAACATATTTCCTGTACCGAACCGTTTTCTTCTCTTGAGCGGAGCGGGTCCCCCCTATGAATGGAAGTTCCCCCCTAATGAATAATTTCCCCAAAAATGCTCGTAGTTGGGTCCTGTGCTTTTTTAAGCATATTGGAGTCGTCATGCTCTATTGTGGACTGGCGGGGGGATTCGGGCTGGAGATGGCCATCCTGGATAAAACTGCCCCCTTGATTTGGCCTCCCTCCGGACTCGCCATAGCTATTGTTTTACTTTTCGGTTACCGGTATCTGGGTGCCTTTGCCGTCGGTGCGGTGATTACCGATTATTGGCAAGGAAGCGGCTGGATATATTCTTTGATCTCGGCCACTTCTTTTTCCCTATCCATTGCTGCTGCTGCGTTCACATTGCGAAAGCTGCTCCGTTTTAACAATGCTCTGGAAAGGTTGAAAGACGTCCTCGGGTTCATTTTTTTCGCTGCCTTGCTCAGTACCCTGATCCACGCCAGTATCACTACGGGAGTCCTCATTTGGCAACAACCTGAGCTCAAGCCCGATTTTAACCGAATCTGGTCCATTCGATGGTTGGGCCAGTGTTTGGGAATGGTCATTCTGGGACCCTTTTTAATGGTCTGGTATTCCCGGACTCGGATCAATTTCAGCAACCGGCAGCTTGTTGAGGTGTTCCTGTGGTTGGGTACGCTGATATTTATTGGAATACTGGTTTTTAGTAATTGGGCGCCCACCGATACTTTGCGCTACCCATTGGAGCTGGCGATTTTCCCCTTATTGGCATGGGCCGGTATACGCTATGGCCAACGCGGGGCTACCACGGGGATTTTTATCTTAGCCATCATGGCATTTTGGGAATTGAAAGATGTCGTTGGACCCTATGCCACTAAGATCCATTCGCAGCCACCTGTTTACCTATGGGTATTTTTAGGAGTCCTCAGCCTGACCGGGTTGAGTTTGGCTTCTATTTTAACCGAGTATAAAATTCGCGAAGAATCGATTTGGCAGAACGAGCGCCGCCTGCGGGCTTTTCTCGATGCAATGCCGGATGTTGCTTTTATTATATCTGCTGGAGGTCGTTTCCTGGAAGTTTTCGCATCCCAGAGCAGCTCCTATTTTCACCAGGTCGAGGAAGCTCAGGAAATTAAGGGGAAAACCTATTTCGACATTTATTCGCCGGAAATTGCCGAAAGGTTTCATCGTGCGGTCCTGAATACGATTCAAACCGGTCGGCTCCAGGTTATCGAATACGCTTTGCCCTACGAAGGCAGAGATTATTGGTTCGAAGGCCGTCTGGCTCCTATGGCCCCGGACGAGGAATCCCCGGAAAAGAGCGTTATCTGGATGGCCTACGATATAACCCAAAGAAAAGAAGCCCTTAAATCCATTGAGGCAAGAGACAAACTCTTGGGTGGAGTGGCCAAGGCCAAAACCAACCTCCTTACGATCAAGGATTTCAATCATGCCATCGGCAGCGCTATTGACAACTTGGGGAAATCCGCTGGTGTAGACCAGGTTTACGTTTTTGAAAATCATCACGATCCGGACAACGGATCCTATTCTCTGGCCCTCCGGTTCCGATGGCCGGGTAAAGGTGCCGATGAGGGTGATGCCGACTCTCTCTGGCAGGGCATATCCTACGACAAACAATTGCCAGGCTGGTACAAAACTCTATCTGAGGCCGGAACGATTCAAGGGTTAGGGGGAGATTTTTCGAAAGATATTCGCCAACTGTTCTCATGGCCGGACGAAGTGTCCGCCCTGTTTGTGCCCATAGTCCGTGAAAGTGAATTTTGGGGCGTTATCGGATTGGCTTCCTTTCATCAGCCGCATAAGTGGCAGGAGAGTGAAGTTGCGGTTCTTACCGCTGTAGCCGCCAGTATTGGGGGTTTTATCGAGAGCAAGCGAAATGAAGTCGAGCTGATTAAAGCCAAAAACATGGCCGATTCCGCCAGCCTGGCAAAGGGTGAGTTTCTGGCCATGATGAGCCACGAAATCCGTACTCCCATGAACGCCATCCTTGGATTCGCTGATTTGTTGTCACAAACGGAAATAAAGCCTGATCAGGAGGAATACCTGCAAATTATAAACCGTAGTGGCAGAGCGCTACTGGAATTGATCAATAATATTCTCGATTTTTCCAAGATTGAATCCCGGGCAATTGAACTGGAAGAGGCACCCTTCAGGCTGGAAGATGCCGTTTTGGAAGCCCTCGAATTGGTAAATGTGAAGGCCCGGGAAAAGAATATCGAATTGGCCTATAACCTCAAAGACGACTCCAGTGGCTTCTTCAACGGCGATTTTCACAGGTTGAGGCAGATTCTTTTAAACCTGGTCAATAACGCCGTAAAGTTTACTAACGAGGGAGAGGTTTCAATTGAAATCACAACCAGAAATTTACAAGGTCTCCAATGGGAAATCCATTTCGCCGTCAAGGACTCTGGCATCGGAATTCCCCAAGACAGGGTGGAACGACTTTTCCTTCCTTTTTCACAGGTTGATTCTTCCACCACACGGCAATTCGGCGGCACCGGTTTAGGATTGGTTATTTGTAAACGTATATGCGAAAAAATGGGCGGGAAAATTTGGGTTGAAAGCCAGGCAGAAAGCGGCTCTACCTTTCATTTTACCGTCGTTGTCACAAAAGCCAGAGAGGACCGGAAAACAGCTGAAATACCTATGGACCGTCTGGACGACCAGTATTTCTCGAAGGAATATCCCCTCAAAATCATGGTTGCCGAGGATGATTCAGTAAACCAGAAATTGATGCTTGAAATTCTTTCCAAATTGGGCTTTCGAGCTGATTTGGCTAGCAGCAACCTAGACGTAATGGAAAAGATCCGGGTCGGTCGTTACGAAGTCCTCCTTCTTGATTTGCGAATACCGGGAATGAACGGATGGGAAATTACTCGCCGAATTCGCTCTGGAGAAGGCGGTATTGATCGAAGAAACACTTATATAATTGCAGTCACCGCCTTTGCTTTAAAGGAAGACCGTGAAAAGTGCCTTGCCGAAGGGATCAACGATCATATTCCAAAGCCCGTTGTTCTCGCCGAATTAAAAAGCGCCTTGGCTCGGGCCCATGCTTCCATTAATCAATCCTGATGTCTGCTGGCCGGGGTTAAAAGACCGCGACCGCGCGTGACAAAATCCGCAACTTGGCCTTCGTGCCAATATTCCCCTTTTGAGTCGAAGGTCATAAAACCGACATGACCGCCGTGGGCTGGTCTTTCCAGGTAAAATAATTCGCTTTCTTTGGCTTCCCCAACCGGGTAACATTGCTCGGAGAGGAATGGATCATCCACGGCATTGATCAGCAAAGTGGGAATTTTAATGCGGTGTAAAAACTGGCGGCAACTGCATCGAGTCCAATAATCGACTGCATCCTTGAATCCATGAACGGGTCCTGTGTAAAGGTCGTCAAACTCCTTGAATGTTTTCATCGATAGAAATTGCTCAAGGCGAAAAGGAGCCTCCGCCAACCGGCATTTATGTTCCATTTTCCGAATCAGTTTTTTAATGAATCGGCGCATGTAGATACCGTTTTTTCTTTCCGTCATACGTTGGGAACAAGACTCCAGGTCGCAAGGCACGGAAACCGCTGCTGCGCGGGTAATGCGATCGGAGATTCCTGCCCCTTGTTCTCCCACATACTTGAGAACCAGATTCCCCCCCAGGCTGAATCCAATCAGGGCGATTTCGTCATAGCGACCCAAGTTTTGGATATGGTCAACCACCGTTTGCAAGTCGTCCGTGGCCCCGCTGTGGTAGGTTCGCAAACGCCGGTTGGGCTCACCGCTGCAACCGCGAAAATTTATGGCTACAGCATCCCAATTTCGACGGTTCAGCGCCCTGACCATACCTTTCATGTAGGGCTCTCCGGAGCTGGACTCCAAACCATGGCATAGAACGCAAACCTTGCTAAAGCCCTTGGCCGACCAATCGAGATCGAGGAAATCATCATCGGGAGTCTTTATTCGCTCTCGCTGGTAATTGATTCCATTAACCTTTCTGGCCAATGTGGGCAGGATGGTTTGCAGGTGGGCATTCCTTAGCAGTAATGGCGGGGAGTAGGTTGATTTCTCGACCAATGGCATATCGGGATGAATGGGGAAGGGGAGCTAAAGATCCTGCCGCCCGAGACCGGATAAAATTTTCCTTGCTCCCAATGCCACAAAATTTGAATCCACCCCGGCGGCGATCAGTGTGAACCCTCGCTCAACATAGGGTTTAACCGCCTCAACGCTGATACCGAAAATTCCCAGCCGCATTTTCTTTTTCTTGCAGATCTCCACAACCTTGTCGATTGCCTCCTGCACCTCGGGATCATCCAATTTCCCCGTTTTGCCCAGACTGGCCGAGAGGTCGAATGGGCCAACTAATATCGCGTCGACTCCCTCGACATCGGTGATGGCATCGATGTTCCGAACCGCCTGGGCGCTCTCGGCCTGTAAAATTACGGCCGTTTCTTCATTGGCTTTTTCCAAGTAGCGTTGAAACCCAAGGCCGTATCGATGAGCCCTGGTCAGGCCGACCCCCCGATTTCCCATCGGCTCGTATTTACTGTAATTGATCACATTTCGAGCCTGATCCGGGGTATTGACCTGGGGCACGATGATACCTGCCGCTCCCGCATCGAGTGCTTTTTTTATGGGCAATTCTTCGCTCGACGAGATCCGCACCACTCCGGCGCATTTCGGAGCCGCAGCCTGTAGAATCGTCTGTATTTCCTGTGGTCCGATTGGTGCATGCTCCTCATCGATAAAGATCCAGTCGCAACCCGCCTCGGCCAGAATTTCAGCCACCACCGGACTGGTGATCGTAACCACCGACCCGATTAGTAACTCCCCCTCCAGCAATCGTTTTCGAAAATTGTGTTCCATCAAATTATTAATTTTTAGGTTCCTATTGATTTACCCGAATCCGCCCATTTTGCTCAGATCCGGCATGCCTTTGGTTCCCCCGGTCATGGCCTGCATTTTCCGCATCATTTTCTTTCCCCCCGTCCCTTTCATCTTTTTCATCATTTTCCGCATTTGGGTGAATTGCTTGAGCAGGGCATTGACATCACGGACTTGCACTCCGGAACCGCCCGCGATTCGTTTGCGCCGGCTGCCGCTCAATATCCTCGGGTTTTGCCGTTCCCTCGGCGTCATCGAAAGAATGATGGCCTCGGTCCGCTTCATTTGCTTTTCCTCTTTGTCCCCAAATTCGATATTGCCTGCTCCTGGGATCATTTTCATCAGGCTTTCCATGGAGCCCATTTTTTTAACCTGTTTTAATTGGCTCAGAAAATCCTCCAGATTAAAATCCGCCTTGCGCAATTTTTCGGCCATTTGCTCGGCTTCTTTTTGATCCACCGTAGCCTGCGCTTTTTCCACCAAGGTGACCACGTCCCCCATGCCCAGTATGCGTGAGGCCATCCGGTCGGGGTGAAAAACCTCCAGGTCCTCCGGCTTCTCCCCTGTGCCCACGAACTTGATCGGTACCCCGGTCACGGATTTCATCGAAAGCGCCGCCCCGCCCCGCGCATCCCCATCCAGTTTGGTCAAAACGATACCGCTCAGCTTGACCGCTTCATGGAATGACTTGGCTACGTTGACCGCCTCCTGCCCCAGCGCACTGTCGGCTACCAGAAGAACCTCGTCCGGAATTATCTTTTTATTGACCAGCTTGATTTCATCGACCAGTCCCTCATCGATATGCAGCCTCCCCGCTGTGTCGAAAATGATGGCGTCCGCCGAATTGCTTTTGGCAAAACCGAGCGCTTCCACGGCAATCCCAGGAACATTCTTGGAAGAGCGGTTGGCGTAAAATTGAATCGTTTCCCGCGCCGCCAGAGTTTCCAATTGGTCGATGGCCGCCGGACGGTAAACATCGCAAGCCGCCACCAATGGATTATAGCCTTGGGAGCGCAGCCGCAACGCCAGCTTGACCGCCGTGGTCGTTTTCCCCGAACCATGCAAACCGACCAACAGAATCTTGAGCGGCTTTTTAGCCATTAACTCTGCCGTTCCCTCGCCCAGCAGCCGCACCAGCTCCTCATTGAGGATTTTAACCACCATCTGGCCCGGAGTCACAGATTTGGTCACCTCTTGGCCGATACATTCCTCTTTCACCCGCTCGACGAATTCCCGGGCCACCCGGAAGTGCACATCCGCCCCCAGCAAAGCCGTGCGGACCTCCTTCAAGGTGGCCTCCATATTCTCCTCGGACAATTTGCCCACCCCGCGCAAATTACGCAGGGCCTTGCCCAATCGATCTGTCAGTGACTCAAACATTCTTCTGGTTTTCTACTGTTTGCATGAAATTTATTCTCATAAGGCCAACATTATATCAAAAAACCGTCAAGCTGGCAATGGTTACGTTGGCTGCGTTGGATGCGTTGGGTCAAATATTCAAAAAAAATAAAAAAAACCGCAAAAAATCCAAAAAATCATCCTCTTCGTCTGTCTTTTCCTCCCCAACCCAGTATCAAGCATTCTAATTCTTAGGTGGAACGGGCTGTCCTCAGCACGTTTTTCCTCTGATCGGTCCTTTGCAAACCTCAAAACGCCGCTAGGGACATCGGCGTCCA
>JAJFLV010000066.1 GCA_021772535.1 Opitutales bacterium | reverse complement strand
GATTTTTTCATCAAGCTCAAGCAGATGAAGTTCCCTTTCTCCGGAGCACTCCGCACCGTTTACCGCCCATTTGACCAGTAGCGAAAAACACGCTCTTGACTGTCCTGCATACCTGATATTGTCTTTTCCTGTGGTTCCGCCTTACTCAGGATTGCGTTTATCGTTACTGTTTTAACCCCAAAATATTATACCAGAATGGATTCAATAACCCAAATTCCCAAAGACGTCCCCGAATCTCACATCTGTGTTCTCGGCGGCACCAATATCGCCATGGTCCTGACCAAAACGGAGTATATCAGCGGTTCTTTCCAGATAGAAACCAGGTTCGGGCCCTCACCTGAGATTTTCTACGGGGAAGTCGATGGTGTGCCGTTTTATCACATCGCGGTTCATGGGGGAATCGGGGTTGACCGTTCACAATTGAATGCGGACGCGAACGGCTTTCTTTGCACCTGGGCGGCGATGCACATGCTGGGTGTGACGGAAGTGCTCGGTGGCGCCACCGCAGGAGCCCTCAATACCGACATAAAAGTTGGCGATTGGGTCATTCCTGACGATTTTATCGATTACAATGTGAATCGGCCCAGGACCGTGTCCTACCTCATTTTGGGGAACGATGCGGGGGCGGTTTTTCCGCGTATGAACCCGGCTACCGATCCCGAGATCGACAACATTTTTTATGAGGCATGTGTCAAATACACCTCCGATGAATACAAGACCTGGAAGGGCGGAATCGTGGTCCAGGATTGCGGCGGTCGTTTTGAGGGAGTGGCTGAATCCCGGCTTTGGAACCGCGAGGGGATGGATGTGGTGACCACCGCCGTCGGCACAGAAATCGCCTATGCGCGGCAGTTGGGAATGAACTACGGCTGCTTTCTCGGAATCAGCACGCCCGCGGAGGGCCTCATCGACCGCGAATGGGATTGGGACGACTTGGCCTACCATTATCCTCGTTTCCATAAACTGAGCGTAAAAATCTGCATGGAGGCCGTTCCCAAAGTGGCGGCGCTGAAAGGGAAACCTCGAGTCGGCGATTCACTGCGCATTCACCCGCCGCTGGAACGAGAAGATGATTGAGAATACTCATTATAATAACGGCTTACTTCCAAAAGTTTTCTGGTTATGAATAATCCTAAAATCACCAAGCTGGAGGTCATTGTCTTCGAGCACGAAATTCCCGACCTGGGAACTGATTACAACGGGTTCAACGTGATTTACGAAAAAGGCGCCAGCCTCAAGCGTAGCCTTTCCATATTTCGCCTCCACACAGATGCTGGAATTGTCGGCACGGTCCCGATTTGGGCTGCCAGTTATGCCCTTCACAGTCTCGACCAGGTGGCCAATTACCTGATTGGCAAAAACCCTTTCGAGAGGGAAAAAATTTACAACGACCTCAAACGTGGATTGCGGCATACTGACCGGACGGCTATCGGGATGGTCGATGTAGCCCTTTGGGATTTCGCCGGGAAGGCTTTTGATGCCCCCATTTATAGATTGCTGGGCGGATATCGGGAAAGCATTCCAGCCTACGCAAGCACCTACCATGGCGACGAAAACGGGTGTTTGTGCTCACCGGAAGCTTATGCGGATTTCGCTGAGGATTGCGCCGGTCGGGGATTTCCCGGTTTCAAGATTCACGGATGGGGCAATGGTCCGTTGGAACGTGAAATTGCCACGATTCACGCGGTCGGCCAGCGTGTGGGGGAGAAAATGGATTTGATGGTCGATCCGGCCTGTGAATTGAATACCTGGGGGGAGGCCCTTAAGTTGGGCAGAGCGTGTGATGAGGAGGAATTTTTTTGGCTGGAAGATGCCTACAAGGATGGTGGTGTGTCCGCATTCGGACATCGCAAGTTGAGGGAGAAACTTCAGACCCCATTTTTGCAAACGGAGCATATTTTCGGCCTGGAGCAGCATGTGGATTTTATCGTCAATGATGGCACCGATTTTGTCCGCACCGGAACCTACGAAGACGGCGGCATTACCGGCGCCATGAAAGTGGCCCATGCGGCTGAAGGTTTCGGTCTCGATGTGGAGTTTCATGGCGGCGGGTTGGCTCATCGCCACTGTATCGCGGCGATCCGAAACACGAATTATTACGAGTTGGGATTGATCGGTCCCAACGTAAGCAACTTTGTCAGCGCACCGATTTATCCAATGGAATACCGGGACGAACTTGAGAGCATCGACAAGCAGGGACACGTTGCGGTTCCCCAGGGTCCGGGCCTCGGAGTCGAACTGGATTGGGATTTCATTAACCGGAAAACGATTGAGACAGTGGTCCGCGAATGACCCCGTGCCAAGGCAATCCGGCGTCTGTTCTTTCAGTTCCCGCTATCCCGCCGCCAGCCGAATAAACAGGGGACAAGAAGAATTGCCGTCCGGGATTGGAACAGACGCCGTTTAATTCGGAAATCAGTTATGAAAAGCGCTCTGATCAAGAACCAGTCTGTGGGCCTTCTCATAATTACTGCTTTGGCTGTTGTTTCCGGACTATACGGACTCCTGAGACCAGTCAGCGAGAGTGAGGGACTCACCTTCTGGAGGGTCAACGAAACCTGGGATAAAGAGATTTACGGCCGGGCAATCGACGATTGGACGTCGGTAAATGACAAGCAGGTCAACGTGCAAGTTCTTGGAAACCACGGCCTGTGGCAGCGAATGAGGTCGGGTTTTTTTTCCGGAACCCCGATGGCAGACTTGATAGAGATGCACCTCGAAATCATGATGGGGGTTTATAATGGCCCGGAGGAGGCAATCGGGTTTTTAGACCTCACGGACTTATTGAAACGCGACGGCCTTCTTGAAGTTATCAATCAGCCTACCTTGTCACCCTGGTCTTCCCGGGGGCACATTTATGGAATTCCGGTGAGTGTTTCCGGAGTGATGTTAGCCTATCGGGCGGATATCGTGGAAGAGGCGGGAATCGATATGGAAGCGATTGAAACCTGGGATGAATTTATGAATACCCTGCGACCGTTGGTACGGGATTTGGACGGGGATGGATATCCCGACCGCTACCTCTTGGAAATGGAAGAAGGAAGCGAGACTGGATCGTGGGTGGAGATGCTGATTCTACAGGCTGGAGGCCGGTATTTCGACCGGAACGGGAAGGTCGAAATCAATTCCGAAATCAATGCCAGGGTGATCTCGAAAATTGCCCTCTGGGGCGCCAGACCGGACAAACTGACCGTGGATTTACCCATTTTCAGTCTGGCAGGGAACCAGCTTCTCATCGATGGTTATGCGGTGGCCTGGCTGGTTTCGGATTGGAGGACAAAGTTTATGAAATTGTACCTCAAACCCCTTGCCGGAAAGGTAAAGCTGATGCCCATTCCCGCTTGGGAGGAGGGGGGGCGCCGCACCAGCATATTGGGGAGCCGGATGCTGGGAATACCAAAAACAGGACACAATATTGAGGAGAGTTGGGATTTGGTTAAAAAACTTTACCTCGATCGAGAGGTTTGCCGCGACCGCTACCTGGAAGGGGACGCTATTACCCCCTTAATGAGCCTTTGGGACGATCCCGTATTCGATCAGCCGGACCCATTCTTTAGCGGGCAGAAAAAGGGCCGCATGTTTATTGAGCTGGCGCCTGACGTGCCGGAGATGCCTTCATCACCCTACAACATGGCGGCCCGCCGGGCCGTCGCTGCGGCGTCAAGAAGCCTGCGTGCTTTTGCCGAAGAAAAGGGTATTACCTCGAGCCAGAATCTCCACTCCAAAGCTCGCCAACTCCTGGCTGCGGCAGAGGCGGATATTAGATTTCGGGCGGATCGCAATACCTTTCTACGCGAGTGACGGGAGCCTGCCTCAGGGTTAATTTAAGAGTTAGAATTACAAATAATAAGTATGGCTCAATATCGTCTCCATAATCCGCTTGCGCCTTATTTATTTCTGAGCCCCTTCTTGCTTATAATTGGTGTTTTTGTGGCCTATCCGCTGCTGCAATCGGTCAATCTTGCCTTTCATCAGACTTTCGGTCCCGGATTTCAGCGTTTTGTTTATTTGGACAATTTTTTTAATTTGCTGCAAGATCCGTTATTCTGGAAAGCCCTTCGCAATACGCTGACCTATGCCGTAGCCACCTTGTTCATCCAGATGCCTCTGGCCCTGGGGTTGGCCCTATTACTTAATCAACCCTGGCTTCGAGGCAGGACCTTCCTGCGGCTGATTTTCTTTTCCCCTGCTCTGGTTGGACCGGTGTTTGTTGGTTTTTTGTCGACTATTGTATTTGCCGGAAGGGTGGGGTTGCTCAACCGGGTGCTGAATGGACTATTTGGCTTCAACCCTGATTACGCCTGGCTGCAAAACCACGTTATGGGCGCTCTCATCATCGCCGGATTATGGATGTATGTGGGGTTCAATATGATCTTTTTCCTGGCCGCCTTGCAAAACGTAAATAGTGATCTGCTCGACGCGGCCCGCATCGATGGAGCTAAAGCATGGCAACGGTTTAATCACGTTATTCTTCCGGCGATTCGGCCCGTCTTCGGGTTTGTTGTCCTGCTTTCGCTGATCGGGAGTTTTCAACTCTTTGAACTGCCGTTTGTTCTTCTTAACCAAACGGCCGGTCCCGATTACCAGGGATTGACCATTGTAATGTATCTTTACCTGAACGGGTTTGAAATCGGTGACCTCGGTTACGCCAGCGCCATTGGTTGGGTCCTTGCGGTGATTCTCATTGTCCCGACGGCGTTACAGCGTTTCTACTTTGGCAGAAAGGAGGAAGATTAGCGAATATGGTTGATCGGTTCCAACGGGCCATAACGGTTATTTTTCTGTGGTTTTTTGCCATCCTCACTCTGTTGCCGTTTTTCTGGATGTTGTGCGGTTCCTTCAAGAATACTGGCGACTTCCTAACGGGCCTTTTCCTGCCACAGGGAAGCGGGCTTTTCGGGGTCGCCTGGGATCGTCTTACATGGGACAACTATCGCGAAATCTTCACCAATGAAAGGGTTAATTTCTTCCACTCGGGAATGAACTCGGTTTTTCTGGCTTCGGTCACCAGCCTGTTGGCAACCCTCGCTTCGGCCATGGGCGGTTATGCCTTGGCCAAATTCAATTTCCGTCTGCGAAAACCAATCACCGCGCTCGTTTTGCTGACATTGCTGATACCACCGCCCCTCCTCCTCGCTCCGACCTATCAATTGCTCTATTGGCTCAACCTGCTCGACACCTACACGGGATTGATTCTGCCCGCCGCCGCGCCCGCATTTGGTGTCTTTCTCTTTCGCCAGGCCATACTCAATGCAATTTCCAACGACATAATCGACGCGGCGCGTATTGATGGCTGCGGCGAGGGGCGCATCTTTTTTTCCATCATCCTTCCCCTTGTCCGGCCCATGATGGGCGCGTTTCTGATGATCACTTTTCTGGCCATGTGGAACAATTTCATTACTCCCCAGGTCGTTTTGCAGACCCCGGAGAAATTCCCCCTTGCCGTCGCCATTGTCAACTTGCGGGAGGCCTACAATATGCAGGAATACGGTATTTCCACCGCTTCAACCCTTTTCTCCATCGCACCCATCGCCTGTCTCTTTCTTCTTCTTCAACGGGAATACCTTTCCGGTCTAACCAGCGGCGCAGTCAAGGGCTGACAGCATGAAGTCAGGCCACATGCACGAACAAAGATCGATCATCGACACCCATTAACAAACGATTCTTACCCTCTTCAGTCGAATCTCGCAACTAACCAGGGGGACATTTAATCTTTCACCCAACCACCCGGGGGACTATTCTCGAACAGGGGCAGCACTTTTTCATTGGGATAACTGCAAATCCATCTGGCAGGTGAAAATGAGAGTTTTCCATGGCCGTTTTATTGGAATAGGAAGGTAGCAAAACGATGTGCACACGCATTGTTGAAATTGGGCTGTAATAGCGGAATCCAGATAAACCTTCCTCGCAGTCAAAGAATTACAAACTCACTTGCAAAATTCAGCTAAAAATTTTATAGTACCCAATTACGGTCTGCGCAAGCGCTCACTACAATAAGTTCAATAACGTGAAAAAATCGAAGCAATTAGACTAGATATGGTCATCGTGAAAGAAAGAAAAAGGGTAGTGTATTAAGTAGGAATGGTGGCTAATTCTTGATTATATTGATGAATGAAAAGTCTCAGACAGGTTTCATGCATACTCTTAAGCTTGGAAAAGGAGAGGGTTTTGCGTGTGAAACGACCCAGTCGTTGACACAGGGTATTGTTCCATCGTTCCACATGGGCCGTTTCACCGGTTTCTTTTCCCACGGATCGGTTATGATGAGGAAGAGAACCAGCGCAAAGTTCTTTTGGATATGGCCGAAACGTATTCTGTGGTTGGAAATACGTCGAAAACAGCCGTCGTTTATGAAAAATTTGTTGAGACATATCCGAGAGATCCTGAATTGCCGGACATTTTTATTAAGCTCGGAATATTGTACCGCGATGTGGGCGCCATCAAGCTGGCTCTATCGAAGTTTTACAGTGTATTAAACCTGTCTCTCAATATACCGCAGGAGAGGATGAAGAATTATGTTCATCTGTCAATGAAGGCACAATTGGAAATAGCCGAAACCTTTTTTCAATATGGAGATTACAAGGAGGCGGCCAAACTTTTCTCTCGATTATCCCTGTTTGATCTCAGTCAAAAAGATCAGGAGTTGGTTCACTTTAAATCCGCTTACACTCAATACTTGATGGAGAATTATCCTATAGTCGTGGCGGCCTTAAAGAAGTTTATCGAAAATTATCCCGATAGTCATCTCGTGGCGGAAAGTCATTTTTTGCTGTCTAATTCTTTCAAACGCCTCAATCGGCCTCGCGAAGCGGTCGAGGAAGCGCTTAATTTATTACGCAATAATTTGATTACCAGGGAGGGTGGAGAGAAATTATGGTTTTACTGGAAAAAGAGAACGGGCAACCAGTTGGCTAACGAGTTTTTTGAACAAAGCGATTTTTTAAGCGCCCTGAAAATTTACCAGGCGATGGCGCCTCTGAGCAGTGATCCCGAATGGCAATGGCCCATCATTTTTCAAATCGGCTTATGCTTTGAACGTCTCCGGATGTTGCCCAAAGCCCGTGAAGCCTACCGCATCCTGATTGATAGAGAAGAGTGGAAGGATCGCGAAATTGTTCTTAACGAAAACCTTAAATCCATTCAGGAAATGGCGGCCTGGCGCATAGGGCACATAGATTGGCTTTCTCAAACGGAATCCGGCATCTCCAGCTTATTGGCAACTTCAAAAGCACCCATTATTTAAATTGAATTGCGTATGAACCTTAAAAAGATAAAGGACACACTTCAAGTTCATTTGGAGAATTGCGAAATAGCTTACTCCCTACTGTTAGAGGAGAATAGCCTCTTAAAGCGGGAAGGAAATCCTCCACCGGATGAATTTCTGGAAAAGAAAAGAAACCTTTTGCCTCGCCTCGAGGAATCCTTGACAGCCCTAAAGGACTTGCGGGAAACAGGCCCGATCAGAGGCGCACAAAACCGCAAATTGATCGATATGACTCAAAAGAAGCTAATGAAAATATTTTTGTTAGACCGGGAAAATGAGCAGCTTCTTTTGAAAATGGCGGTGCCTTTTCGGCCTCGTGAGAAAGGTTTGAAGGTTTCTCAGGCCGATTTGCGATCTACTTATAAACAATAGATCAGGTTACGGTTTCCAGAACGGAAAAGATGCGAGATGCGGAAAGGAACTGTCTCTGACAGCTAAACCCCAACCCGAACATCGTCCTGCATTTCTCAGACCTGAGCCTGCACTTCACTTTACCGTAAGAATTGCTGAAGAAGCCAACTCAATAATGGCATTTTGGTCCCCTGTCGTTGATGCCGCTGGCCAGCAGGCTAATCAAATACCAGGGTTCACCAGTTGCTTGCTTTTTTAAGCAATTCGGTTTCCCTGCGCAGGAGCATTGATTGCTGTATGTTCAAATTTACGGCGACGGTTATTTCTCGGCTTTGCCGCCTTCTAATATCCGGCTGCATAACTGGAAGCTGATGACTGCTCCCACAACTGGGCCGATCCAGTAAACCAACATGGGGGAGAACTCGCCGGCAAAGATGGCCGTTCCAAAATGCCTGGCAGGATTGAGGGCTGCACCGGTTAGTGGACCGATGGCCAAAATGACAAAACTGAGGGTGAGACCGATCCCGAAACCGGCCATCCCCTTGGGAGCCTTGCTTCCGACAGCGGTTCCAAATACGGCCATGGCCAGAAGAAAAGTGCCCACTGCTTCGATACCAATTCCTTTTCCTGCGCCAACCCCGTCCGCCAAAACAGGTGTTCCCACAAGGGCTGCGTCCACGGCGTCCGCGGGGAAAAGTAAGACAAGCAGCAGGCCGCCAATGGCGCCCCCAATTAATTGAGAAATGATATTGGCGATTCCCTGTGAGGATTTTTCCCTGCCCACACTCATCAAACCAAGCGTAATGGCAGGATTTATCTGCCCGCCTGAAACATTCATGGTGGCCGTAACGGCTACGGAAAGAGCCAGACCATGGGCCAGGGCTATGCCGACCAAGCCGACTCCACCTCCCGTGTAGGAGTCCATGATGATTGCCCCTGCGCCAACAAAGCAAAGGGTAAATGTTCCAACGAGTTCAGCAAGACAAGACTTTATGCAAATATTCATTTTTCATTTTTTGGCTAAGGATTTCAGGCAGAATTGGCGGGCAGCTAGGATTTTAAAAAACCCTGTTCAGGCGATACCCAAATTCGACAAGGACAATAACATCACTTTGACAAAGAACATACCTGTTGTAAAGTGCTTTAAAACTTCTCCGTAAAAAGAACTAAACTTTCTCATATGAAAAAACTCTACCTCTTAACGATAGTCGCTGCTCTTGTTCTGTCCTGTAATAAAATTCAAATGGCTTCAGTAAGCGCGGGAACCGAAGCCCCGGACTTTACTCTTCCAGATACCAATGGGCAGAAGCGTTCTTTGTCTGATTTCAAAGATCAATATGTCATTCTGGAGTGGACAAACCACCAATGTCCTTTTGTGCGCAAGCATTATGATAGCGGAAACATGCAAAACCTTCAAAAATTTTCGTTGGAGAAAGATGTTGTCTGGTTGACGATTCTCTCCTCGGCACCGGGTTTGCAAGGCTATGTCTCTGCCGAAAAGGCCGAATCTCTCATGAAAGTGAGCGGGGCTAAAGTGACGGCCTATTTATTTGATTCCGACGGGAAGTTGGGAAAACTTTATGGAGCACGGGCCACTCCTCATATGTTTGTCATCAACCCCGAGGGGAAGGTGATCTATCAGGGCGCCATCGATAATATCCGCTCGGCCGATCAAACCGACATACCGTCTGCCCAGAATTACGTTCGCCTGGCTCTAGCCAATGCCTTTGCAGGAAAATCAATCGAAACTGCTGATACTCAGGCTTACGGATGCAGCATCAAATACGCTGATTGAAAGAGAGTTCATCAATGGGGAGTATTTCATAAAGAGCAGTCTTGGCTGGAGGATAGTTTCCCTACCGGCTGGCAACTGGCAGGATCCATAAAAGCGTCAAATACCAAACGTGTTTGTCCAATGCGAGCCCGAATATGAACGGTGTCCCAATTAGAATTTTTCTTGATCAAGATCCTTAAAAAGAGGGGAGGGTAACGGTAGCGGGTTGTCAGTTTCAAAGATTCCAGCTCCTTGCAATGCAACCGGTGCATTTCCAAAAGAGAAATGCCGTTATATTGTTGGCAAAAGCCGGATTGTTCAATCCTGCTTCCACCATTACCCGACGGCAAAGTAAAAAGTAGTAGAAGTAGTTGGAAATGTTAAGCATTTCTTTATTTTTAATCAAAGATTGGACCAATGTTTTTTTGTCCAACAATTTTAATCTCAGATTCTTGTCATTGAGCATCGAGCAAATTTCCTCCGGACCACAATACTCGTTTTCTAATACCGTGTGAATAAAAGCGATATCTTGAGCGGTGAGGAGATTCGCTCTTTTTCCCGGACTTATGTAAATTTTATTTGGCTTCATCGCGATATTTCCCTGGTAAAACCCATTAGAAAATAGTTTCGCTTAAATTCGTCTTAATCCCTTTATCGGTTTAATCGTCCAAGATTTAATGGAAACTTCTCTCTTGGTGGAGAGTTGCGGAAAGCACGATAAATGTCACAGGATTCAGGACACAAATCTCGAATCCTGTACTACCTGTCAGGTCTTGAGGTAAAGGTGGGCTTGAACCTGCGATTAGACAGAGGTGTTGACGAGAAAGAAGTTTTCCGATGCGTATTCAGGCAAATCTCAAGAGGTTGACTTCTTCCTCCAGAGGTTCCCCTGCATGGAGGTAATTCGCCATTTGATGAGCGAAAAAGGGCGCCATGAAAGCTCCTTTTGATCCCAAGCCGTTGAAGATGCCCAAGTTGGTAAATTTTGGATGCATCCCAAGCACAGGTTTGTAATCCTTGACTGTGGGACGAATTCCCGCTCGTTGTGCGGTAACTTCGAAAGGCAATTTTAAAAAAGTTTTCAGGCCGGAAATGATTTCCACTTTTCCCGCCTCAGTTGAATTTGTGTCAATCGGGTCCCAGCAATAGGTTGAACCTGCTCTATAAGAATTATTCCCCAGGGGGAGCAGCCATTTTCCGCTGTTTAGAATTTGCCTAAATGGCGTCGACTGTTGAATTTTCAAATCCAGAATTTCCCCTTTTGCCAGTTTAAAGGGAAGCCACTGAAACCAAGGATTGTTTCTGACCTCATGACCTTCGCAAAAAATCACCTTTCCTACATTCCAGGTTTTCCACCTCAACCCTGATTTTACCGGGACAATGTTTTCATAATGCAGGTACTCTTTGATGAGGCAGCCTTGGTATGCAAAGATACTGCGGAGATCTTCCACAAGACTCTTCATATCAAGATGACCGCTGCCTCCCGGGGAAAAACTCCCAAATGGGTCAAGAACCGCTTCCGGCATCCATCCTGGGGGCCTCATGGCGCCGAGATAGCGGTTGGTGCCCGAGGCACTGCGCTTTTGCTTCCATAGCTGCCGTTCTTCGTCGTTTTTAAAAAATCTCACCAATTCTTTTTCCCGGTAATACGTGTTCCCTAGTTCCTCCCCAATGAACCGGTAGGTCTTTCTGCAATCGGCTAATAGTTGCTCCAATCGCCAGCAAGGCGCCAAGCGAGGACCGGTGACGGTGTTGACTATACCAGCGCCGACTCTTGTTGCCGATCCCGAATGGCAATTATCAATAACCAAAACCTTGCAACCGGCCTTTAATAAATTCCAGGCCAGCAAGCTTCCAGCCAGTCCTTGGCCGACAATGAGAAAATCGATGTTCATCGAAAGTTTAAGTGTTGAGAACCGCAATAATATGGTGATTCCGCCCATTTGAGCAATCTTTGCGATTACTTAAAAGTGAAAAAAATCACTTGCGCACTTGCATTTTTTGAATTTTCAGAAAATATTGAAAATATAATATATTTAATTAAAAATGAGTGTAACATTGCAAAAAAGTGTTCTTGAGCAGGCCCAAGAGGATTTCATTGCCCAATGGGGGGCACTTGGAACGGCCTGGGGAATCAATCGCACAATGGCCCAAATCCACGCGCTTCTTTTGATCTCTCCAGAACCTGCCAGTACCGACGAAGTGATGGAGCACCTTGAGATCAGCCGTGGCAATGCCAATACCAACCTGAGGGAAATGGTCGGGTGGGGACTGGCGCGCAGCGTGCTAAAAAGGGGTGACCGGAAGGAATACTTTGAGGGGGAGAAAGACGTCTGGAAAATTTTTTGCATTATTGCCAGGGAACGAAAACGTCGTGAGATCGAACCAGCCTCGTTGGTTCTTAAAAATTGCGCGGAGAATACGCGTGGTCTCGCCACAGCCGAAGCCAAAGTTTTCCACCGCCAAATGGTCGAACTGGGAGAATTTGTCGGCCTGACCAGTTCCATCCTGGAAAAAATTGCAGCCTCTGAGCAAAGCAAAGTCATGCCCAAGGCTATAAAATTGTTCAGTTAATGGAAAAATTACTGCAACCGTTTCTTTCCTCCCGCCAAAGACTGAGGCGAGTTTCTCGAGGCCTCGACCACCTAGGCCAGAGGGGGATAATCGGCACTAATCGAAAGAAAATCCAGGTTTACAAGATGCTGGACCGCAAATTAAGGCGCTCCAGACAGACAGTAACCCACCTCTTTGGTCCTCCCAAGGAAAATAATGGCCCCACAAGCCTTATTAAAAAAGGTTTTCAAAAACTTCTGAAACTACGCAAAGCAAAGTAGAACCTATCTCAAATTCGATGATGTTGATGCAGAGAGCAATTATGCATTTTGAGCAAGGCGCGACGGGGCTTGCCGGGCTGGCAGCCCGGCCGGAACGCTGCTCAAACACATAACTGCCTCTGTCCAAAGGATTTGTGCGGCACGGCAGCACCTGCGGCGTTGGTTTGCGCCCGAGGGGCGTCCAGCCCATCCTGGTGCAAAGCCGCCTGGCATCTGCCGCCGTGGCGCTACAAACATCATTCATCTGCGAATTTGAGATAGGTTCTAATAAAAGGTTCACGATGAGCGATGGCTGAAGTCAGAATTTATGAGCCGTCAGTTCAGGTTTCAAGATTCGACACTGGATCGCGCATCCCGCTTTCTGTATCCATTTGACCGGAGTCTGCATAGTAGATCAGAAATTACCGAAGGTCCGTTTCTATTTCCTTTGATCTGAGGCATGCGATGGAATAATTTCGTGAAATAGACACTCTTTTGCTTTAACCTGCTGGTTGGGGCCATCTCCTATTTAAAAATGAAGGCAATTAAAACCATTTTGGTTCTCCTGGGAGCTTTTTCCATATTTTTGGGAGGCATTGTCTTGTTGCTATTCACCCCATTGATTCAGAAGACCGTTGCCTTGGCAGCATTGGAAGGTCGGATGGACGGGTCATTAGTGATTGAGAAGATGCACCTGCTTCCGGGAAGCCTTACCCTAAAAGGCCTGATTTATTCCGAGGAGGAGATTGAGATCGCTGCCAAAGAAGCCCGAATCGAATTTTCTCTGGGACAACTCCTAAGGGAAAGGGAGATAAAGATATCGACGATTGATGTTTCCGGATTCGTGATGGATGCGTCCGGAATTTGGAATAAAACGCCCCAGGAGACCCCACCACCAGCTATCGATCAATTTCCACATAGAGATCTTTCGAAGGTCGTAGTTCGACCCAAAGAAATTATTTTTCCTGGAATTTTGCATTATACCGACACGGGATATGGAATTCAGGTGGACCGGATATCTGTGGAGGGAAAAATTACTCTGCCGGCTTCCCGAGAAATGGAATTTTTCCTGAAAGGCGGCGATGTGAAACCGGGTGCCAGCGCCGCATTGCGTTTGCAAGGCTCGCTAATCGATAAAAATCCTGAAGCACCGGTCTCGCGCATGAATTTCAACGGCGATATGATCCTGACGCAGGATCACAAATCCGGTTTGTCACAATTTCAATTTGTTTCGACGGCTTATGCCAGAGGAACTGTTTTCGAGGGAGAAATCGCTTTGCGCAATGAAGTTTCGGTGGGAAAAAGTAAAACGGGTGGCGAATCCCATAGTCTGCAGTTGGCGGTGATCGATTCTATCGGTGGAGAAGAGGTGATTTTTGATCTAACTGACGAGTATAGTCCTCGGGAATCACTTTTCCGAGGCCGCTTCAGCCTGAACAGTTCCAGCGACCAGTTAAAACCTTTCGCAATGGGCGTCCCATTACCGGATTTCACTTCGGAGGGATCAGGAACTTTTGAGTATTCTTTGACGGGAGGAATTAGGGCCCTGAGGACAGCTATCGATGGGCGTGTGGACGGGCTTGAAAACGTAAGGCGTCAATTGAGTGAAGTTCCTCCTTTGGCGGTTCATTCGGAAATAGATATTGAGCAGCAAGGGAGCAGTATTTGGATCAATAAGTTAATGGTTGAGGTGGACAATACCCTGGATGGAAAAATGGTTGCCAATCTTGCCAGCAGCGGGCCATTTCGAATTAATCCCGGCGATGCTGATATGGGATTCGAGGAGGCCGAGGGAGATCTTTTGACTCTCACTTTGGACGATATGCCAGCGGACTGGTTTACCCACCTCATTACCGATGCTGATGAAAATCTTTATGGCGGCAGTTTGTTCGGAAAAGTTGCTTTGATTAAAGAAAAGTCGGACTTACAGGTTCTAATGACCGAACCTCTTGAAATCACGGGGATTTCCTACAGCAAGAGGGGAAAAGAATTCTTTCAAAACATCGATGTCTTTATCCGGGGAAACCTCGGTCTGTCAGAAAGTGAATTGAGATTCACGCTAAATAGCATCGAGGTTCGTTCCGGGATGGCTCAATTACTGGAAGGAAAAGTCGAAGGTTATATTAATTTGAACGACGAAGGCCCGGAAAGATTACAATTGGAAGGCCGTCTTACTGCTCGATTAAATGAGTTTTACGAGCAGCCGATGGCGGAAGGTATGACGTTTTCCAGTTCTTCTGTATTAACACTTGAACAGTCTTTTGGAATCGTTTTTGGAAAAGAGTTTTTGCGGTTTGAAAACCTGGATGGGAAATTGACCAATGATGCCGGAAAGATCTTTTTTCAGGAATATTTGCTTAAACCTGTCAGCTTACGATTGCCATTGGAGGAGAATTTCATAACCGCCGTTGAACTATCAGGAGATCTTCTGCAATTTGAGCTTTCCGAATTTCCGCTGGAATTAATTGCTTCCCATATCCCCGACTATCGACTGTCGGGCGAAATCATTTCGGGGGAATTTACTCTTGGTTCTGTTGATGGATATATTGAGCTGAGGCCCGGGGCAGCGTTATTAATGAAAGACATCAACCTGGAGGATAATGGCGGACAATTGCTGGATAATTTTTCACTGAGTCTGGTTCCAAAGGTTTTCTTTAATCACAATAAGTTAAATCTTTTCTGGACCGATCTGGTGGCACGTTCAGGGCAGAGCCCGGCAATGACAGGGGATGGCAACGTGACTCTCAATTTCAATCGGAAAACGCTCATTGAAAAAACTTCGATCGATTTGCAGGCAGATATTGCCAATCTGGCGCGGCAGCCTTTTTTCTCAAAAATTACTATTGCCGATTCCGGATTGATCGGTCTGAGCGGCAGTTTCAATTTATCCGATCGACAGGAATTTTCAGGCCAAATCCTAATGAAAAACTTGCAGGCCACGAGGGCGCCGGAAATTCAAATCAAGCGGAGCACTTTTTCTATTGACGGAATATTGGCAGCGGGCGGCATTCAGTTGAAAGCGCCCTTTACTCTACAGGGGAATGGAGGTGATTCCGATGTCCTTTTATCCCTGTTGCTGGAACCGCAGTCCCAAGAAGAGGGTGCTCGATTTATATTTTCTGCCGAGGGAAAAAATCTGGTTCTTGCCGATATGATTTCGATGGCAGGTTTGTTGGAACCGGTCGAGGAATCTGCCCAGCCGACGGAAAAAACAAAGCCTTCGCGAACTTCAATTGCGCCGATCCAAAGGAGAGATGAGAAACCATTTTGGAACGGTTATACCGGTGAGGCTAACTTGGATTTTGGCAGAGTGGTTTGTCCCGGTATGGGCCAATTGGAAAAGGTAAAGGCAAAATTCCGGGCTTCTCCCAGTCAATTATTTTTTGAAACCGTTAAGTCGGGATCAAGCGGCAATCCCCTGAATTTGAATGGTCGGATCGATTTTAACGCCAGCAAGAGTAAGCCGTATTTCCTGCAAGCGCAGGTTGGATTGTCCGATTTTGATGTGGGTTCATTTTTAAGACAAAGCGCTCCCCTCCAACTACCGATGGTGGAGGGAGTTTTCAATTTAACAGGAAATTTGCGAGGTGAAGCTGCAAATTTGGACCGCCTGCTGCAAACTGCGGAGGGGGAACTGAATCTGGAAAACCAATCGGGTGGAATATTCCGGGCATTACCATTGGGGGGTCAAAAAAGCCAGGTGGCTTCCCTTGCTTTAACCGGTCTGGACTTATTTGCCGGGGATAAAGTGCGACAATTCAATACCGCCAATCGGGTTGCAAATTTGCTGCGGGAAGTCGAATTTGAGGAAATGAGGATAAAAGCTACCCGTGGATCAAACCTGAATATTGACCTGACCGACCTGTGGGTGCGAGGCCCTGAAATCTTAATTGCCGGAACCGGCAGAGTAACTAACCAGGAAGGCATTTCTTTGCTGGAACAGCCATTAAATCTCAAAGCTCAAATGGCAGCAAAAAATGAAGCCGCCTATCTGCTCAATGAGCTGGGTCATTTAGAGGATCGAAAAACAGAAGATGGGTATTATTTTGGCCCGGCATTTGCTATCAAAGGAACATTGGGCAATCCCGATAAATCGGAACTGGATCGTTTGCTGCAAAGCACTACTCTTGGATTTTTGGGAGTAGGGGGCAGGAAGGTGGACTTGGATGGCCCTGACCAATCGGAGGAATCAACCCAACCTGAGACCCAAACGGCTCCAAGTAGAGGTAATTTCCAGCGAGAACAAGCACCCACCAAAGAGGAAGAAATTCTCAGAAGTATTTTCCAAATTATTACCGATGGCTGAACTACCGTGAATTGTTGAAACCTAATAAAATAATGGAGTATGAATCCGCAGATTTCGGCCCCGTCATCAGTCCTTTGACGATACAGGCAGCTTTGCCGCCTCTTGACACCGGTCAACCTGACAAATCGGTTTATGATACTCTGAAGGGACTCACGATAGAAAAATCCTTTATCGGCCAAAAGGTGAAAGATGAATCAATGGCGCGATGTTGTCTATCCGGTCTGTGGCTCCTGCATGGATATTTGGACCAATCACATCAAATCAGCCAACAGGTGGGGAGCCCTACAGGCAGTTTCTGGCATGGGATCATACACCGGCGTGAGGGTGATTATGGCAACTCCAAATATTGGTTTCGACGTGTCGGTCATCACCCGATCTGGCTGGAGTTGTTGAAAGAAGCCAGAAAAATTCTGAACAATTCCACAGAGATTATAGAATTTCCAGATTCAGGCTGGGATCCTTTTCGTTTGGTCGATTTATGCGAAGAGTTCTGTGGAACCACCACCGAAATGGAAAACCATCTACGGAAATTGCAAATGCGGGAATGGGAATTACTTTTCGCCTATTCTTACTGGAGTGCCTTGTAGGCCTGAATGAAACAAGTCCACGTTAGGCATTCCGTTGAGCAGTTGATGTTAATTGAATTGAGCCGCTTTTGCTAGAACGCTTTTGGTAGAGGTTTTATCACCGGGGCGAGGTTCTCCCGGATGAATGCAACGGGCCGGACATTTTTCGGCAGCCTGAACGAGTTGGGTAAAAGTTCCTGCTTCCAGATCCGCAATATAAGCCTGTTTATTGTCGTTATACTTGAAAAGAAGCGGATTGAGGTTTGTGCATTCATTGCATGTGGTGCATAAGGCGGAATCGATATAAGGGTCGGCGACCCTAACCTGGACCATTTCCTCCTTATCCTCCTGCTTCTTTCCGCCAACCACTTTATCCTTCGAAAAGGATAGACCTCCCTCTTCGAGCAAAGCCGCTGAGGCAGCTTCAATAGGATGCAGATTCTCCACGAGAATGGATTTTTCTCCCTCAGCCGCGAGGTCCGCAATAGACAACGGCGTATCACTGACGAGTATGGCAACCAAGCGATCGATCGTTTCGCGGGCACTTTCCAAACGAACTTTTTCCAGTTCGTCTTTTTGCGCGTTCAATAGAGTTTCACGTTCATTATCCTTTTGAGCAGCCGTTTCAAGTTTTGCCCGATCAGAAGCAAGAAGCGCGTATTCATTATTGATACCGCCGAGTTCTTGCAGAAGACGCCAGCAACGCACTCTTTCAAGGCAGGAATTCACGAGTTTGTCCGATACTAAAGCGCGTCTGAAGGTCCCTTCCTCGTTAACGACCAGAATAAATGGATATCCAGCGTTTTCTTCTGTTTGCAAACGATCCAGGTATTCGGCCAGCGGATATTGCTGTTCCGACCATTCTGAAGAAGGAATAACTGTAATTTCCTGCGTTTCGGGCAGTTTCAAAGCCGCATAATCGGGCAGAGTCAATCGGAGGGAGGTATTTCCTTCTTTTGATTCAGAATTTTCAGATAATTCGATTTCATATTCGGGCCAAAGATGTTCCTTTTGCGGATTGCCATTGAGATCAAAACAGGCTGCCCATGAATTCCCGCCGTCGGGATCGAAAACAAAACAGGGAGTCGTTCGGCTCCCAAGAGCACCTTCCAGAAATTGTTCTGCGAGTTCCTCACTATCCCCTGGAGCTGGAACGCTGACCAAGGCCACTCCTGGCCGGGAACTCCCCATCAGGCGGGTAAGTCCCGTAAAAAGGTGTTTTGGTCTGGCAAGAGAAGATTGAATTACGAAAACGTTTCCTCGAGCGATAATGGGTGCCGCCAAACCCGCGTGGGACGCTCCAAAAATAGTCTGCAAAGCACTCGGATCGAAGCCATCGGCCACGTCTGTAAGGATGATTACCACTGGTCGCGCCGAATCCAGCAATTGATTAAGAAAATCCAGGCTCTTGCCTTCGATGGATGTAGATTCTTCAAGCGCCACTACCGGTGGGATGAGAGCAAACTCCTTCTCAGTGAGGGTAGACCAGTCCATATTGGCGATAGCCTCATCGTGAAGATCGGGCTCATAGGCATTCTCGACCTCTAGCAGGGCAGTTCGGAAAGCGCGGAAGAACTCCACCCACTCCCCGGCAGTACGATCAAAGCAATCCATTGCATTTGAGAAAATATTGCTTTTTACACTTGGTGCCGTTGAGTCAGGAAAGATGTCCGCCAATCCTTTTTTTGATGCTAATAGGATAAGGTCCTCCGGGTTGTCGTCAGAATGCATCCAATGCCGAAGTGTAGCCACCGTTTTCTCTAATCGTGCCAGTTGGGTATTTGACAGCCGACGGGCGCCCCGATAGGGCGGTAAATTTTGGGCCAAAGTTTCGGCGTTGATTCCAATAGAATCCATTTTCCCAAAAGAACCGGCTAAGGTATCCGGTTCGCTTCCTTCCGGTGAATGAAGAAATTCGACCTGTAAGCGGCTTTCCAAACAGCCGACCAAACGTTTTGTTTCCCGGCGGAAGTATTCAAAAACGGAACAGCGGTGGGACCTTATGGCAATTGAGCAAAGAGCTCCTAGATCGACCCGTCTTCGACCAACAATCCAACCGGGCTCCATGATTCCCGATAGCAGATCATTTACAACTTTATTGAGTTGATCTTTCGTCTCATCGTTACTTTCAAGGGTGTCGAGAAATTTTTTCCCGGCGTCGTTAGCCACTTTTTGGATGTCGGCTTGGTCAAGGTTTTTGGATAGGTTGGAGCAAAGACATTCAAGAAGATGCCCCAGATTATCAGCAACTACCCCCGTTTGCGGCTCTTCTATGGAGAGGCTTTTCAATCTTTCCTCAAACAGGTTTCTCAAGGTCCTTGCCTGTAGCGAGAATTCTCCCTGTTGTCGTTGATTTTCACGGACAAATATTGGACTATGCAGCCAACGGGATCTGCCCTTCAATCGCAGCGCCGAAACGGCAGGTTGAAATTTGATTGTTGAAGTAGAATCCAATGGATGCATTGGTATTTCTAAAGAAGCCCTCATTGGGTTTTTAAGTTGAACTCATTTCCTTTGAGGCGCTTTGACCTAAATCTGAAAGTGATCCAGTTCCTTTTCCACCGCTTTGACCTTTTCCGACTGGTCCATGTCAGCCCCATAACGAGAAAAATGGTCGTAACGCTCCGCTGACTCATTGCGATAAAATAAACCGATTGGATAGATTTCTTTCCGCACCGCAAGGTCCTGCGCTTCCAGAAGGTTGGCGGGATCGTGGTCTACCTGGTTTTTGAAGATTTTGGCCACCATGTCATCGACCGGAATGCCATCGGGATGCTTCATCAGGAGAAGTAATGAAGGATCTCGTTGACAGGGTTCATAGACTTTTGCGGTAAAATGGGGGCATCTCTGAAGTATGCGGACAAAGGCCAGTCCGGGATGGCGGTGGGCGGCCAGAAGCGTGGCATAGAGGTGAGGCGGGTTCCAATCCACGGTCTGGGCAACAAAAGAGACATTGGCAATGCTCAATGTCACGGCGATAGGATTGAGTGGGCTGATGAACGAGCCCTCGGGGTGGGTGAAGGAATTAGCGTCTTTGGCTGTGGTCGGGGAGGTCTGATTTTTGGTCAGACCGTAGATATTGTTATCGAACAGCATGACCACCATTTTCATGTTATAACGGATGGCATGAATCCAATGTCCTGCGCCGATGGCACAGCAGTCCCCATCTCCGGTAGCAACGAAGATATTGAGGTCTGGACGTCGGCTGCGTATTCCGCAAGCGACGGGAAAGGCGCGTCCATGGAGTCCGTGAAACCCGTAAGTTTTCATGTAATGGGGAAACCGGCTCGAACAACCGATCCCGGAAACCACAACCGTCCTCTCCGGTAATAACTGTTCGTCCCGACAAATTCGCTGGACGGCGGTTAAAACTGGAAGGTCGCCACATCCAGAGCACCAACGAGGAACCTGTCCTTCGTAATCCTCGAGAGTAAAGAATCGTGGGCTGGGATCCGTCGTTAAGGGCTTTGATTTATCTCGCATGGTATTTTAATGAGTATAGGCGGGTAATATTCAGGTAGAATTAAGACTTTTCAGGATGCGGCGTATCTCGGTCTGGATAATGGCCGGGGAAAAAGGAATGCCGTGGACCATGGACAAGCAATCGACATCGATAAATGTATGGGATCTCAGGCAGAAGGCGAGTTGGGAGTACCTTCTGGCATCTCCGGCTGGATCGCCCGGATCCGGGTAATCGCTGAAATTGATTTCTACTGTGATGACCCGCTTGAATTTCGATAGTATGTCCTTCAGGCCTGGCTCGATTGGTGAAAGAATCCGCAAGTGAAGGCTGGAAACCTTTTCTCCTTCCTGGCGAATTTTTTCGACTGCTTCCTCAATGGCCCCGCGTGTTGATCCCCAACCTACCACGAGGACATCGCCCTCGGGATCGCCATTGGGCACGGGAGGGTTTAGTGAACGCTGTAAAGTGGCCAGTTTGCGGCTTCGCACTTCATGTGTGCGCTGATTGATTTTGGAAACGTATGCCACATGGCTTTTTTCATCATGGGCCAATCCAGTGAGTATGTACTGACCGTCCTTTTGCCCCGGTATGGGTCGTTGTGATAGCCCGGTTTTGGGATCCCATTCATAAGGGGCAACGCTTTTATCCCAAGGTGACATATCGACTGGGGCTGCCATCCATTGTTCACTTACCTTGGGACGGGGAAATGGCTGTACTCCGGTGGCAAGATTGGCATCAGTGAGAACGATTACCGGAGTGCGAAACATTTCTGCCAATCTTCGAGCTGTGATCATGAAGTGGAAACATTCGTCGATCGTTGATGGCGCCAGGATGATTTTGGGTGAATCTCCCGGGGAGGCGAAAAGCGCGGCCAGCAGATCCGATTGTTCGACCCGAGTAGGTAGCCCGGTGGAAGGACCGCCTCTTTGCACATCGACAATTACGAGGGGAATCTCAGCCATTACAGCCAAACCGATGAACTCTGTTTTGAGAGCCAGCCCTGGACCAGAAGTGATGGTCAATGCAGTCTTTCCGGCATAGGAGGTGCCAATAGCGAAACCGATGGCGGCAATCTCATCCTCCGCCTGGTGAAGAAAGCCGCCGGCCTCTTTGAATACCGAAGCCAGGTAATGGGAGGCTGAGGTGGCTGGGGTAATTGGATACATTGAACAAACCTCGAATCCCGCGGCCATTGCTCCCAGGCCGATTGCCTGATTGCCATTCATGACTACCATGGCCTCCTTTGAAGGTCGGACCGGAACAATGAAACGAAAAGTCAGGTTAGCCAGACCCCAATCATAACCGGCCTGTAGCAAGGTAAAGTTTTTTTCCACAACCTCGGCTCCTTTGCGCGCTAGTTTGCGTTCGATTTCCTCGCGCGCGAGATTGAGATCGCGGTCGTAGAGTGCGCAAAGAAGCCCCAGCACCCAGATGTTTTTCCCGCGTTTGGCATCACTCACATGCCGCAAGCATTCTTCTTCCATGGGAATTTCATGTAGATCGTAGCCATAGGAGCGAAATTCGGCCAAAGCAGTGGCGTATGCTTTCCGAATCGATTCCTGGGGAGATGATGCCCACTTGTTTTCGATAAAAATGTGGCTTCCCTCCCGAAATGCATCTTTGTCTGTCCGGCTGTAAAGCACCTGCTCGTTGAAAGCGACTGCCACATCCGCGGTATCGCCCATGTTTGTGACCACGTCGGTTCCAATACGGACACGATTGCCACTGGCTCCGGCTGGGGACCTGGAGGGTGGCTCGATTTCAGCGGGAATGATTTCGACCGTCCAGGTGCCATTGCCCATGCGAGCGCTGACAATGCCGAAGATCTGGCCTACCGTCTGTGATCCTTCTCCCGAATCACTGACGATTTCGATGATTGCCTCGGATACCGCAAGCGGTTCAATGGCGGAGGCTTCTCTTTTTGTTGTAGCTATGGATGTGGATAAATTCATTTTGGAGTTACCAACTCTTTATCGGAAAAATATTTGAGGACTCAATAGGTAATATCGGGCGTGGCAGGGGTTGCCAGAACCTTTCAGGGGCGCATTCATACACCATGGATATTGAATCAATTATTCAGGATATTATTTAAATAGAAGATTCCAGTTGAACCTGGCATCCTATTACAGTCATAAGCTCTTATAATTACTATGGCAGATAATTGAAAAATACGCAAATCATCATTTGTCCAAGACTGCGCATACGTTGTCTTGACTAGTTCGCTCGCCAGGAGGGTTGGTTTTATTCAACAGTAATCCGCCAAAACAGATAACCTCCTTTGTCTAAAGACAGTCACGTAACTGGTTTAAATCGCTGATTACCAGATCGGGAATAACCCCACGGCACTTGGGATTGTTGTCCCGCATTCTCAAGGATCGTTTGTCGCCGGCGAAAAGGACAGTCCGAAAGCCGGCTTCTTTGGCTGGGAGGATGTCGTTAAAAAGGTCGTTTCCCACATAGAGGATTTCTTTTGGGGTAATTTGCTTTTCCCTTAGTTTTTTTCCCAATTTGGCAAAAAGACGAACTGAAGGCTTGGCTTCACGCTCTTTATAGGACCACACACAAAAGCTTGGATCAAAAAAATGACCCAAACTTTCCTCCTCCTTAAAAGTTTTTAGGACTAGGGGAGTGTAAAATTGAGCGTTGGAAACTATTGCAAGAACCATGCCCAAATTTCTGAGATGCAATAAAGTCTCATGAATTCCGGGCATGGGCCAAACCGGATTGACCCTGCATTCATAACAAATGGCAAGATTTTCGATGATTGCGGGAGAGAAGTTTCCATAAAGCAGGTTTTCCGATAGCAGACTGTTCAAAAATTGTTTCCAAACCCCTCTTATTTCTACCTCAGGAAATTCGATATCCTCTGCCTTGCGCTCGTTCCATGCCGACTTTAGATGGTTGTAAAATCGAGCCGCTAACCCGATAGATCCTTCCTTTATTTGTAGGCCCGTTTCCTGAAAACTTGTTAGCATGGCATCCTCGGTATCCATACATTGGGAGGTCCCGATATCGCCGGAGCCGGATATAAGCATGGTTCCGTAAACATCAAAAACAACCGCTCGCACATTATCCAACCGGGCCAGTTTGGGTTCAACTCCCGTTTCCAAAGGAAACATCGGGGAGGAGAGCTTTTTAATTATGTCCTGCAATTCGCCCATTTTGCTTCCAAAATCAGAATCTAACTTCGTAACAAGGAAAAAGTTTCCGGCCTCAGAAACCCATTGAGAATTCTTCCCGGATTCATAAAATCAGGTTTTTCCAAATCTTCTCCACATAGGGTTTCATAAATTTTTTCCAGTCGCGTGCCATAAGAATTCAGGCTGTAATTTTCTAATACAATCAGCCGGTTTTCGCTTAATATCCTTTCATTGTTGACCGTTGAAAGTTCATCGGGACGCAAATCAGCCCGCAGTTGAGGACTTCCCGCCAAAGCTTTAATTACTTTTTCCTGCAATGGCTCGTCCAGTCGCCCAAAATCAACCCGCCCATCCTTGAGGATTGAGTTCATAGCTTGATCTACCGCCGAGTCTGGCACTGGCCGCCCGTAGGATGCATAATAGGTCTCCATGGCCGCTTTGAGCCGCTCTCGAATTCGTTGCTCGCCAACTAAATCCAGAGGAATTTCCAATCGATTGTAGAGATTGGATAAATCGATCCCGAAATCCGGTGTTATTTGCGGCAAGTTGCGTCCGACGAGTGGCTTCGGCAGTAAAAATGGCTCCAGAAAAGCCATCCCGAAACCTTCCGCCACACTGGTTGTGATCAATCTGTCGGCTGTTTTCAACCATCCCGGGAAAGATCCACCGTAGCAGTTAATGACAGCAAAATCCGCCGGCAGGCCCATTTCCTGGCTGAACCGCACCCAACGATCATGCCGGGGCGACCAAATGGGATTGTCGGGAGCCAGGGTTGTCGCGAAACGCTCCCCGTTTGCCGCCAGCGAGGCCCACAAAAGGAATTCTCCCAGGTTTTTTCTTCGTATACCTCTTGTCGGGTAGAGTGTCAGCCGTTCTCCCTTTTGTTTGGGTAAAAGTTCCTTTTCAACATCGCTAGGTGTTCCGGGAAAGGAGACAGGATTGGGCAAAATGTGCAATCGATCCCTGGCAAATCCGCCGTCTCTCAGTATCCTGGCGTCACGCGGGTTGAGAACTCCATAGTGAACCTGTGTAGCAGCGGGGTAGAGGACCTTTTCCGGCGCCTCTCTCCAATTGGCTAAAGAGGCGATTAGTTCCTGATAATTGGCCGGTCGGCCGTCTTCTGGAAAATCGTGGATTTGGAGAAGCAACCGGTGTCCATTTTCCACCAGAAGGCAGCAGGCGGCGGTGAGTGCCGGATTCTTCCCCAGAGAATGATTATGGATGTGCCACAAATCGGGAGGCCCCCCCAATTCATCGAGTGCAGCTTTAATCAGGTTCTCATAGAGGTTCTCGGGACGTCGCATGCTCGATGATCCGCTATATCCCAACCCTTCAACAAACCTTGCCCCTGGCGATGCGGTCCCCTTTTTCGGTGCTCCATAAAGGACTGCCGGGTGGATTCCTTTCAGTTCAAGGGCTGCAGCGGTATTTTCAATCACCCGGGTGACCCCGCCCGGTTTCAGGTGATAATGGACGATGGCGACCTTTAAAGACATGGCCTTAAGAATCCGGTAATCCAAATTTGCGGCGATAGGCAGGTATGGTGATCATGGGCGGGCGTTCCTCCTCCACGATTTCCTGAACCACCTGCTTGTAATGCCGATGATGGGCCTGGAAATGCCGGTACATGGCGCTCATTTCGGACTGCTCCCCGACCATATCATCCTTTTCCAGGCGCCTGATAAAACATTGAAGGATGCCGAAAGACATTTTCCCCAATGCTTCCACCGGCTGGTTTCGGTGAATACGTTGATCGAGATCCGTCTGGCCGAAAGCTTCCAATCCCCACTGGCGGTAAACATCGATCAGGTGTGAAGTCTCCACCCCATATCCAACGGGAAAAGGAATTTTCTCCAGCACTTCCCGCCTCACCGCGTATTCCCCCGAGAGGGGCTGAAGGATAGCCGCCAGTTCAGGGAAAAAGAGAGAAAATAGCGGCCTGACCAGAATCTCCGTGACCCGGCCACCGCCGGAAGACCTTATTTTATGGGAGTAGGCCAGTGGGCGGTCGTAAAATGCTTTCACGTATTTAATCTCTTCGCGGTAGATGAGCGGCGCTACCAGACCGTAAACAAAGCGGGGATGGATGTTTTTAATATCGGCATCGACATAGCAAATGATGTCGCCTTTGAGCTGGTAAATGGCCTTCCAGAGATTCTCTCCTTTGCCCGGCTTGTCGCCCATTTCGGGCAGAATCTCCGAGGCGCGGTAAACATCTGCCCCGAAGGCCGCGGCAACCTCCAGCGTTCGGTCCGTCGAACCGGAATCGATAACCGCGATTTCGTCCAGCAGGGGATACTTTTTCTTCAACTCCGAATTAAATAGAACGACTTCTTTGCCAATCGTTTTTTCCTCGTTCAGGGTCGGTATGCAGAGCGAGATTTTGAGTCCTTTTTCCTCCTTCGCCTTGATCAGGTTGAGAAGGTCCCAAAATACTTCGTGGTGGAAGGTGTTGTGCTGAAGCCAGTCGTCAATCTTCATGGCCTATCCCTCTATCGATCATTTGCAGCACCCCGATCAGTTGGGCAATGCCCGTAAATATGGGTTCTATTTGAATCTGCTCGTTAAATTCATGAAGATTTTGCCCGGAGGTCAGGCCGAGGGTCACTCCCGGAATGTTTTTAGCGATGAGAGCTGAAAGAGCGCCCACACTCGGCGCCACCTTGGGGTCGATTCCAAGTGAATCCATGATTGCGCGGGTTCCTTGCACAATCGGGTGACTTGGCTTGATTCCTCCAGGTTTTCTCCGGGTGACAACGTGCAATTCCGCCCGGGCCACGGAATCACTGGCTGCTGCCTGTAGGATTTCTTCGATTTTTCGATGCACCACGGTAATTTTTCCCAATACCTCACTGCGAAGCTCGAATCGAAGAAGGGCCTTGGAAGGCACTGTGTTGAAGGCATTGCCCGCCTTTATGGAACCAAGTATCAGAGATGTCCCCGCCTCTTTCAGCTCTGGTATGGCAAGGATGCCGGTCAGAATTTCATTTAAATTAACAATGGCTCCGCTGGCGTTCGATTTTTCCCAGAAGGTTTCCGGCGGCGCTTCGCAGATGATCTCCCCGCGCAGCATGCCCAGACAGGAATAACTCAACCTGCCCAGGTGTATTCCGGCCAGACAAATGCCGGCGTGGATGGGCATCTGGACATTTTCCAGAAAAAACCTGAAACCGCCCAGGTCGCCATGACCCTGGCTTTGCACCGCTCCCAGCAGGACCAGATTGCTAGATAAACGTATGCCCAATTTTTCCAGCAATATGGGCAAAACCGAAATAACGGCGGTTCCAATGCTGTTGTCGGCAATCCCGGGCCCTCTCAACACATCCGTGCCGAGTGTCACGGAATGGTCCACCGAACGGTCAAAAACAGTATCCACATGAGCTTCCAGCAGTATGTTGCGCGTGCCCTCGGCGCCGGGAAGGACGGCAATGGCATTGCCCGCTTCATCGATAGATATGTTTTGCAACCCGCACTCGTTAAAGCGGTCGCTCAGAAATCGTATGCGCTCCTCCTCGCCATAGGTGGGAGCCGGAATTTCACCCATCATGACGCTGCTTGCCAGTATCATCTGTCCATACTGGCGCAGCTCCTGCCTGAGGTTGGGCAAGCTCTCAACCAAATCTGAAATTTCAAGAGTAGAGGGCATGGGACTAAAATACTATTGGCCAAGGCTGAAAATCTGCCAATACTTTATTTTTTGGCTCTTTTCTGCCAATCTTTTATGATTTCTAAATGTAATGGTAGTCAAGGGGTTAGGCACAGGAAATCCCCAGCGGCACGCTTGCTGCGTCATTGCTCCAACCAAGGCAGGTTCCTCCTCGGTCGAATTTTCTGCTCGATGTTGGTTTTGCATATTGGTTATCATGTTTTACCCTTGGTATCACTTTTCAAACTGACACCTGGTCAGGTTATTGCTATTGTTTCGTTTCCATTGCGGAACCTTATACCATAATTCTGGAAGCCTGGCAATGGATAGGTTGGCTGCGTTGGATGCGTTGGCTAAAAAAACAAAAAAAATTGAAAAACACACAAAAATGCGCCAAAAAGTCCCGTATTTTACCCACTCAACCCATCAAATCCCCGCTTTTTTCACTCAATACCCATAATAGCGTGCAATAACATAGGTATTTCACCATCCCCATGCAGCATCAAGTATCCAGCATCCTGTATTCTCATCCCGCATCTTCCTCTTCCTTCTCCCCCTTTTGAAACGCCCTGAAAGGGCAAAATTCGCCAGCCAGGGGTGATGTAACCCCCCTAGAGACATAGAAGCATCTATAATTATCAAAACCCTGAAGGGGTTTCATTCCTTATTCGGTGGAGAAAAACCGGCATGCCTTAATAGGTGTTCCTCTCATCTTCGGTACGATAAATGGGTAACATAAGGAATAGCACACCTTCAGCGTGCTCTGATTATTAATTCAATCGAAATTACGCTAAATAACAAATTTCCGGTTCAAATGACAATATTTGGTCAATTTCGATCTTTTTTGCCTAGGCAAGAGGTCTGATTTAGGGTAAAATAACAGACTCATGAAATCGAATCCAGGCCACGGTGCCTCTCCCAAGGTCTTGCTTGTTTATCCTGAATTCAAGGATACCTTCTGGAGTTTTCGCCACGCCCTTAAATTCATTCGCAAGAAAGCGGCCTTTCCCCCGCTCGGCCTGCTCACTGTTGCGGCCATGCTTCCCGAGGAATGGGAAAAACGTCTGCTTGATCTCAATATTGCCAGGCTCCGGGACAAATATTTGGTCTGGGCTGACTATGTCTATATAAGTGCTATGACTGCGCAACGTGACGCAGTCCACGAACTCATTAAACGTTGCAAAGCTTTTGGTGTCAAAATAGTGGCTGGGGGCCCGTTATTTACTAGCGAAATGGAGGGATTTCCCGATGTTGATCATTTCGTTCTTAATGAGGCAGAAGTTACACTGCCCCCTTTTCTGGACGACTTGAAATCCGGCATACCCAGGAAATTCTATAGCACGTCGCACTTTCCTGATATTCGTCAGTCGCCTGTGCCTCTATGGAGCCTGGCCAAACTCAAAAGCTACGGTTCGATGAGCATTCAGGCTTCGCGCGGTTGTCCTTTTGACTGTGAATTTTGTAATGTAACAGCGCTCTTGGGCCACAGGCCACGCTATAAGTCAACCGACCAGATCATTGCCGAACTGGACAGCCTCTACGCCCATGGTTGGCGGCGGCAGGTTTTTTTCGTGGATGATAATTTCATCGGTAACAAACGTTTTCTGAAAGAAGAACTGTTGCCCGCTTTGATCGAATGGCAGAAAAGCAAAAGGGGCATCCCCTTTTATACCGAGGCTTCAATTAATCTGGCGGATGACGAAAAGCTGATGGAAATGATGGTCCAGGCAGGATTCGACACTGTCTTTATCGGTATTGAAACACCTTCCGAAGAGGGCCTCGCGGAATGCAATAAACGGCAGAACAAAAACCGTGATCTAATCGATTGTGTCAAACGCATCCATCGAGCCGGACTGCAAGTCCAAGCCGGGTTTATTGTCGGTTTTGACAGCGACACTCCTTCCATCTTCCAGAGGCATATCGACTTTATACAAAACAGCGGTATCGCCACGGCAATGGTCGGGCTGCTGCAGGCTCCTCCCGGCACACGCCTTTTCGAGCGCTTGAATAAAGAAGGCAGAATCCGTGGTCTTCTCTCGGGAGACAATGTGGATGGTAACACCAACATCATACCCAATATGGACCTCGAAGTGCTCCGCGAAGGTTATCGTAATATGATGAATCATCTTTACGCGCCCAAACAATATTACCGGCGTGTGAAAACATTTCTACGGGAATACAAAAGTCCCCGCATCAAAGCGCGTTTGGATTTCCAACGACTTCATGCCTTTGGTGAATCTATTATCCGTCTGGGCTTGCTCGGAAAAGAACGATTCTATTATTGGCGTCTCATGACATGGACGCTGTTTCGTCGGCCAAAATTGCTCCCCTTGGCAGTGACCCTTAGCATATATGGACACCACTTTCGCAAGACATGCGAATTACATATTGCTAACGCCTGAAATTTTTACTCCGGTTATACCCCGTTGTTTCAAAAATTCGAGAAGTGATGAAGGGCAAGGCGCAGTTCGCAAACCGGCGTGGGAGCGTAGGACCCTACATAACCAAGCGGTTTACGGGCTGCAACGCAGCTATTCGCGCTTGTCGGGTTTAGGCTTCTTGAGGGCATATTTGTATCCTCACATTCAGTGGCGACCAGATTTGACCAGTTCTGCATCATAACTCTTTCATTACAAAATATTGTTCACCCGCCCATAAAAAGCCGTTTGAAACATTGGGGTAATACTATTGCATTGTCGAAGTAATGTTGTCGTTTCAAAAAGGGTGGTGGGGTCAGGCTTGGTTGTTTAGTACACGATTATAGAGTCGATCCTATACTTATACGGTAAGGAAAAGCACCTATTTTTTATCATTTTTACTTTTTAAAAGTACATCCCAGTTCCGGCGGCCCAACTCGATATATTTTTCGGGATTTTTTGACCAAATTAAAAATATATCCTGATTGCGAAGAACATAAAGCTTGCCCTCATATATCATGAAGGCCTCTGGATTGCAACTGACAGCCTTATGGTTGCTTATTTCATACGAGCAGTAACCACCAAATTGCGGTGCGTAATGATGGGGATCTTTTTCGAATAATTTTAAATTTGTTTTGGAATAAAATCTCCATACCGCCCCTTCCCATTCCACGGAATAAGCCGGGCTCCCCTTAATGGCCTTCCCTTCTGTGAAATAAGCGACTGTGTCGTAACCGGAAAGGGCGAGATTCTCAGTTTTTGTCACATCGATTTTCTTGAATCCAAAAAGAATTGTCGGAAAGGTGAGTAAAAAAAGTATTATCTTAAGTTTCATATCAAAAGTCTTGTGGGCCTTTCTTTAGTCGGTCAAAATCCTGGTTTAGTGGTATCGTTAAATTACGATTATGAACAACCTGTCTATTTTAGACGTCCTCTATGTAACAATAATTGGAATTAAGATAATGTTCGGTTAAATGTTTAGAGATAATTTGAATCAAATATATTCCCGGAAAATGAACCCGTTTTTAAAGCCTAGTTTTCCGGACACTAAAGGTGAATTGCAGCGAATTTTAAGGTATGGGTATTATAGCGTAATCAAGCCATGATAAACAAATAAACAATTTCAATTTAGACGCCCTTTATGTGGGTTCCAAAGCCTATCCCAAATTCAGTGGCGATTGGATTTTATCATACCCCTTCCACTTTAGAACCTATCTCAAAGTCGCAGATGAATGATGTTTGTAGCGTTCCGGCGGGGCAGCAGGGCTGCCAGCCCGGCAAGCCCCATCGCGCCTTGCTCAAAATGCATAATTGCTCTCTGCATCAACATCATCGAATTTGAGATAGGTTCTAAATATTTATCACTCACTCCTAAAAAATTGCTAGAATTATTTGGAGGTTACTTATCATCCAATCCAATAGGAAACTTAACCTGTCCTTTGCCAAACTTCCTCAGTTCTTGTGATTTGCTCCTTATTGGCGGATAATACCTTCATTGCCAGAGAAAAATTGGCCTTGCTCCTTGCGCAGAAGTTGTTCATGGGTAATGTCTTTTAAAACATACCTTATTCTTGGGTTGTTTGCCAGTGGCTTCTGCATAGGCAGTTCCTGGCAGAGGTCCTGATAAACCAGAATGGCTAAAAATATCGGTTTCGTTTCCACCCGCTTTGCAGGAACGGATGGGGTGTCTCTGGAGAGCGCCAAATGGGCCCAGATGCTCTGGGAGGATCAGCACGTCAGCTTTTGGTACAGTGGCCGTAGCGACCGGCACCCTGACGTAAGCCATTGCATCCCGGAGGCCTATTTCGGGCATCCGGAAAATATTTGGCTGATGGATAAAATCTGGAAGCGGACCCATCGCTCCCGTCTTGTCACAGAGCGCATCCAGGACATAACGGCCTATTTAAAAAACACCCTTTACGAATTTGTAGATCGATTTGACATTGATATGCTGGTTCCTGAAAACGCCTTGGCCATCCCCATGCATATTCCCCTGGCCTTGGCCATAACCGAATTTTTGGCCGAAACTCAGATGCCTGCCATCGCCCACCACCATGACTTCCATTGGGAACGTACCCGCTACGCCATCAACGCGGTAACTGACTATCTGGAGATGGCTTTTCCTCCTATTATCCCCAACATAAGCCACACCGTCATCAATCGTGCTGCTCAGGAACAGCTCTCTTTGCGCAAGGGCATCAGCTCCATGCTCATTCCCAATGTCTTCGATTTTGCCAACCCCCCGCCTCAACCTGACCAATATGCCAAAGATGTGCGGGCGCAGATCGGCCTTCGACCCGACGATGTTTTTATCCTTCAACCCACTCGCATTGTTCCGCGAAAGGGCATTGAGCATGCCATTAAACTGGTTGGCAGGTTGGGCAATCCGGACAAGTACAAACTCGTCATCTCCCATGACGCGGGAGACGAAGGCTATGAATATCAAAACCTTATAGAAGATCTAGCGCGTGAGGAAAATGTCGATTTGCGTCTTATATCCGACCGCATCGGCGATGTCCGCCAATTCGATGCGAATGGGAAAAAGATTTATACCCTCTGGGATCTTTATCCGCATGCCGACCTGGTCACCTATCCGAGTAATTACGAGGGATTTGGAAACGCCTTGCTCGAAGCTATCTATTTCAAGGTACCATTGGTGGTCAACCGCTACTCCATCTTCATTCAGGACATCGAGCCCAAAGGATTCAGGTTGGTCGTGATCGATGGATTCATAACCAATGAAACCGTGAGCGATGTCCGTCGTGTTCTCGAGGATCCCAAAACACGCCGGAAAATGGTGGATCACAATTACCGTGTGGCGCGCCAATACTACAGTTACCGGCTTTTGCGGCGGTGTTTACGCACCGTGTTGACCTCTGTGACCGGTTATCAACCCTAGGAATCGAACTGTGCCGAGTTATAAATTCATTAGAAGAAACCGGGCAGAGCAGATTCACCGCCGATTGCGAAAACTTTATGGATCGGAAGTGGAACACCTCTTTGAACGTTTGCTCATGTGTCTTGGCCGATACGGTGTCGGTATAAGGACCCAAACCAAATCGGTGACAAGCCGCTGGGACGAACAAGACACCGTCCTGATTACCTATCCCGATATGCTGACAAGGGAAGGGGAGCACCCCTTGGATACTCTCAACCGGTTTCTCTATCGCCGCCTCCGGGGCGCTATCCGCACCGTCCATCTTCTTCCTTTTTTTCCCTGGTCCTCCGACGATGGATTTTCTGTCATCGACCACCGGGAAGTTTCTCCCGATTACGGAGAGTGGAAAGATGTGGAGGCCTTCTGCGGAAACTTTCACCTCATGTTCGATCTTGTTCTTAACCATTGTTCCGTAGGAAATTCCTGGTTCAAGGACTTCGTCAATGGTATTGCTCCGGCTCGTTACTACTTCCTCCCCATGGATCCAAAAACCGACTTCAGCATGGTCGTCCGGCCTCGGTCTTCACCTCTCTTGACCCCTGCCCAGACCCAGGATGGCGAAGTCCATTTATGGACTACTTTCAGTGCCGACCAGGTGGACCTCAATTGGCAGAACCCGGACCTTTTTTTCGAATTCCTGGACATCCTGTTTAACTATATTTCCAAAGGTGCGCGCTTCATTCGGCTGGATGCGGTGGCTTTTTTGTGGAAAAACCTGGGGACGGACTGTCTCCACCAGCCGCAAACTCATGAGATTGTTAAACTGCTCAGGGATATCCTCACTGTAGCTGCCCCGGAAGTAATCCTCCTGACCGAAACCAATGTGCCCCACGATGAAAACATCAGCTATTTTGGAAAAGGGGACGAAGCCCACATGGTTTACCAGTTCGCTCTTCCGCCATTGCTTTTGCACGCTTTGTTGAAAGGAGATTCGACCTACCTTGTAAATTGGGCAAAAAATCTGCAACCTTTGCCCAAGAATTGCGCTTTCCTCAACTTCACCGCTTCCCATGATGGCATCGGTTTGCGGCCGGTAGAAAACCTCCTGCCGTCAGCGGAAATTAAGTGGCTCCTGCAACAAACCAAAAAAAGGGGTGGACGAGTTTCACAAAAACGAAATCCGGACGGCACGAAAAGTTCTTACGAATTAAACATAACTTTTTTTGACGCCCTTCGATTAATCAAAAAACCCGAGCATGAGGCTGCCCGATTCCTCTGTTCTCAGGCCGTTGCCCTCTCATTGAAAGGGATCCCCGCAATCTATTTCAACAGCTTGATTGGAGCGGAAAACAACCTTGAAGGTGTCAAGACAACGGGCCAAAACCGGGCCATCAACCGAAAAAAATGGGATTTGGATGAATTAAAGAGCAAGCTAAACAACTCTGAACAAACCGCTGCCTACGTTTACCGAAGATACCTCAAATTACTCAATCGCCGCAACCAGCATCCCGCCTTTCATCCAGACGGAAAGCAGGAAATCCTGGAATTAGGCTCCGAATTGTTTGGGTTGGTGCGCATCTCCCCAAATTCAAATGAAACAATCGTTTGCCTCTACAATTTTACTTCCAGCACCATCAAAAAATCCCTGCCGGAAATATACCCGCCTTTTGCCGATAAGGAGTCCATCCTCTCCATCATAACTTCAAAAGTACTCAAGCTGAGGACTAAAGACACCATCACCCTCAAACCATACAAATACATCTGGTTGCAAGTTTGAACTGGAAGCCCTTACTCGGTTGATGCAACGCCGCTGATGCCTCAAAACACTCTGTCCCCAAGGGATGCCGGGCGGGCATCGAAGGTCGCGCACCATCGCACATTTCCACTTCTTAGACACCCTCTAAGATTCCCTCCAAGGACCTCTCGTTCGTAAATCGATCTCGGAATCCACCATGAGGGTGTTATTACACCCCGCCAATTGTTACAACTGACCAACCTACCGGGTTGTGGCTCTGGAAGCCTTGTCCTGACTGTGAAAATCAAGAAATCGGTCTATTTTATTCTCTCCCACAAACCTCTTGAGGACACTTTTTTCACTGCGCATCAAGTCCACCACAACAAGACTTTCCATCACATTGCTAAAGTCATTGTTAATGGTGAAGCTGATGATAGAGCCGTTAAATTTCAGGTATTGCCGCAAAAGCACCGGGACGCCCTTGCCATCCTTTTCCAGTCCTGAGATCAAGGAGGACACATCGTCAATCCGCTGCAGGCCCTTGCCAATAGATTCTCTTTCCGAAGGAGCGAATTTTGATTTTGGGGGAGGATTTTTGGCTTTTACAAAAGGGACCAGGGAGGGATCGAGGGCATTTTGGCGAAGAAACTCCATGATGATTTTTTTCGATATAACCAGATAATCCTGGCTCGTGCTGACAGCCCCGAATAAAATTCTGTAACGCATGTTGCGAGAAATGTACTCCCCGATGCCTTTCCAGACCAACGCCAGGGCTGAGCGCGTTTTCTGGTATTCCGGGCGAATAAACGAACGTCCCAATTCCAGGGCAGGATTCATTTTGGTGAAAAATTCGGCTTTGTAGGCGAACAGTTTGCTCGTATAGAGACCATTTATTCCGTAACGAGGAATGATTTCGTCGGTTCCTCCAAGCCGGTACCCGCCCACGATTTCACGTTTTTCGCTGTTCCACAAAAAAAGTTGCAGATAGTAATAATCGTAAGGCTCCAAATCGAATTGCTTGCCGGTGCCTTCCTGGGCTTGTCGAAAGGTAATTTCCCTCAGTCGTCCAATCTCTTTCAGCGTTTCCGGGATTTGTTCTGCCCGGGCGTAGTAAACCTTTAAGGCGCCAAAACCGACCAAAAGCTGATCAGCGGGAAGATCCTCTATTTCCCTGCTCAACATCTCCGGCGGTTGAGGAGAAATGATGGGAGCTAAAGTATTTTTCGTAACCTGTTTATCGAAAAAGAAATGCTTCGCGGGTATTTCCCCATCCTGGCCTGACCGGTTTTTCAGCATGTAAACGTTGAGCCTTAAAAAGGCTGTTACCTGTTCAACCGTCTCAAATTCTCTCAAGGCCCGACTGGTTATCGGAGCGCCCACTTTTACCCGAATTTGCCGGTCTTTTCGTACTACAAATTCCCGAGGCAGCAAAACCGTTCTCAAAAGTGGATGAAATAGCCCCATAGTTTGAAAAAAGAGGCTATTACGGCCTTCGAAATAGACCGGTACCACTGTCGCCTTGGTACGGCGCGCCAGTTGAGCAACGCTATTGCTCCAGGGACCGTCGGTTATGGAGCGATCCCGAAAGCTTGCCCGGGATACCATGCCGGCGGGAAAGGTTCCCACCAATCCTCCATTGCGCAGCCAATCTCTACTCTGCCTCAGGCCAGACATATTGATCCAGGCGGCATCGGGCCGGTTAAATGGGCTCACCTGGTAAACCCAGGGGCGCAGCTCACTGATGCCGTCCAGCAAATAATTGGCAATCAAGCGGGCATCCTGGCGGCGCCGAGCGAGTATTTCGCCCAGCACGATTGCGTCCATACCGCCAAGAGGGTGATTGGCTACCACGATGACAGGTCCCTCCAAAGGAATATTTTCCAGGTCTCCCTCTTCCATCTCACAGGAAAGCCCCAGCACTTCCATGGCCGTTTCAAAAAAATTCTTTTCATACCCGGTCACCGCCATCCGCCGGGAAATCTCCTCATAAACCTCGTTGATACTCGTAAAGGAAAAAACATCCTCCACCAGCGGACACAGTCGATTCGGCAAAAAACGGAGGTCCGCCGACTTTAGGTCAATGAGAGGTTTTACTGCTTTTACCATAAATTTGCTTTTCCCGCGAGGGCTGGATGGAAACCCGAATTTGCGTCTTTTGGATATTTATCAACCCAGCGGTACGACTAACTTTCATCAGACATAACATTTCCAACAGAATGAATAAGATACCTTTGCAGACACGTTTCTTTGACGCTGATTAAAATACTATGATTTTTCAATGCATTTATGAGAAAAAGAACCCATATATTATTTCAAGAGATTGGAATGGATCAATTTTCGTTGCTTGCGAGGGGGCAAAATTCGTCAACCAGGAATGCAATCCCTGGATAGCGAAACACCTTCTATAATCCCAAAACCCTGAAGGGGTTTCATTTCTTATTCATTGGAAATAACTGTCACAAAAACGAAGAATATTTCGCCCCTTCATAAAAACTACGAAAAATATTCCAAACCCGAGCAAAGCAAAAACACTCGGTTCGGGAATTGCGGTCGGAGGGGTAAAACTTCCTGCGGGAGTTAAGCCTATTTCATCGAAAAGAGCGATTTCATTAAAGGTTACGGCCCCGTCCCTGACCAGCCGAACGCTAACTGAATTTACACCAGAAGGAATGCTGAAAGTATCCGAGAGAAACTGCCATTCGGAAGTACCATTGTTTGCGGAAGGATCGAGACCAATAAAAGTTCCATTAACATTAATATCGAGACGAACCTACCCACCGGAAATATTTCCTGTATTAACTAAGGCACTGAGCACGTAATCCTGCCCACCGGTTACTGAAACGGTCTGTCTCAGAGCAAACCCTGCTCCATTAAATGTGGAAAAAGGTGAGGCTCCGGCACTAAACCCTCCATCAAAGGCTAAATCCGAAGTTGCCGAAAAACTACCTCTACTAAATGTATCATCACTCCATTGAGAAATATTACCGGTCTCGAAGCCCCCATTGGGAATGGTGGTCCAGGTGCCTGACCCCTCAACAAAGGGGCCTTCGATGACGACCCCAAAAAGTTAAATTCGCAAATCCAGTCAATAAAACCAGAAAAGGCGCGAATCTAATTGAGCGGAATATACTTAGGCAAACCACAGTGTGGATCAAGAGAAGGTAGTAGAGTCATTTCTAAAGGATATAGCCTGAAAATCAAACTTTTTCTTTATTTCCAAAATTGGGAGGCTTTTCTAAAAAATGGTATCCAGGAAGTTTCCAATGGATTACAGCAATTCGCTCTGCAATACAGGATCTTTAACCTGTGACACCTTCTTTTCCTTTGGCCTTGAGGTTGCCAAGGGTACCTTGTTGGCGGATTCTTTCCCCTGAGCCCGCCGTATATCCAGATTCTCCTCGAAATTTTGGACGTAAAGACGGTCCAGAATCTGCACGGTGAGAATGAAAACACACATCTGGTTCAATTTTCGTTTTATTGCGCAATCGAAGAAAAAAAGGCGTGCCATCCAGCGGCAGCGCCGAATCATGCGATAATTGAAAATGCCGCTTTTCTCAATGGCCTCTTTGGATAGATAACGATCGTAAAGCTGATCGAGTATTGGATAAATGCCCTTTTTTATCCACAACGGCGGGGCGCAGTAGGGCCATTTTTCACGGCCGTATATTTCGTCGGTTATTTCGTCTTTAAACGCTTCCCGCAATACATATTTCTCCACCCCGTTGCATATCTTGAAACGGTCTGGAATTTTCCGGGATTTTTCGAACAGGTGGTGATCGAGAAAAGGCGTGCGCCCTTCTATGGAATGCCCCATTTCCTGCCGATCGCCAAGCATCGATAGGATATAGGGAGCCATTACCGCTTTGATGCAGAAGTATTGAATTTTTCTGACCAGGGACCGTTCGTCCGTTTGAGTTCGCTCAATACGCCGCCTGAGCCATATAAGGGGGGGGTTCTGGGAAATTCGCGAATGTTGGCCAGAATGAAAAAGGCTTCTTATAAATTTCTGTCGTCCCTTTGAAAATAATTCCGCATGTTCCTGCCAGGGCAGAAAACCAATCGCCTCGATAATTTCACAGATATGAGGTCCGCTGGGAAGGCATCGCGTCTTTAATCGGTTTTCCATCTGGCTCGTTATGGCGCCTTTGCCTGGTTGAAAATAGACATACCCCAAAAATACCTCGTCGGAGCCTTCCCCGGTCAAAACCACTTTGACGTGCTGCCGAGCCAAACGGGACAGAAGAAATTTGGCAACGCCGTGAAAATTATGAAACGGCAATTCGGAAACCCATAGGCAATCCTCGGTGTTCTCGAGCATTGTTTCGCTATCGCAGGTAACCGAATGGAACTCAGCCCCAATCTTTTCGGCCATATCCTTGGCCAATCGATACTCATTAAAATTTTCATCTCCCGGAAAGGATATGGTAAAAGCCTTGATCCGGCCAGGATGTTGTTTGGCCGCCGATGCTGCAACAATTGACGAGTCAATTCCTCCACTCAGATAGACGCCCACCGGGACATCCGCGCGCAAACGCAGACGAACCGCATCATCAAAAGCCTCGTGGACGGTTTGCGCATGATGATCGAGTTCCTTGTCATCATTGATTTCGCATTCGGCTGGCAAATCCAAATCCCAGTATTGGCGGATCTCATGTTCCAGGCTTTCCAGATTCACCTCCATCAGGCATCCCGGCGGAACCACCTCAATACCCTCAAATATCGAGTCCGGGATAACCCCGCTGAGAAAGTTCCTTACGGCAATTACGTCAATTTTCGGTTGATGGCATCCTGACGCGAAAATTGCCTTGGCTTCCGAGGCAAAGATAATTTTTCCCTCCTTTTCGTGAAAATATAAAGGTTTAATGCCAAAACGATCTCGAACCGCAATTAAGACACGCTTACTTTTGTCCAGAAGCAGAAAGGCAAATTCGCCTCTCAGGTGATGGACGAATTCTTTTCCATACTCCCTGTAGAGATGAAGGATTACCTCCGAATCACTTTTGGTATAGAATTCGTGACCAAGTGCTTGGAGTTCATTTCTGATCCTTTCGAAGTCATAAATCTCTCCATTGCAAACCAGGACCAATTCATCATTTTGGGCGTAGAGTGGTTGAGCCCCGGTTTCCAGATCGATGATCGACAAACGCGCGTGTCCCAACCCTGCGCACTCGTGGGGATCGATGTAAATACCGCTCCCGTCAGGGCCCCGATGATGCAGCGAATCGACTGCCCTTTGCAATTTCCCTTCATCGAGGGAATGACCCGTAAATCCCACAATTCCGCACATATTAGTTCACTTTCTTAGTTCCCCTATAAGTTTTATCCATTCCGGCAAAAACCGGTTCCAAGGCAGGTAATTTTACGAAAATATTGACGTTGAATACTTTCAAAGCTGGTTGCGCACCTTCCCGAATAAAATCAGGAGATTTAATCGAATCGTTCCCGAATTCCTGTTCCAAAATTAAAGGCATGGCAGGTTTGAGAGGTTTTCTCTCAATGCCTTAGGCAAACGAAACTTAAACTTAACCTGTGGAAATTAATGACAATCTTGTTAATATTTAGATAAATCGGGATTTTCTATATATTGAGAATGAACCGTTGAAATTATCGACCTCTGGAGCTTTCGAGTACATTTTTCTCCTTTCAATACGGTTTGGCAATTTTTTTTCTCGATATCTGCCAGTTGCATAGATTCTAGGGCTTTAATCCTAGAATCGATAGCCAAGAAGGTTCCAATGGTTCAGAAACCATGCTGCTGCCAGAGAGTTTAAAAGGATGATTGTGTAGAGTATTTTATCCTTCTTCTTCATTTGTGGAAAATTCCAGGCTACGGACAGTGCGCAGAACAACACCGCCGAGGAGGCACAACCCAGGAGCGGCGCCGCCAGCAGGATTTTGAGCGATAACTGGATCTCCTGAACCATTTTGTAGGCGCCCGTTGACACTACCGCTGGCAGTCCCACGAAAAAAGCAAGGTAGAAAGCGCAAACGAGCCCCGCGCTTAATCGAGCAGTCGGCACACACCAGGGTTCTTCTCTCTGCCGCCGAAGCCCCGATTTTTTAATTGAAAACGCCCAGATCGAAAAGGAGACCAGGAAAATGAGGGAAACCAGGGCGCTCAGCATATAGTGAAACTCCACCCTCTGGAACCATCTCAACCGGTGGTAGGCAAACATCCCGCCTTGGTAAAGCACCAAGGGATTACCTGCTGTTGTTTCCCAGAAGGCGGTATATTCATCACTCCCAGCCAAGCGAAATAGGTTTTTAACGACCGGCTCATAAGGCTTGTCTCCGATCAAAAGCATTTTACCGGCATTTGTCGGTTTGACATTCAATTGTTGACCCGGCCCACCGTGAAAGGCGGTGATTTTCCCAATTGTTCTTCTTGGATACCAGGTGTGCCGGTAAGCGCCCGCATAGCGATTCAAGTCCTCTTTGGCGCCAGCGAGAATCGGCTGACTTTTCGGGGAGGGATAAAATCGATCGAAAAAATCTTCGATAAAGAGATCGAAAAGACGAAATTCGGTATTGCTGAAAAGAAAAAGCCCCAGTCGTTCCGAAGGCATTAAGAAAAGTCCTGTGCGATGCCCCGGCATGTGGCCACTATGCCAAAGCAGCCGCCAGCCATTTTCCCGGCGCTCCCAAAACCCATAGGCCATGCCCGGCATCCGGGGGTGCATGGTGAACTGCCGCCGGTGCATTATTTGGGTGGTTTCGGTTGAAAAAATCCGTTTCCCGGCTTCTCCGGGCAATTGCAGCGTCCCCTTTTCAAGATGGGTAATCATGAACCGCCCCATTTCGTTGCCGGTGGTAGTTAGTGTGGAGGCAGGATAGTGACGCCAATGTCGCATAGGCAGGATCCGGTAGCCGCCAAAAATATATTTGTAACAGGTACAGGCATTTTTCATTAATGCGTCAGACGGGACAAAAGTGCTCTTATCCATCCCCAGTGGGCCGAATATATTTTGCTGGCAATACTCCTCAAAATTAAGCCCAGTCACCTTTTCGACAACATGGGCGGCCAGTGAAATTCCATGACTGGAATAATTGACAAAGAATCCGGGCGGGGCCAGTGGTTTGGTCAACTCCTCTCGCAAATAGGCCTCCAAAGGAAGCAGATCTTTGGCTTTTTTCACCGTTTGTCCGAAGAATTTATCTCCCACACCGGCGCTGTGAGTCAGAAGCTGGTGCAGATTCACCGAACTGGGGTAGGCCCGCATCAAATCGGGCTCGATATAGGTGCGAATGTCGGTTTGCAGGTCAACAAGCCCTCTTTCAAACACCTGCATGACAGCTGTAGCGGTGACCAGTTTCGAAATGGAAGCAACCCTTAAAATGGTTTTGTCCGGGTCCATTGGCACGATGGTTTCCAAATCTGCCGTGCCATAGCCTTTTGAAAAAAGCGGTAAACCATCTTTTACCACCACCAGGACAGAACCAGGGATATGGTGTTTAGTCATTTTTTCCTCCATCCAGGCATCGGAAAAAACCTGTAGTTCTTCACCCAAGGTGATGCCGTCGGCAATTTGTGCCCGTGTCGGTACCCCGCTTGAATACGGCATAATGAGGAAATTAATAAGCAAAAGGTATCGCATCGGGTAATTACGGATTTATCCGCCAAATGTATAAACCTTTGAAAATGATAATTTATTTAAAAAAGACAAGAATTGCACGATATAGATAATCGAACGATTTTTGGTATTTCAGTTGCCATGTCCCGATGATAACTTTACCTGGGCAGGAGTCCTACTACCACTCCGGCAAGGCAGAGCCGGGGGCGTTATGCCTACCGGCACGGCCCTTTTGTCACAATTGCCTCAGACTTCAAGAACTTCAAATCTTCTCTTCTCAGGGAAGGAGGCGATTTTGAACCTGCAGGTGCGTTGTGCTTACCCTCATTAGCGTTCTCATTGCTCAAAAGATTCACCGGAACTCGACACTACGTGGATAGACCTGCGGAATATGCAAACATCTACCTGTTGTAGGAATAGTTTTAACGTGTTATTATTTTATTGAGATTGCAAGAAACGGCATTATGCCATGGGATTTCTTTTTGCTTTTGACGAAGGGGTTTTCTTCCTATCCTTGATTGGCTTCTAGGAATTCTCCATATTGTCTATTATGTCCTAGTGCCATGGAATGAATAATCCCTGTAAAACTCTTTTGCCATACATACCGCTCCATTCAAAATTGAAGGCCTTGAAGGGTTTACTTTCAAGGGTTAATAACTGTATCCCGGTCAGAGAGACTGTTTGCCTGGCGGCAGGTTTTTTTCTGACCTGTTTGGGGCCTAATATCGCTTTGGCCGAAGTTGGCCTGGAGGAAGTATCTCTGCAACTGCGTTGGTTACATCAATTTCAGTTTGCTGGCTATTATGCTGCACAGGAGATGGGTTTTTACCGTGAAGTGGGATTAACTGTCAGTATGAAGGAAGATTCCTTGTCCTCAGTAGATAGCGGTATTGGGGAGGTTCTGGCCGGAAACGCCAATTACGGGGTCACTTTATCGAGTGTGGTTTCCTCCCGTTTACGGGGCAATCCTGTCGTTGTCCTGGCTGCCATCTTTCAGCACTCCCCGGCAGCGCTTATTGCCCGAGCCGATTCCGGAGTATTAAATTTGCACGACATTCCTTCGGTCAAATCCTCCCTGGGTTTCTGGGAAAACCCCGAGTTCATTGGCATGTTTATGCAAGAGGGTATCCCCTTCGATCAAATTGAAGTGAACACTACCCGTTACTCTTTCACTTATGAAGATAATCTCAACAAATTAATCAAAGGCGAAATCGGCGTCATTGCGGGTTATTTGACTGATCTCCCATTTATTTTGGAGAAACGGGGTATCTCTTATGTGGTTATCAAACCGTCCAGGTATGGTTACGATTTTTATGGTGATTCCATTTATACCTCTGAAAAAGAGCTGGAGGAACATCCTCAACGCACAGAAAGATTTCTCCAGGCCAGTTTGCGAGGTTGGGAGTATGCCATGGCCAATACCGAGGAGATCATCGACGTGATCCTGAACAATTACGATGTGGGAAAAAGAGGCCTGACGAGAGAAAGTATGCGCTTTGAGGCGGAGGCCATGCGCCAACTCATTCTCCCTGGTATCGTTGAGATGGGCCATATGAACCCTGGTCGGTGGGAACACATGGCCAACACTTACAAGGAAGTTGGTTTGGCGCCTAAGGATGCATCTCTCAAAGGGTTTGTTTACAATCCGGAAGAATCCCGACTGGAAAAATACTCATGGTTGGTGAAATTGTTATTCTGGGTTATAGGAGTCTTTGGAGCGGTGGCTTTGGGTCTTTTTTTATTCAATCAACGATTACGCAGCCTGGTCAGAAAGCGGACCGCCGACCTTGATAATTCTTGCCAGCAGTACCTCTCCCTATTCGAGCAATCCCCCATCTCCCTTTGGGAGGAGGATTTTTCGGAAGTAAAAATAAATATTGATGAGTTGAGAAAATCGGGGGTTGAGGATTTCCGGGAGTATTTCGAGAACGCCCCTGGGGAAGTGGCCCGTTTGACCCAATTGATTAAAGTGGTCGAAATCAATGAAGCCACCCTTAAACTTTACAAAACGGACCGCAAAGAGGATCTTTTGGGATCTCCGCCAGGTGTTAACCCGGAGGGCCCCAACCCGGGATTCAAGGAGGAATTGATTTCTCTCTCGGAAGGAAAACAGGAGTTTTCCATCGAAATTTCCAGTCGGACGGTGCCTGGGAATCCAATCGCCACTCTTGTTAATGTTTCGGTGGCTAGAGGCTACGAGGATACCTGGTCAAGGGTTTATGTTTCCGTAATCGACCTGACTAATTTTAGACAATTGGAAAAGTTTTTTAAGGAGAGTGAAAGCCGGTTGGAAGCAGTCCTCCATACATGTTCCCTTGGCATTATCACAATTAATAAATTTGGCCTCATCGAGACGGTCAATCATGCGCTCGGCAAAATGTTCGGTTTTTCCGAAGAGGAGTTGATCGGACAGAATGTCAGCAAGCTGATGCCGGAGCCGCACAAAAGTGGCCATGACGGCTATCTGCGGAAATACATTAAAACGGGTGAAAAAAAGATCATCGGCATTGGCCGAGAGGTAATGGCCCAACGAAATAACGGCGAAATCTTCCCCATAGATATATCTGTTCTCGAAACAAACATTGGCGGTCACACGATATTTTACGGCTTCATTCGGGATATCACCGATAAAAAGCAGGTGGAGCAAGCTTTGCAGCGCAGCGAGGAATTTCTCAATGCAACTGGACGAATGGCCAAAGTGGGTGGTTGGGAGCTTGATGCGAAAACCCTTGAGGTTCGCTGGACCGAGGAAACCTATCGGATGCACGAATTGCCGTTGGATTATCGGCCTCTTCTCGAAAAAATGATCGGCTTTTACCATCTGAAAGACCGGCCAATGCTGAAAAAAGCGATACAGAGGTCCATCGAATATGGCGAACCCTACGATCTACAACTGCGGTTTACCACTGCAAAGGGTAAGGATCTTTGGATACAATCCCTTTGTCAGCCCCATATTGTTGACGGCAAAACAGTCAAGTTAAGCGGAACTTTCCAGGATATCAGCGAGAACAAGCGCATTCAGGAGACCATCAATGCAGTTGCCAAGGAAGTTTCGCAAAAAATCGGGGATTCTTTTTATCAGGGTTTAGCGATCAATTTAGCCAATATCATGGGGGCGGATTATAGCTTCATTGGAATATTCAAAGATGAAAGCAAGGAAAGCGTGCAGACCCTGGTTGCCTGCGCCGATGGAAAAATCATAGAAAATATCGAATACGATCTCAAAGGCACACCCTGTTCCTGCGTCCTGCAAAATGACGAGGAGGATCCATGCTTCCATAAAAGCGGTATTCAAGAATTGTTTCCAAACGACAAGTTGCTGCAAAAGATGGACATTGAAGGATACATCGGCAAAAGGCTGTATTATTCCAGCGGCGAGACGCTTGGAATTATGGTCCTTCTTTTTCGAAAACCGGTCTCGGAATATCTCCTTCCTCTGTCGGTAATCAATATTTTCGCCGCGCGCGTTTCGGCGGAATTGGAGCGTAAACAGGCCGAGGATGCTTTTGAAAATGCGAGAGCCCGTCTGGAAATGGCCATTAAGGGGGCCGATCTGGGCCTCTGGGATTCTAATTTGCAAACCCGTGAAACTTTCTGGAGTGAAAATTTGGCTTCCATGTTCGGTTACGAACAGGATGAGTTTTCCACCAATGTCGATGATTTTACTAAGTATGTCCATCCCAATGATTTACCTCGATTAAAAGATGCCTGGAAAGCCCTCTTGTATGGAGAAACCCCGTTATACCAGAGTGAATTACGTTTACGCACCAAAGCCGGTGGCTGGAAGTGGATCCAAACCTGCGGGAAGATTTTCGAATGGGACAGCGTAGGCAAGCCTTTGCGCGTGGTCGGCATCCATCAGGATATCGATTCACGTAAACGAGCTGAGTTAGCCGTCAAGGAAAACGAAACTCGTTTACGCCTTCTCCTCGATGCATTGCCCAACCCGATATTTGTTAAGGACAGGGATGGCAGATTTGTTTACATCAACGAGGCCGCGGCCGGCGATGCTAATAAAACGGTTCAAGAATTTATCGGCTTTCTACACACAGAATTGCAGCTTGATCCCTCTAAAGAACAGGTGGAACAATTTTTAAAGGACGACCTGGAAGTCATAGAATCCGGTGAAATTAAATCTTTCAGCGAGAAAATAAACTTGGAACCTAAAGGAGGAGTTAAATACCAGCAGGTGACTAAGATACCCTTCAAGTTCGACCAAAAATCCGGAATTTGTGCCTTAACTATCCTCACGGATATAACCGAGTTGAGAAAAATAGAGAACGACCTTCGTCTCAGCAGCGAGCGATTCCGCAATATATTCGAGTTTTCCCCGGTCGCCCTCTGGGAAGAGAACTTTTCTGCGGTTAAGGAATACATTGAGGGATTGCGTTATTCCGGTGTGACCGATTTCAGGGAATATTTCCAGAAGCATCCCAAGGCCGTTCACAAATGTTTTTCCCTGGTTAGAATACTGGATGTAAATCCCGCTGCGGTTAAGGCGTTTGATGCGAAAACCAAATCGGATCTGCTGGGAGGAGTGGATAAATTTTTATCCCCGCAAAACTTTTCTGACTTCCGGGATGAGTTAGTTGCTTTATGCGAAGGAAAAACCTTTTTTGAATGTGAAATGTTGGCCAGAAGTTTTACGGGCCAACCTTGCAATTTCTTAACCTCGCTTACCCTTGTTCCGGGGTGCGAAGAAACATGGTCTAATGTCATCATCGCTAATGTGGACATCAAAGAATTACGTCTGGCTGAGGAGAAAGCAGCCCGTTTGGGCCATATTCTGGAAGAATCGTTAAATGAAATTTACATCGTGGATACTCTTACTTATAAGTTTGTACAGGTTAACCGGGGGGCCCGTGAGAATCTTCAATATAGCAGCGAAGAATTGGCAGAATTAACTCCCTTGGATGTAAATCCCGAATACAAACTGGCTTCTTTTGAAAAAATGCTTAAGCCTTTGCTTTCGGGAGAAAGGGAAAGATTGCGTTTGTCCTCGCTGCACATAAGGAAAGATGGCAGCACCTATCCCATCAATGCGCATTTGCAAATGTCCACATTCGGTGATGCGGCAGTGTTTGTGGCAATTATTGAAGACACTACAGAAAGGGAAAAAGCGCAAATAAGCCTTCATGAAAACGAGGCGCGGCTTTCCACTATTCTCAACACCGTGGCCGAAGGTATTGTCGTGTTCGATGAAGGAAAACAGATCAAAATTTTAAATCCGGCGGCAGAAGAATTATTCGGTTATTCTGCCAAGGAAATAATCGGCCGGGATATTTTTGCTCTTTTTGAAGAAGAATTCCATAGCAAATATGATGAAATCTTTAAGGCATATTTAAAAACGCGAAAACGGCAACTCCTGGGAAAACCGCAAGAGGTCTCCGGTTTGCGAAAAGATGGCTCTGTTTTTCCAATGGAGTTTGTCTTGAGTACAGCAAAAATGGAGACCGGCCTTACCTTAATTGCGGTCATTAGAGACATTACCGAAAGAAAAAAAATCGAGAAGGAATTGGAAAACCACCGGCAAAACCTGGAATATACGGTGGAGTCTCGAACGGCGGAATTGAGCTTGTCTATGGAAAAATTGATGGACGCGAACTTGCGCTTGCAGGAAGCCAACAACATGCGCAGCCGTTTCATTTCCTCCATGAGCCATGAGCTGCGCACCCCCTTGAGCGCCATCTTGGGGTATGCCGATCTTTATACTAAAAATTACGGTCCAACTATCGATGAAAAGCAAAACGACTATATCCATAATATTACCAATGCCGGAAGGCATTTACTCAATCTCATTAATGGCCTTCTCGACCTGGCCAAAATCGATTCGGGGAAAATGGAAGTCGAACTGGATGTCTTTCCTCCGGCGGATTTTATTGAAAAAATTCTCAGTATCATGGCTGCAAAGTTCAATGAAAAAAACCTTCAGGTGGAAACATTTATAGATCCCAATCTTACCGAAATTACCGTAGATAAAAGAAAGTGTATGCAAATTATGCTAAACCTCTTATCCAACGCATTCAAGTTCACGCCGGATGGAGGCCGTATTGGAATTAACATCCTTCAGGACATGGAGAGCGGGATCAGGGTAGAGGTATTCGACACCGGACTCGGCATCGATCCAGAGGAAAAGGAAAAAATATTCTCCGAATTTTACCAGATCAGCAAATCCGGCGGCAACTCCTCTGAAGGAACGGGCATCGGGCTCGCCTTAACCCGGCGCTTGGTGGAACTTCAAAATGGCCAGATTGGAGTCAATAGCCAGACCGGTGTCGGAAGCACCTTTTGGTTTACATTGCCCCAGGTTACAATTTTTGACAGATTGCTCAAGGAGGAGAAATCCCAAAAAAATATTGAGGGCTCCGTTCCTACGGGATGTCGAATTTTGCTGGCCGAAGACAGCTTGATCATTAGAACGATGCTCCTGGACATGCTCAATCAGCAGGGGCATCAAATCACCGTGGCCGAAAATGGAAAGGAAGCGGTGGAACTTGCCGATAAAATTCGCCCTGACCTGATATTCATGGATATGCGAATGCCCATCATGGATGGTTTAGAGGCAACTCGCCGGATTCGTGCCAGGCCGGAGAATGCGAAAGTGCCGATTATTGCACTGACGGCCAGCACCGGCATTGATGCAGAAGAGCAACAGAGGGAAGCGGGTTGCAGCGGCCACTTGGCCAAACCGGTTATGACGGATGAAATGTTGGATATTCTGAAACGGTTTTTAGGAAACGAAAAAAAACTATAACTGATTATACTCTGGGAAGACCATTAGGATTGCTTATATCCCAAATTCTGATATTGTTCCAAAATTTATTCTTTCAGAAGAAAAAACTACCAATGGAATGAGATAATTTATCAGCATCTGTCTTACTTGCTTAATTGAGATAGAATTTTTATAACCGATTGTAAAAACACTAAGATTCTATGCTACAACTACTTTGAGATTTAATAGGTCCGCTTTTCGCTCTTTCCGATGTGAGTGCGAATTCGGAGAAAAACGTTATGTTTAGGGGAAGAACGGCAATCTATATCGGCTTGGTTTTAGGGCTGGGGGCCGCCCGCTATTTTCTGGGTGGTATCCCTTGGACCAGCACATTGGAATTGCACACTCTCATGGAGTTTGCAGCAACATTATTGGCGGTTTTTATCGCGGGTCCTACCCTGGCGCGGTATTATGCCACAAAGAACAGGATGTACCTGTTAATCGGGTGCGGTTTTCTGGGAACCGGTTTGCTCGACGGTTACCACACACTGGTTACCAGTCAATGGTTTAGCCAATACCTGTCTTTGCATCCTTCCAGTTTAATAACCTGGAGTTGGAATGCGACCCGCATTTATCTTGGGACATTCCTGTTTTTAAGTTACTGGACACAAAGAAAAGAAAAACCTCCAGGGAAAACTGTTCTCGGTGATAAATATTCAATTCTTTCAGCTTTAGTTTTTCTTGTTCTGGCATTTATTGCTTATTTTTTCCTGGCCGGGTTGTCCCAGGTCTATTACCCGGAATACCTTATTTCCCGCCCCGGAGAATTGGTTGCGGGGTCACTGTTTCTTCTGGCCTTGATCGGGTATCTGCGCAAAGGCCGGTGGCGGCGAGGTATTTTCGAGCATTGGCTTGTTATTGCCCTTATTTTGAGCTTGGCCGGACAAACCCTCTTCATGTCATGTTCGAGTCATTTGTGCGATCTCATGTTCGATGTCGCCCATTTGGCCAAGATTACCAGTTACTGGTGCGTTTTTACCGGATTGCTTTTGGACATGTACAACATTTTCTTTCGTGCCGAAAAAGGAAAAAATGAACTCGCCAATATCAATATTGCCTTAAAGAGGGAAATTGAGCAGCGCAAATGGGTGCAGGAGGAAGTCCGTCTTCTCAATGTCGGTCTCGAAAAGGGGGTCTCACAACGCACGGCTCAATTAAATTCCGCTTTGCTCGACCTTCAAGTGCAGAAAACCCGGCTTCGCACTATTCTCGAAACTGCCGGTGAGGGCATCATCAGTTTCAACCAATTTACCAACATCGAATCGTTGAATCCCGCTGCATTAAAGATCTTTGGTTACGAAGAACAGGAGGTTATCGGCAAAAGCATCGCTTTGCTCGTGGAGAAATCCCATCGCAGTCATTACTACAAACATCTTAGAAATTTCCTCGATAAAGGAGTTAAAACCTTATCCGGAAAACCAAGGGAAATTTTAGGCCTGCGCAAGGATGGTTCCACTTTCCCTATCGAAGTAACGGTAGATGCCTCAAGCATGGGGGAAGACTACTTATTTATTGGAACGGTGCAGGACATTGCCGAACGAAAGAAAGCTGAATCCTCGCTCAAAGAAACTCGCAACCGGTTGGAACTGGCCCTGAGGGGTTCCAATTTGGGACTTTGGGATGTCAACCTGAAAACCAAAGAGGCCACTTATGATGAACGCTGGGCCAGCATGCTTGGCTACAAGCTTGAGGAAATTGAACAAACTGCAGATTTTTTTGATTCCCTGTGCCATCCGGAAGAAACTCAAAAATCCATGAAAGCTTGGTTGCAGCACAAAAGACGGCAAAAACCTTTTTACAGTGCGGAATTGCGCTTACGCACGAAGAATGGCCGCTGGAAATGGATTTTAACCCACGGTCAATTAGTTGATTTTGATGAAGAGGGTAAACCACTTCGCGCCGTCGGTATCCATCAGGACATAACAAAACAAAAAGAAACCGAGGCCGCTTTGCGGGAGACTCGAGATCGCCTGGAACTTGCTTTAAAAGGTTCCAACTTGGGTCTTTGGGACCGAAATCTTGTCACCGACGAGGTCCACTATGATGAACGTTATGCCAATATGCTCGGTTACGAACTCTCCGAATTTGAGCAATCGCAAATTCAATTTAATTCTCTAATTCATCCTGGAGATTTTGCTGAACTAAAGGAAGCCTGGTTAAAAGGAAAGCAAGGCAAGACCCCGTTTTATACTGCCGAGTTTCGCATGAAGGCGAAAAATGGCAACTGGAAGTGGATTTACACCCAGGGTCAGTTTTTTGACTTCGATGATGACGGCCAACCCCGTAGGGCAATCGGGATTCACCAGGACATTACCGAGCGTAAACAAACCGAGGAAGTGCTTCGACAAAGCGAAGAGCGCTATCGAAGTCTGTTCGAAAATTCACCAATCCCACATTGGGAACAAGATTATTCCGCTGTCAAGGACTTCATCGATCGTTTGCATTTGAACGGAGTAAAGGATTTCAGGAAATATTTTCGGGAGCATCCTAAAGCTGTCGTTCTTTGCGGTTCTCTCATAAAAATCCTGAATGTCAATCAGGCCACTTTGAAACTATTCAAAGGCAATGATAAGAACGATTTACAGGATGGGCTCAATAAGATGGCTACCTCCGAAAGTTTCGCTGTCGTAAGAAAAGTGTTGATCGACTTGTGTGAAGGCCAGTCCCGCTTTGAAAGCCAATTCAAAGGTAAAGACCTGGAAGGCAATCCCTACCATGTTATTTTGAATCTTTTCCTCATTCCAGGTTTCGAGGATGACTGGTCCAGGGTGTTGATTTCGACGGTGGATATTTTGAAATTACGGGAGGCCGAAGAGCAAGCCGCCCGTTTAGGCCATATTCTGGAAGAATCCTTAAACGAGATTTACATCTTCGAGCCTCAGACCCTAAAGTTCATACAGGTTAACCGGGGTGCGCGTGAAAACCTTCAATACTCCAGCGAAGAATTGGCAAAATTAACCCCCCTGGATTTTAAACCCGATTTTACATCCGACACATTGGAAGAGTTGATGAGGCCTCTCCTCTCCGGTGAGAAGGAAGTGTTGAATTTTTCAACTTCCCACAGGAGGAAGGATGGCACCATTTACCCTGTTGAGTATCACCTGCAGATGTCCACCTTTAAAAATACATCGGTAGTGGTGGCAATTACTGAGGATGTCACTGAAAGGGACAAAGCTGAACAAACGCTTCGCGAAAACGAAGCGCGGCTTTCCACCATTCTCAATACAGTGGCCGACGGCATCGTCGTATTCGATCAAAATAAACGTATCCATACCTTCAATCCAGCGGCGGAAAAAATGTTCGGCTATTCATTTGAGGAAATTTCCCAGTTGAATGTTACGATCCTCTTGAAGGAAGAATACATCAAGCAATATGAAGGTTCCTTGCGTCAATATCTCGCCACCGGAGTAAAACAATTTGCCGACATACCGCAGGAGGTCGAAGGCGTGAGAAAAGATGGCTCTATTTTTCCCATGGAGTTTATCGCAAGCGTGGCTGAAACAGGCGAGGGGCCCAAGTGGATTGTCCTCATCAGGGACATCACGGAAAGAAAAAAACTCCAGCAGGAACTGGAAAACCATCGGCAAAACCTGGAATACACGGTGGAGTCAAGGACGGCCGAATTGCGCCAATCGATGGAAAAACTGATGGACTCCAATCTGCGTCTGCAGGAAGCCAACAGCCACAGAAACCGTTTCATTTCATCCATGAGCCATGAGTTACGCACTCCTCTCAGTGCAATCCTCGGGTTTTCTGATCTCTACAAAAAGAATTACAGCCCCGCATCTGACGAAAAGCAAAACGCCTATATCGAAAATATTACTAACGCCGGCAGGCATTTGCTTTACCTGATCAACGGCCTTCTCGACCTGGCTAAAATCGATTCGGGAAAAATGGAAATTGATCTGGAGGCTTTTCAGCCGGAAGATTTTTTCAATGGAATCCTCAACATAATGAGTGCCCAGTTCAAAGAAAAGAACCTTGAGGTCCAATCCTTTATCGATCCTTCCCTTACGAGAGTTAATGCGGATCGGAAAAAATGCATGCAAATCATGTTTAACCTGCTGTCAAACGCCATTAAATATACGCCTCCTCACGGCCGTATCGATATACATGTCGTTCAGAACCTGGAAAATGAAATCAGGGTAGAGGTTTGTGATACCGGAGAGGGCATCGATCCGCGGGAACAGGACAAGATTTTTTCCGAATTTTACCGCGTCGGTAAAACCGGTGAAAGCACCATGGAAGGAACAGGCATCGGCCTCGCCCTTACCCGGCGGCTGGTAGAGCTACACGGCGGCAAGATAGGCGTCCAAAGTCAACTCAATGTTGGTAGCACTTTCTGGTTTACCCTCCCCCAATTTTACATTTCAGACCAATTACCAGAGGAGATAGTATCTGGGGAAAATGATGAAGAACCCATCCTCATTGGCCGACGAATAATGCTCGTAGAAGACAATGAAATCATCCGCACAATGTTACTGGATATGCTCAATCAACAGGAGCACCATATTACCGTTGCGCATAATGGGAAGGAAGCTGTCGAATTAGCCGAAAAATTCCGGCCTGAACTGATTTTCATGGATATGCGAATGCCGGTCATGGATGGGTTGGAAGCGACGCGCCGAATCCGGGCCATACCGGAAATTGCCAACATACCGATAATCGGATTAACTGCCAGCACGGGAGACGAATCGGAAGAGCGTCAGGCGGAAGCGGGTTGCACCGACCATTTGGCCAAACCGGTTATGGCGGAAGAAATATACGAAATGCTGAAACGCCATTTAGGCGGGCCCAACAAGAATGGAGATAAATGATTAGAGTCAGAGGATACAAGAGCAACGTTGAATCCCGGGAAGACCTCTTTGCCGCGAACGTTAAAGCTCGAAAACGACAGAGATCTGCGCCACGCCAATGGACCAGGGGCTTAAAAAAACTGTCTGCGCACAACAGGAGACTGGAGCGCGAAAACAAGCGTTTGCTGGCTCAGCGCGGCTACTATGCTGATTTTTTTATGAATGCGGAGGAGGGATTCCTCCTCGTCGATGAAAATGGTCGAATTGCCGAGGCCAACCGGGTTGCCGCAAATTTTCTAGGTTGCTCTGTAGATTTTCTGCGGGAGAAATTATTGACAGACTTTCTCGTGCCTGAGCAACGCAATTATTTTTTAAATAACCTTCATCAGGAAACTCCCAGCCGAATTAATCATCGATTCACCATAAAGCTCGCCAATCGTCATGGAAAACCCTCGCGAATTGAATTGAATGTTTGCCCTCTGAGAGGGTCAACTGCGGGAGAACCCTTATTGCGAATTATCCTGCGGGAAATAACCGGGCATGACGAAAATAATAAAAAACTCAAGCATAGTGAGATTACCCCAAGTTGTATTCTGGAGTCCTTGCCTGACTTGCTCTTTATCTTTGACATTGAAGGCAATTACCTCGAGTGCCTGAGCCCCTATCCTTCCGATCTATTGGCCCCGATAGAAAATTTAATCGGCCGGAATATTTCCGAGATATTGCCCGGAAAATTAGTCGAATTGACCCACCATCATATTCGGGAAGCGGTGGAAACCGGTAAAATACAATCCTACCATTATTATTTGGATTTGCCCCATGGACGCCAATATTACGATGTTCGAATGATTCCCTGCGGAACCGGAAAAGTCCTCAGTATGATTCGCAATATTACCGAACGCGAACGGGCGGAGGAAACCCTGCGCCGTAGAGGTGAGGATTATCGAATTCTTGTCGAAACCATCCCGTACGGAATCAATGAAATCGACCTGGAAGGAACCATCAAACAAGCGAACAGCGCCTTTCACAACATGCATGGTTATGCTGATGGCGAACTCATCGGTACATCCATTTTTGATCTCTTTGCCACGGATGCTTTGAGAAGAAACTATCACCGGATGATGCGACGTATTCTCAGAAAACGTCCGGAACACGACTACATTCTGACTCGCAACAAAACTTGTGACGGAAAAATTATTACGCTGAAAGTCGACTGGAATTATAAAATGAATGCGAATGGGGAGGTCGTCGGATACATCTCCGTTGTTACCGACGTAACCGAGCAGAAAAAAGCAGAAAAAGCATTGATTGAAAGCGAGAAGAAGCATCGAGCCATATTCAAGTCATTTCCCGACTTGATCTTTATTTTGGACGGACAAGGCACCTACCTTGATTGCAATGATTCCAACCCAAGAGATCTCGTTTTGCCACGTCATGAATTAATTGGTATGGTCATCAAGGATGCGCTCCCTGAGGATGCCGCCAGGGTCGTTATGACCAATATCAAAACAGCTTTGCTAAGCGGTGAATTGCAAAGGTATGAATTCAATTTTCCAATCGGGAAAAAAATTCAATATTTTGAGGGTCTCATGCAGGCTTACGGACCGAACAGGGTTCTCTCTTATGTGTGCAACATAACCGATAGAAAAAATAAGGAAGAAGCCCTCCGTCGAAGTGAAGAGCGTCTGAATCGGGCCCTGGAAGCTTCCGAACTGGGCATGTGGAATTACGATAGGACAATCAACTCTTTCGTTGTAGATGAACGTTGGGCCGGAATGCTTGGATTTGCAGTTGAGGAAATCGAACCAACCTTTAAAGGCTGGAATGACCGCATTCATCCAGACGATTTTAGGATTATTAAGAGAGCCTGGACTTCCCAGCAGAAAGGCCTGATCAACGTTTGCGAATTTGAAGTGCGGATGCAGACTAAGTCCGGTGATTGGAAGTGGATCCAGGGCAGGGGGAATGCGGTTCAATGGGATGAGCGGGGGAGAATACTCCGATTCACCGGAACACATAAGGACATTGATCAACAAAAGCGCACCGAGCAGTTGCTTGCAATTTTCCAGGAACGCTTGGAACGGGCTCTGGAAGCTTCCGAACTGGGCCTTTGGGACTGCCAGGATCTGGAGGATGTGATGGTGGTCGATGAGCGATGGGCCGGTATGCTTGGCTATCGGGTCGATGAAATTAAACCGAACAATTCCGGTTGGAAGGATCTCGTTCATACAGACGATGTAAGTAAAGCTGAAAAAGTGCGCCTCGCTCATTTAAGCGGACAAACCGAAGCCATGGAGGTCGATTTGCGCATGCGCACCAAATCAGGTCAATGGAAGTGGATTCATTCACATGGCAAAATAGTAGAAAGGGATAAAAGGGGAAATCCTCAGAGAAGTATCGGAACTATCCAGGATATTACTGAAAGAAAACGCGCCGAAGAAATGCTGGCAATTTCACAGGAAAGACTGGAGCGGGCCCTGGACGCATCCGAACTGGGCTTGTGGGATTACGACGTGAAGAATAAAAAACTGATAATTGATGAGCGTTGGGCCTCCATGCTGGGATACCGGATAGAAGATATTGAACCTTCCTACACCGGATGGAGAGATCTCCTTCATCCTGATGATGCCAAAGAGGTTGACGAAGCCTGGAAAGCTCATCGGAAGGGGTTAATTCCTTTTTGTGAGAGCGAAGTCCGCATGCGTACCAAATCAGGGGATTGGAAATGGATTCAGTCGCGGGGCAAGGTGTTAAAACGGGATGAACAGGGATATTCCCTGCGCTCTACGGGAACCCATAAAGATATCACCGAACAGAAAAAAGCCGAGGAGGAACGGGAACGGCTCGAGGCTCATCTGCGCCAATCACAAAAAATGGAGGTTATCGGGACTTTGGCTGGCGGAATCGCCCACGACTTTAATAATATATTACAGCCGATATTTGGTTATTTGAATATAGTCTTGGAGGATATTCCAAAAGACAGTCCGTTCCGGGAGGATCTGGAACAGGTATATGTTTGCGCCAGACGAGCCCGTGAGCTGGTCAGGCAAATATTGATTTTCAGCCGGGAGGGCGAACAACCGCGTGAACCGGTCGATCTTTGCCCCATAATAAGGGAAACCTTCACCCTTTTGCGTTCTGTTGTGTATGAGGGAATAGAGATCCGCCTCGACCTGGAGGAGAAATGCAACTCTGTGCTGGGCGATTCCACCCAACTAAGCCAGGCGCTGCTCAACTTGATTACCAATGCTTGCATGGCCATTGGAAAAAATCAGGGAACGGTGGAAATCCGCCTCCATGAAGTCCAATTGGAAGGCGGATCGGCGCGGCTGCACCCGGATTTGCGGGAAGGCGATTACCTCGAACTCACCGTCCGGGACAATGGGGCCGGTATGGACGAAATAACAAAGGAAAGGGTTTTTGAGCCCTTTTTTACTACTCGTGAAATTGGAGAAGGAAGCGGCCTCGGCCTTTCCGTTGCACAGGGCGTGGTCAAGAGTCACGGTGGCGCCATCACGGTGGAAAGCAAACTTGGAAAGGGTTCGGCTTTCACCATTTTTTTGCCGTGCCTGGGACAGCGCCTGGAAAATGAAAAAATTCCACCTCCCGAAGAATCCCTCAAAGGCAGCGAGCGAATCCTTCTGGTGGACAATGAAGAAGCGATTACAAAATCTATTAAAGCGTCCCTCGAAAGACTCGGTTATACCGTGACTGTAAAAAATAGCAGCGTTCAAGCTCTGGAGCTTTTTCGCTCCCAACCGTTAGATTTTGACCTGGCTGTGATCGATCAGTCGATGCCCCGGATGACCGGCGCTCATTTGACCAGGGAGATTGTGGGAATTCACCCCGATTTCCCTGTACTTCTTATTACGGGCCTGGGTGAGTTCCTGACAAAAAAGGAAATCCAGTTCCTGGGAATTCGAGGTTACCTCGGCAAGCCATTTGAAGTAGCGGAATTGAGCCGAACCATACGCGGCCTTTTCCCAAAATCTGAAATGAAAAATTGAAAAGGAAACAATCTACCGATGCCTAAGGTATTAATTGTAGACGACGACGCACCGCTCAACATAATGCTCTGCCGTATGCTTGAACGGGCCGGTTATGAAACAGCATCGGCCGCAAATGGGCTGGAAGCGGTCAACATCTACCGTCAGGATCAGGTTGATTTAATCGTAACCGATATCTTCATGCCGGAGCAGGAGGGAATTGCCACTATCCTCGAGCTCCGGCACGATTTCCCCGATGTAAAAATAATAGCCATGTCCGGTGGCGGCAACACGGGCATGAAGGACTACCTCAACATGGCCAAATTCCTCGGCGCCCAGGGCATTATCGATAAGCCGTTTACCAACGCTGAGCTTTTGCAGATGATTGAGCAATTACTGGCCGATTGAAGAATCTGGTTTCATTCCAGGTTTCAGACGTCAGCCGAAGGCCTTTTACGGTTTACGGAGATTAGCCATCCGGTAGGAGGCGCTCCCGTTTCAACCCGTATTCTGCTCCACTGGGGCTCGTCGATTTCTTATCAATGTCCGCAGGTCGGAATCTGCGCCCTCTCATCGCGTTTTCCACCTTCTCCCGCGACCGACACATATTTTGCCGAAGAACCCTGTGTGAGGCAAACTGCGTAAATATACCTATTTAAATTAAGTAGAGGCTGTCCCAGAAATATAAAGGATTTATAGTCAAACGGATGACGTTGATAAAAATAGCCTGAAAGAGCAATTTTTTGCTCGATCCGGCCAAAAAAGGGTTCTATAGTTGCGTTAGCAATAACAAAACTAACCCTTTCTATGAAAAATATTGTCATCCAAAGTCAGCTGCGTCCAGCTTTAACTGTGGTTGAGCGATGCGCCGATTACGAAAACTTCCGCGCCACTATTGAGCGAATCGACCGTCTGCTGATCGACTCGGAGGTCGAATCGCAGGCCATCGAGTTTGCCTTGGAGGGGCGCCAGCCAATGAGTGTAAAGGCACGGCAGTCGCGGGCCAGTTTTGCCATCAAGGCGCTGCGCATGGAAACGCTGCGCTATCTGCTCGGGGGGATTTCGTTTCGGCATTTGTCGAGGGCTTTGGGCAGCAGCGATCTGTTGGCTGATTTTTGCCGGGTTAGAGAGATCGACGGCATAAGGGGCAT
>JAJFLV010000065.1 GCA_021772535.1 Opitutales bacterium | reverse complement strand
GATGCTGGATACTTGATGCGGGATGCTCGAAATACAGATTCTTTCATCTACCTCACAGCCCCAGGTATTGCAGGAGGACCGACTTTTATTCAGTTTTGCGGAAGGGATTGGCAAGCTTTATTAAATTGCCTAGAACCAATCTTAAATTCGATGATGTTGATGAATGGCTTGTGAAGGACAGCAATTGAAAACGGGGTTTTTAGGCGGCACTTTTGATCCCGTGCATCTCGGCCACTTGATCAAGGCGCAGGATGTCTGGGAGGCATTGGGCCTCGAGCGTGTTTATTTCGTGCCCACCGCCGCCAATCCGTTAAAAGAACAACTACCGGTGGCAGACCCCTCCGCTCGCAAGACCATGGTGGAGCTGGCCATCGAGGGAGACAGCCGATTTGGACTTCTCGACCTGGAGTTGGACTCGAGTGCGCCCAAATTTACAATTGAAACGGTTCGGATACTAGCGGAACAATTTCCCGGACAACGGCTGTTCTGGATCATTGGAACGGATCAATTGAAGGGTTTACACCTCTGGCGGGAAATCGAGAAACTGGCCGGTTTGGTAGAATTTGCGTGTCTGGAGCGTCCCGGTCATCCTTTTGAAGATCCCGGCATTCCGGGGCTGCGGCTGCACTGGATTGAGGGTCATGTTTGTGAAATTAGCTCGACCGAAATACGGGACCGGGCTATGAAAGGAGAATACTACGGCTTGTTTTTGCCGGAAAAAGTTCATAGCTTTATTAACAGTAAACATATTTATCATTAGTAACCACGAATGCCCGACGAAGAAAAAAACGAAGAGATACTGGAAAATATAAAAGCCTGCTGCCGGGCTTTGGATGATAAGAAAGCGGACGATCTTGTCATTCTCGATTTAAGAGGACGCTCCTCCATCACTGATTATTTTGTCATAGCCTCCGGCAAATCCTCGCCTCAACTGAAAGCGTTGCAAAAGAGCCTTCAGGAAACCTTAAAGGCCCAGGATATTGAGGTCTTTGGAACAAATTCGGAACCATCCAGCGGCTGGCTTATAGTGGATGCCTTCGATTTCATGGTTCACCTTTTCATCCCTGAAATGAGGGAGTTTTACAGCTTGGAAAACCTTTGGAAGGATTCTCCCCGGGTTGTTCTTGAAGAAATAGTCGGGGTATAGTGTTGATGCGCGATGCCGGATGCGGGATCGGGAGAAATTCGTTTCAGGTGTCAAGAAGGGTGATCCACGGGCCATTGATAAAACCTCAATTGCCACGGGCGGCGTAGAGGTCGTCCACTTTACGGAGTCTCCGGCAGAGGTCGCGAGAGATATTGAGGATAAGCAAAACGAATTGGCTGGGAGCGGTCTTGAATAGCCGGTGCAGGTCCGACTTATGGAGGGCGAATACTTTGGTGGGTTCCTCCAGAGCGCGCACCGATGCCGACCTGGCCGCCGATTCAATAATGGACATTTCTCCAAAGGTCTCCCCCTTTCCCAGGGTGTCCAGAATTACCTCATTGGGGCTGTCCAGGTTTTTAACCACTTCCATGGAGCCTTCGCTTATAATGTAGAGAGTATCTCCCAGAGTGCCTTCGGTAATGACGACATTGCCGGGGGAATAGTCGAGGGCACGAAGGTTTGCGGTGAGATTACGCAAAGCCTCCTCGCTCAGTCCGCGAAAAATCGGGGTGGTTTGAATTTGCTCGATTGTTTCGATAACAATAGACTACGGGTTAACCCGCTCTTTTCCAAGAAAAAGTTATGGGGAGGGAGCATTGTCATTTTTAAACGATCCCAATTGGTTTTGCCGGCAAAAAGGCTGGCTCCTCAAAAAGGCTGGCTCCTCAAGAAGGCTTGATTAGGGTGTGTTCATGAACATGCCATCCGAACCAGTGGAAATATCCTCCCCGGAACGGGAAGATCGTTTTGCGGTGAAAGGAATGCATTGCGCCTCCTGTGTAAGCCGGATTGAAAAATCTCTTCTCAATCTGGAGGGAGTCCATCGAGCTTTGGCAAACCTGGCCACGGGTGAAGTCCGGGTCGCTTACGAAGCAGGGCAGGTCGATGCGAGCCGGATAAGTGAGCAAATCACCGGAGAGGGGTTTATGGCGCAACTGCTGGACCCGGCAGCAGACCTTGGAGAAGAGGAAGCCCGCCGCGGAAAAGAAGATGAGCAAAAATATAAAAGCCTTTTCCACAAACTTGTCATTTCCGCCGTTCTGGCCGTTGCCGTTCTCATTATTTCGATGGGGCAGGTGGAATTTCCCGGTCGGGACTGGACGCTCTGGATGTTGGCAACGGGTGTGCTTATCTTGACCGGTGGTCCCTTTTTCAAGGCCGCCTGGACCCGGCTGCTCCATTTTGGGGCCGACATGAACACGCTTGTTTCGCTGGGGGCGGGAACCGCCTACCTATACAGTTTTACGGTCACCCTGGCTCCGGGATATTGGGAGGCAATTGGGCAAATTCCGCATCTTTACTATGATGCGGCGGTAGTAATCATCGTATTGGTTGGTTTGGGCAGGCTGCTGGAAGCCAGGGCCAAAAGGAAAACGACCAAGGCTCTTCGAAACCTGATCGGATTGCAGCCGAAGACGGCCAGCGTAATCCGGGGGGAAGAGGAGATAAAAGTTCCCTACCATGAGGTGGCCACCGGTGAAACGGTTCTGGTCCGGCCGGGCGAGATTTTACCTTTAGATGGAAAAATTATTTCGGGAACCTCATCGATAGATGAATCGATGCTGACGGGAGAACCCATGCCGGTGGAAAAAATCCCTGGAGATCCCGTATTCAGCGGCTCCTTGAACCGCACCGGGAGCTTTCGTTTCCAGGTTACCTCGGCAGCCAGCGATACTTTGCTCAGAAGAATCATCGAACTGGTTCGAGAGGCGCAAAGTTCCAAATCCCCCATTGCCCGTCTGGCCGATGTGGTAAGCGGCTATTTCGTTCCCGCAATTCTGATCATTGCGTTGATTTCGGGGGCTTTCTGGTTGAAATTCGGTCCCGAACCGACGCTGCCTTTCGCTCTACAGGTATTTGTGTCGATCCTCATTATCGCCTGCCCTTGCGCTTTGGGTTTGGCTACACCGACAGCCATCACGGTGGGAACGGGCAGGGGAGCGGAGTTGGGCATTTTGGTGAAAAATGGCGAAGCGCTGGAGATGGCTAGCAAGCTTGACACCATCGTTTTGGACAAAACAGGAACCTTAACGGTTGGCCAGCCTCGTGTCTTAACTGTTCGAGCAACAGGAGGGTTTTCAGAAGATGAACTGATAAGGCTATGCGGGAGCGCGGAATCGGTTTCGGAGCACCCGGTGGGGCGGGCTTTGGTTGACCTGGCGGAAGAAAAAGGCCTTTCCCCGAGCGAACCTCGAGGTTTTCGTGCCCTGGAAGGATTTGGGATTGAGGCGGAGGTCGGGGGGCGAAAACTACTTATCGGCAATCTATCATTGATGAAGGAGCAGGATATTGATTTGGCGGATCTGGGGAGCTGGCTGGAAGAGGTTTTAGGAGCCGGGGAAACACCGGTATTTGCGGCAGTGGACGGACGCATTGCCGGTTTGGTTGCAGTAGGAGACGCCCTTAGGCCGGGTTCGCCGGATTTTGTCAATGCGATCCGGGAGTTGGGGATGGAGGTTCGACTATTGACTGGGGATCACTCCCTTGCGGCAAAGAAAATAGCGGGAGAACTCGGGATCGACAAATTTTTGGCCGAGGTGAAACCGGATGGGAAGGCTCTTGCCATCAAGGAATGGCAGGCAGAGGGAAAACGGCTCGGCATGGTGGGCGACGGGATCAACGACGCTCCGGCTCTGGCCCAGGCCGACATTGGTTTTGCTCTTGGTTCGGGGACCGAGGCTGCGATCGAAGCCGGGGATATAACCTTGGTAAAGAATGATTTGCTGGGAGTGGTTACAGCGGTGCGGTTATCCCGCCGCATATTAGGAATCATCCGGCAGAACCTGTTTTTCGCTTTTCTTTACAATATGGCTGGTGTGCCCATAGCGGCCGGGTTGCTTTATCCGTTCACGGGCTGGCTTTTAAACCCGATGATCGGGAGCGCAGCCATGGCCCTAAGCAGCATTTCCGTGGTGACCAACAGCCTTCGCTTGCGCCGGTTCAAATAGCTGGGTGTCAGACCGGGTGTTTCCCCGGGCCGGTTGTAATATCTAAATTTGCCCTGGTGATGCAGTAAGAAATCTGCGCGAAAGGATGCAAGTTGCTTGGGCTCTATTGCTGGATGGAAAAATATTGCCGCGCGTTTTTATGGCAAATTCGCTTTATCAAATCGGCGGCCAGATCGATGTCGTCCGGGAGCAGGCCTTTCTCGATATCCGTTCCAATTAGGTTGCACAAAAGCCGTCGGAAATATTCATGGCGGGGGTAGCTCATTATACTGCGTGAGTCAGTCAGCATTCCGACGAATCGGCTGAGCAGGCCCGTATTGCTGAGGGCGTTGATCTGCCAGGTCATGGCTTCCATTTGATCGAGAAACCACCATCCGCTGCCAAACTGCATTTTTCCCGGCACACCTTCTTCAAAAAAGTTGCCGCACATGGTGGCAAAGACGTAGTTGTCCGCCGGATTCAGGTTGTAGAGAATGGTTTTGGGCAGTTTTCCGCGATCAGCCAATTGGCCGAGGAACGTAGCGAGGGCTTCCGCTTGCGGAAAATCGCCCGTTGAATCGGCGCCCTTGTCGGGACCCAGTGTATTCAAGACCTGCGGGTTGACATTGCGCAAGGCCCCCAGGTGAAATTGCATGGCCCAGCCTTTTTGATGATAGATTTCTGCCAGATGCATTAGTACAAACCCGGCAAATCCTTCCGCCTGTTCGGGGCTGACATCTTTACTTTGGCGAGCTGTGTTGAATGTTTCCTCAGCTTCTCTCTCTTTGGAAAACTTATTGGGGCAGCACTGCAGCCCGTGATCGGAAGCTCTTGCGCCCATTTCATCGAAAAAATCACATCTCGATCCGAGAGCTTCGAGAAAATCATTGAGGGAAGAACAACTTTTGCCGCAGGCAGCCTCCAGTTGGCCGACCCATGCATTCCACTTCTGCTGGTCTTCCACAAAGAGCGCTTTGTCGGGGCGGAAAGTGGGAATTACTTTGGCCGGACAATCGCTATTGGATAAAGTTTGATGGTGTTCGAGAGAATCCGTGGGATCATCGGTGGTACCGATAACCTGCACCTGAAAATTTTTCAAAATTCCCCAGGTCGATAATTGGGGTTTTTTCAGGGCCTCATTGGCTTTTTCCCAGACAGCCTCAGCGGTTTTTTCATTGAGAAGAGTATCGATCCCGAAATACCGCTTCAATTCCAGGTGGGTCCAGTGGTAAAGGGGATTGCGGTAGGTATGCGGGACGGTTCGGGCGTAGGCCAGAAATTTCTCTTTCGGATCGGCGTCCCCGGTGCAGAATTTTTCGGGTTCACCATTGGCCCGCATGGCCCTCCATTTGTAATGATCGCCTTCCAGGCAGATTTCCGTCAAATTCCGGTAATTCCGGTTGCTGGCCAAATCAGCAGGCTCCAGATGGCAATGGTAATCGATAATCGGCTGGTGGGCCGCAAATTCGTGGTAGAGGCGTTCCGCGGTTTTGTTTTCGAGCAGGAAATTGTCTGTGATAAAGGTCATGGTTGAAGAATCCGTTCCCGCATTATGCCGATTTAAACATCAATGACATCATCATCCGATCGCCGGGAAGCTCTCCGACTGGAGGAATGCTTGACCCGGAGAGATGTTTTTCCGCCAAAAAAAGCATTCCCGATCATCGAGGTGACACTGATGACAAAAGCGCCCCAAAGAGCGGTCATGAGGGAATGCACCACAAACCCTTCGACGAGGTATCCGGCCAGGAGAAGAAGAATGGCATTGATGACCCAAATTCCCAACCCGAGAGTGAGGATGACAAACGGGAAAGCGAAAAGTAAAAAAAGTGGTTTGAGAAAGATATTGAACAGACTCAATACAAGCACCACCACGAGCAAAGTTGTGCCATCGTCGTAATGAATGCCGCTTGAGGTATGCGAGGCTATTACCACACCGAGAGCGGATATCAGTCCGTTCCAAAAATGCTTTTTCAAAGTGGTTTTGGCTGTTCTCGATACGTTCTTTGGAATCTCACCTTTAGAGATTCATTTTTGCCTCAACCGATGCCGACCATAAAGGATTTTTTTGTCGGGATCTTTGGGGTCCTTAAACATGATATTAACCCATAAATCAAAAGGCAGCTTGACGTTCCGGCCGCTGGTCAGGTATTTGCCATCCGGGGATAATTGCAAGA
>JAJFLV010000064.1 GCA_021772535.1 Opitutales bacterium | reverse complement strand
GACAATACGACGCGAATCGATGTTTTCACGGCTACTTCCGAGGGCGCCTTCGCCATAGGTTCGATTGATACACGCGATCCGGATTTTAGCCAGGATGGAAATCGTCCGGATCCGATCTGGGCTGCGGGTAATAACGATACGCAAATTGACACTACCTCCTGGTATGTCCAGGACTTTTTAAAACTTTGGGGAGACAGACTGATCGGTGTGGGCGGCGTCCGGTGGATTCGCAATGACCAGGCGAACAGGAACAATAATCTGGAAGTAGGATCAGCCGGTCACACCTCTACATCTACCAATCCCACCAAGACGACAATTCGCTACGGAGGGATATTCAAGCCCATGAAGGGTGTTGCCATCTACGGGGTCCACTCCACCACCTTTGACATCAACAATTTTGATGCAGAATTTGGACCCAATAAACCACCAGACTCCGACGGCATTCTGGATGAAATCGGGATCAAGTTTTCTGGAGTGAATTTCATGGGCGGCCAACTCTTTGCATCCGCCGCCTATTTCGACATGGCTTTGACCAATGTGCGGCAAGTTGGGGTTGATCCTGTAACAGGCGAGCCCCGAGTTACTTTCGCCGCACAAAATACGAGCGAGGGCGCAGAAATGGACTTTGGTTTTACCCGGAAGGTGGGTCCCGGCACCTTGCAGACGATTATCACTGGAACATTCCTCAGTGTAAATTCTGCGGCCGGTGATCAACCGATTGAATCGGCCGAGGAGGTTTACAGCTTCTTCTTTTCCTATAACTGGGATGAAGGCGCTCTCCAAGGCCTGAATATCGGATTTGGCGGTAATTTTGAGTCTGATAAACCCACCCGCATTTCCGGAGCTGCCGGGGGATTTTTTATAGACGAGGCGGAGATATACACCCTGTTTGCCAATTATTCTTTTAAAGAACACTGGCGCGTGGGTATAACGGTCAACAATCTTTCTGATAATCAGGAGATCGTTCGTGCGGCGGCGGATGGGTTGGCGATAAGAAGAAGAGGTCGCGCAGTAGAGCTTTCGGCTGGCTACTCGTGGTAAGAAGTTAAAGCCCTCTTCCAAATCAATTGAATTAAAAAAGAGCCGGCGGGGGCAAATTGTCCCCGTCGGCTTCTTTATCAAAAGACATCTTAAAAAATATTTTGATGAAGTCTATAAATCCCTTGGGAATACTCGTTTGTGTCCTCCTGAATTTTACCATATTACACCTTCAAGGAGAGGAAGAAATTGAAAAGAGGGCAGAGCGCCCGTTATTACTGTTATACGACGATTACTATCAGAGTATTCGTCCCGATCGATTTTCGCAGGGGATCTCCTTGATTCCGGAGGATCGGAAATTAACAAATTTCTACCACCCGTATGCAAACTCCATTCCCAACGGGACCTTTGTTTTTTCTCGAATTATTGCCGAGGATTTTACCGTCAAGGTAAGTCAGTTGCCTCTGACCAGCGAACTTTTAGGTGGGGCTAATGCTTATATGATGGTTTGTCCGATCAAGAAGGAGATGGGAGGCCGTAAATCGATCACGGAATTTGAAGCGGATCTGCTTGAATCCTTTGTGGCGGAAGGGGGTATTTTAATTCTTGTACTCAACAGCTTTACGGACCCGCATGAAAGCCATTTCGATCTTGAGGGAATGAATCTTATTTCAAGCCGATTTGGTTTTCGGTTTATGGCCAAACAAACAGATACGTTGTTAATCCCGATCGGCAGAGACCATCCCGTTTTTTCCGACGTTGAGAATGTTATTTATGGGGCCGGAACAACCATAGAGCATGAAACTCAACCGGATACTGAAGCAACAGTTTTACTAGAGAGCAACAATCCCAAAGTCCCTGGTACTGTCGCTTTACGTCTGCGATACAAAAAAGGAACGGTTTTAGCTTTAGGAGACGCCGGAACTCTGGGAAATGCCCATGGATTGAGGAATGAAACCGATCAATGGAGGGTATTAAAACAGCTCTTTCACAATTTGCTTCCAGAAGGGCCGATGCCCGGATATGGCTGGCGCAATGGCTTGAAATTACGCGTTAAGTTGTGGCATCAGCAAGCGATATCCGGTTATCCCGAAGAGTTGCGTTTGTTCGATCCTCCGCGGGATCCAGCAGCAGAAATTGTAGTAAACAGCCTACGGAAACTTGACTCAGAAGCAGCGGATTCATCGAGCCGGGAAACCGGAAATACGGATGCTGTTTTGAAAGGGTATGTTTCCGGTCTGGCTGACTGGGAAAAGGAGCTCACATTGTCTTTCGGCGAATTTGATGGCAAGACGTTCCCAGTGGAATGGACTGATCGTCAGGATAATAAAATTAATGGAAGAATTACTCCTCGCGGCGAAGTTCTGGACTTAAGTGTGGGTTCGTCGATTCTCGCCCCGTGGAGATGGGCATTGGGTAATGAAATCATTCTTGCACCACTTGATTCGGTGGCCCAAATCGGGAATAGTTGGACACGGCGGACCTTGACTGCTTTGCCTAACGCGCAATTGAGGCAAACTCCAGTTTTACGACAGGCCGAAGGGGCTGTAAAGTTCGAGGGAACAGAGCTGTATATGGGTAAATCCTGCTACGTTTACAGTAAAACTATCAATATTGAAGAGCCCGATATTTTACCTCAGGACTTAATGGACACAGCTTATGGTGATTATTTCAGTCAAAAGAAAATTCGACTCACAAGTGGCGGACAAATTGCTTATTCAAAAGCATGGATCGACAGAGAAACCCTATTGCCCGTGAAAACAGAGTTGAGAACATCCAGTGCCTTCTGGTGGAAGAATCGTGATCGCCCGGATAGCTTTATTTCCTCCCACGATGCACTGGCTGCCTATGAAAATAAATCGGATGTGCGCTATGTCGTAACAATGGGGCGTGTGCTAACCGCTGTCTTTGAAGTCGAATGAACTAGAACCTATCTCAAATTCGATGATGATGATGCAGAGAACAATTATGCGCTTTGAGCAAGGCGCGACGGGGCTTGCCGGGCTGGCAGCCCTGTTGCCCCGCCGGAACGCTGCTCAAACACATAACTGCCTCTGTCCAAAGGATTTGTGCGCCACGGCAGCACCTGCGGCGTTGGTTTGCGCCCGAGGGGCATCCAGCCCATCCGGGCGCAAAGCCGCCTGGCATCTGCCGCCGTGGCGCTACAAACATCATTCATCTGCGAAATTGAGATAGGTTCTAAAAAATTTTACCTCTACCTCTATCGCCCAAGGAGAATTAGCTATGAAGCAAATATATCAAATTTTAGCAAACCGCGGTGACTTCAAAAGTTTCCTTAGCCGGATATTGTCCATGAGTCTCATTGTGGCGACCCTTATGGGGATGGGGACTGCCGCGTTGGGAGAGCCGATAGACCTGGGTTCCCGACGGGAACTGTTTATCGATCACTACCTGATTGAAGAACTACAAGGCACGAGCCTGAAACTTCATCATCCTCAAGCTGGTGGCATTGCCGTCAAATACGATGGCCCGACCGATGGCATCTTTTCCTTTTACACAACGATACTCAAAGACGGTGATCTTTTTCGCATGTACTATCGCGGTTATGATTCCACCCTCAAAACCGAAACTGATTGGACGAAAAGCATCACCTGCTATGCCGAAAGCCGTGACGGTATCCATTGGACGAAACCTGCGCTTGGGATAGTCGAGATCAATGGATCAAAACAGAACAATGCAATTCTCCCCGTCGGTGGAGCATTTTGTCCCTTCCTCGATAATCGCCCCGGTGTGCCGCCATCGGAGCGTTACAAAGCAAACATGGAAGCGAGGAATCAAAGAAAGGAAGGCAAGGATGGCCTTGTGGGGTATATATCGGGTGATGGCATCCACTGGAAATTGATAAGCAACGAACCCATCGTAGAATCAACCTTGGACAACCATTTCGATTCCCAGAACGTAATGTTCTGGTCCGAGGTGGAACAGAAATATTTGCTTTATGCCCGCCACACAGAGGGCGGTCTCGGTGAAGGTACACTGGCAACAGTTGTGGGCAAGAAAAGAGCCACTGCGCGGGCCACATCGAGCGATTTCCTTCACTGGAGCGACCCGGTCCTTATGACTTACAGCGATACCGGAAGCACGGTGCCTTCCCAACATCTTTATACGAATCAAACAACGCCTTACTTTCGTGCTCCTCATATATATATTTCCCTCCCAGGGCGTCTTCAACAAGGCCGGCGGGCACTGAGCGATAAACAAGGTGAGGCTCTGGGTGTGCATCATGGTGGAGGAGGTTTCAAGGATATCGCAGATGGAGTTCTGCTCACTTCAAGATCCGGGACAACCCATTATGATTTTACTTTTCGGGAGAGCTTTGTCCGGCCGGGAATCGGTAATAGTAACTGGACATCCCGCAACAATTACCCAGCCCTCGGCGTGGTGCCCACCGGACCCCATGAAATGTCCATTTATGTGCAGAGAAATTACGGCCAGAAAAGCGCCTATCTTGAACGGATGACCCTTCGCACCGATGGGTTTGCCTCGGTCAACGCTCCCTATGACAGTGGTGAATTTGTCACCAAGGCTATTACCTTTACCGGTAAAACCCTGGAAATCAACTATGCCGCCAGCGCTGCCGGCGGGATACGGGTTGAGATCCAGGACGCAAAAGGCCGCCCCATCAATGGCTATACCCTAGAGGAATGTTCCGAAATCATCGGCGATGAGATGGATCGCATCGTTATGTGGGAGAACGGAGCGGATGTTTCTGAACTTGCCGGTAAGCCCGTTCGTTTGAAGTTCCAAATGAAGGACGCAGATTTGTTTTCTATCCAGTTTCGGCCATAGGATTTACCGTCCGTCGAATATGAAAGTTCAAAACATATTCAGAGTTTCCTGGGCGGTTGATCGATTATTGTCCCTGGGACTTGTTATAACGACCTTTATGGGGATGGCGTATTCCGTTTCTGGAGACCCGATCCATCTGGGCTCCCGCCGGGAAATGTTTATCGATCATTACCTGATCGAAAGGTTCGAGGGAACGAGTCTGAAACTTCATCATCCACGCTCCGGTGGTATTGCCATCAAATACGATGGATCGACCGATGGCATATTCAGCAACCACACCACAGTGCTCAAAGATGGCAATCTTTACCGCATGTATTATCGCGGTTACGAAACCGGTCTTAACTCTGGAAAGGATTGGTCCAAAAGTATCACCTGTTATGCCGAAAGTAACGACGGCATCCATTGGACAAAACCTGACCTTGGAATTGTCGAGATCGATGGATCGAAGCAAAACAATGCGATTATACCTTCCGGACCCAGGCGTAACCTTTGTCCCTTCATAGATAATCGTCCCGGTATCCCGTCCTCAGAACGCTACAAAGCAAACATGGTACAGTTGGGGGAAGACAAGAAGATAAAAGGCCTTGTGGGTTACATATCCGGCGATGGCATCCACTGGAATCTGGTTAGCCCGGAACCCATAGTACCGCGCACCCTGGATAATCAATTCGACTCAATGAACGTAATGTTCTGGTCCGAAGTCGAACAGGCTTATTTGCTTTATGCCCGCCACACAGAAGGCGGTCTCGGTGAGGGCACTCTGGCAACAGTTACGGGAAATAAGAGAGCCACCGCGCGGGCAACCTCGAGCGATTTCCTGAACTGGAGCGACCCGATTCCCATGACCTACAGCGATACCGGAACCACGATGCCTACCCAGCATCTCTATACCAATCAAACAACTCCCTACTTTCGCGCACCCCATATATACATATCACTTCCCGGACGCCTCCAGCAAGGTCGGCGAGCATTGACCGACGAACAGGGAATTGCGTTGGATGTGCATGATGGAGGAGGTGGCTTCAAGGACATCGCAGACGGAGTTCTGCTCACCTCAAGATCCGGCACAACCCTCTATGATTTTACCTTTCGAGAAAGCTTCGTCCGGCCTGGAATCGGTTACAATAACTGGACTTCCCGCAACAACTACCCTGCACTCGGCATAGTGCCCACCGGACCCCATGAAATGTCCATTTATGTCCAGAGAAATTACGGCCAGAAAAGCGCCTACCTGGAACGGATGACTCTTCGCACGGATGGTTTCGCCTCGGTTAACGCTCCCTATGATGGTGGAACGTTTGACACCAAGGCTATTACCTTCGCCGGTAACTACCTGGAAATCAACTATGCCACCAGCGCTGCCGGCGGGATGCGGGTTGAGATACAGGACACAAGGGGGCAGCCCATCAGCGGCTTTGCCCTGGAGGAATGCACAGAAATCATCGGCGATGAGTTGGATCGCGTAGTTTCATGGAAAAGCGGAAAGGATGTTGCCGGGCTTGCCGGAACATCGGTTCGCTTGAGATTCCAAATGAAGGACGCCGATTTGTTTTCTTTCCGGTTTCGGCCCTAGAATTTAATACCTGTGGAAGAATCAATAATCAGTAATAATCCATGATAGGTTTAATCGAACTAACCGGTATTCATCACTCTGAATGAAAAAAAAATTGCGATCGACAGTGCCATGGTGAGTCCTGCAGCCGAGCGTTCGCCAAAGAGCAGCCGGGATTTTTGCCTTTCGGTTACGGTAGATTTTCCAGACGACATCGTTCCGGGTCCATACGATGAATCCCGCTTAAATGAAATGATGGCTCTGATAAAGTCGATGGGGGCAAGTCGTGTCTATTGGATTTACTACGGCGACATCGTCCCTGATTCAAATTTGGCTGGAAGCATATATGATTCACACTGGGCAACCTATGGCCGGCAAACGATTGAAGCCCTTGGCGAACCACTGCAAGCGGCAGTGCGGGCTGCGCGAAAACACGCCCTGGAGATATTCGGCGTGCTTAAACCTTATTATGCAGGCGTATCGGGCACATACCCGGCAGGCTCGCCTGAAGCACAGTCTTCCAGTGTGTCCCGCATCGGTGGTCAGCTCCAAAATCTGTATCCATTCATCAAGCACCATCCTGAATTCAGGATCAGAGCAAAACCCATTCCCCATATCGATCACTTGAACACCTTGCCGGTTCACAAGATCAAGCTTATCAAAAAAAACGACGCGCCGACACGAATCCGGGCGGAGAATATCGAGATATGGACCAGTCCCTGCAATTACCGTTATGTGCGTTCCCGGTGTGAATTTTCTTTCAGTGAAAGCGTTGAAAAGGCGACCAGACAAATCACCGACTATTATGGAAATGTGATGGTGGAGAAAGACGCCCTTGTGCGTGTGATAACTCTGGATGGCCTTTGCCTGGATGATCCTTTTTTCGTTATTGCGACCAACTTCAAGGAAGGTCCAGCGGATTTCCGAAACACACCACTTGGAATGGTGGAGGTTTTTGGGCCCGGGAATGAGAAACTACCGTTTGTGGTAGCCACACAGAACGCCTGTTGGATCAAACCTAGAGATTTCAAAACTTACGGGTTGGAATTTGACACGGGGTACGGGCATCTGCCCTGCACGCTGGACTTGTCCTATAGCCCGGATGGATCAAGGCAAGACATGTATCAACCTTTTCAGGGTCCCAATAACTCGATTGCAGATCCCCTCCTCGATCGAAAAGAAACCGGAGGATTTATCGGCATTGGCCGTGGGCGGAATGAATATTTGTCGGGAGCGCCATGCGAAGCATATCCCGAGGTGCGTGAATTATGGTTGGGATGGGTCGGGAAGATGCTGAAAGCAGGAGTGGATGGTGTGGACATCCGAATTTCAGGGCACTCAACACTCGCGGACGATCCCTACGACTTCGGATTCAACGAACCGGTTTTGAAACTTTATCACGACCGGTATGGAGAGTCTCCCAAAGATGATTATATACTGGATAATCTTTCCGCGATTCGTGGTGAATGCTTTTCAGATTTTATCAGGGAAGCAAGCAACATTGTGCGTAGCGGAGGCGCCCGCTTTCATGTCCATGTGCATACGGAATATTTCAGACCTGATCCAGTTTTCGGCCAGGTGAACGGATTTCCGGCCAATGTTTACTTTGACTGGAAGAGTTGGTTGAAGTCGGGTTGGCTGGATGGGATTACACTGCGCACCAGCTGGTATGAGGGTGCGGAGGATGCCATCGGAGGCGGTGCGAATCTGGGCCAAATGGACACGATTCTACAGAATTCAGAGGTATTAGAGGCTTTAAGTTTGGCTGGCGAGCATGGCGTTCCTGTGCAATTAAACCGTTATGTAGGACGCGCTGCGGGAACGGATGAATACACCTTGGATATTGAAAAAGTGTTCCTTGACGATAGATTCGCGGGATTGGATGTATATGAGTTTTTCGATCTGGCGCATTCGGACCCAAACCTGGAAACGTTGACTCTTGTTTCAGACCGTTATCAAGCAATCAGAGACAAAATGAAAAAACTATGAAAAGAAAAATACTAACAAATATAATATATATTGGAATATTCGTTTGGATTTCCTCCCCTCTGGCTGCAAGTGAATTATTCAGTCCAGAGGTGGCCCCTCGCCCCAAAGTATTGATGGACTATTACCATCATAAAAAACCGGGAACGAAGGTTGGCGAACATCAAATCACAGGCGCGTGGGCGACCAACATCGGGAGGTATGGGTGGGACGACTTTGCCCACACCAATAGCTTCGACCCATTTTTTTTGGCGCTGGAAAAAGAATTCGCATTAACGATCCATGATTCCTCATTTACAAAAACCGCACTGGGTAACACTGATATCGTATTGATCATAAATCCGGATAGTCCATCGATGGTTCCCGATATTCCGGTAATCAGCGACCAGGAAATTACCGATTTAACCGAGTTTGTTTCTAAAGGGGGCAGTTTATGTGTTTTTATAAACAGCCGCGGACACGATTCCGGGAAATTCGAAGATGTGCAATTGCGCAAGCTGGCTAATGTTTTCGGTTTGGATTGGAATGACGACGACACAAAATATTCTAACATTGATGTTGGCGCAGGACATCCTTATTTTCACGACATTGAAGTTTTTCACTACGGCGCGGGCTGCACAATGAAAATTCTTCCAACAGCCCAGGATCCTCGGGTGCTGTTGGAGGTTTACGAAGACAAAGGGTATCCGGATGTTGATGTCGATGGCGCGGGAATTGTCCTGGTGCGATATGGCAAAGGTAAAATGATGCTGGTAGGCGATACCGGATCATGGGGGGCGAATATGTCCCGCCCGTGGACCGAAAATGAAAGGTTCCTGAGGCAAATGTTCCGGTATTTAAAGAAAGATAACGGAGTTAAATCACCATCGATTTCCGCAGGAGAGCAATACCGCTATGAAGTCAAGATTGCGGAGCTTAAATCAATTCCAACTCTTAATTCCCTTAACGGTATCGAACAGCCTCATTATCGTATGTATGTCCCACGGCCAAAAACAAAAATTCCTTTTTTCGAGGCAAGTGGAGTGGTCGATTTGCAATGCTTAAATGTGACTAATCAAAAGGCGCGCGAATTTGAAGTTAAGCTCGCCAAAATGAATTATTTCGATTCCGCATTAACTGTAGATAAAAATGAGCTTTCCGTTTCAACGAACCGTCAAGGAGCCGTTGAGGGAATCAGTTCCAAAGGGGATTTAGCTGGTTGGTTGGGACCCGATGTTTCCCATCTTTTCGGTTTCCTGCCAAATGATGGTATTCGCATTGGAGATCGTTGGGAAAAGATGGAACGATTACGCATTCCCACGGTTAAAGGCCAGGACGCCCCCTCGGTGAAAGAAGTCGAGGTGGAAATGACCTATTTACGCGACGAGCGCCTTGATGGTCATGATTGCAGGGTCATTCGCACCTCAAAAGTTGCCTGGCTTCCAGATATAGGTGTAGCCTTGGAAGATATATTACCAACGGCTGAAATTCGCAACATACAAGGGCAGAACTGGGAGTTTATGTCTGGACGCGCGGGACGTTTGCTCTATCGGCGAGAGCAATGGATCGATAGGAACAACGGAGTGGTTATTCGTGCCAAGGCCCAAACTCGTATCGTCGTGTGGACACAGGATTTACGAGAGGCCAAAGGAATCTCCAATTCTGAAATCGACAACAACAGCGTGAGCGCCCATTCCCACGTTGTGGAATTTCAACTTTCTAATATAGCAATTAACTAATGTCGTTATTTCCGAATTGAAACTTATCTGCCTGGCTTCCTATATTCTTACAGTGGGTACATACACGGTAACTGAAGCGTCGCCATAACGGGCATAGATCTCTCACATATAATGACAGAAAGGGAAATTTTCAGGATAGATGGAAAGCGTCAGCTATTCGTAGATAAATTGTTGATTGAAGAAATCCGGGAGTTAAGCTTTAAAATCCACCAGCCAATTCCAAGGGAAAAAGTCCTCGAGTTAAATAAACCTTGGGAGGGCAGCGGTAGTTGGGGTCCAACCGTAATCAAGGACGGTGATAATTTCCGGATGTGGTACCGGGCATTGGGTGATTGGGCCAAAGAAGAATCCGTCTCAGAGGAAGAAATTGTTTACTTTACCGCCTTTGCCGAAAGTTCTGACGGCAGAAATTGGAATCGCCCGAATCTGGGACATATCGAGTTTGAAGGCACCAGAGAAAATAATATCGTCTTTGACCGAATGGACATGAAAAATGCGGGCGTATTTCTGGATAATAGACCATCAGTAGACCCTAATACTCGTTTCAAGGCCGTTGGTGCTCTTGGCAGTGGAGCACGCCCTTCGGAGATTCATGAGATGTCTTTTTATTCAGTTCAGAATTATAGAAGGGATAATGTCCATATTCGCAGATTTTCCATGCGGGAAGATGGAATAATCTCAATGCACGCATCGGGAAATGGTGGAGAAGTCATGACCAAACCCGTTATCTATAAAGGGGAACACCTGGAAATTAATTATTCTACCAGTGCAGCCGGATCTATCCAAGTTGAATTACTGGACATGGACGGGTCTGCCATGGAAGAAAGTGTCGTTATTTTTGGGGATGAAATCGGGAGAATCGTTAAGTGGAAGAAAAATGATTCACTCGGGCAATGGCAGGATCGTCCGGTGCGTCTTCGATTTAATATGATCGAGGCGGATATATATAGTTTCAGATTTGTTTCTGATTCAATTGGCCCGGAAAACTAATAACCTATCAATTAAAAATTAGAACTATGGAGTTTGTCGATTATTTGATTATTGCAGTTTACTTAATTGCTTCAATGGGTGTTGGAATTGCTTTTCGTGGAAAGCAGGATAACGCAGATGATTATTTTCAGGCGGGTGGAAGATTTTCCAGCAACTTCCAATTGATTCTGGTTGGGTTCAGTATCGCGGCGACTCTTTTCAGCGGTATCAGCTTCCTTAGCTATCCCAGTGTAACGTATGGTACCGGTATTCGGATGCTCCTGGTGCTGGTAACCTTTCCAATAAGCTGGGCTCTTTTGCATTATTGGTTTCTTCCCAAGTTTTTTCAACATAATGTAACTCATCCGTACGATATCATAGAAGTGCAGTTTGGTCGTACCGTCAGGCTAGTTGCTTCTACCATTTACATTTTCTTTCGGATATTCTGGATGGGCGCCCTAATTTATGCGCCAACCCTTATGATTATCACTTCAGCAGGATTGGACGATAGCCTTTTTTGGCCCATTGTCCTGACAATTGGCATCGTTAGTACCGTTTACACCACCATTGGTGGAATCCGTGGCGTTATAATAACCGATGCCATCCAGTTTATGGTAATTATTATCGGTATTGGGGCCGTGGTGTTCTATGCCATTACTCATACCCAAGGATCTTTAGGTGATATTTTTTCATATTTGAAAGAGAACGGTCATCTCAAACTCGCCAATTTCACTTTAGACCCTACTGAGAATTTCTCTTTTTTGACTCTAACCATTGGAATACTGGTGGTCAATCTCGGCATTTATGTTGCCGACCAGATGTCCCTCCAGCGTTATCTGGCCACTGGAAGTGTCAAAGCGGCGAGCCGGTCCTTTGCCATAAATGTATTTGGCGCTGCAATTGTTGTCACGACACTGGTTTTTCTCGGGTTGGTGCTGGCGGCCTGGTATGGTTTAAATCCCGACCCGCTCCTTCCTGAGACGAATGACAAAATATTTCCCTATTTTATTGCAACTCAAATTCCTCCGGGCATAGCCGGGTTATTGATAGCGGCTGTTTTGGCGGCGACAATGAGCAGCATGACAAGTGGAATAAATGCCCTGGCAGGCTGCCTCACCAATGACTTCTATTCGCGCTTTGGTCAGAGAAGCGAGAAATCCCTGCTAAGGTTCGGAAGAGTCACCTGCATTATTGTGGGTTTGCTTTCCACCATCTCGGCTGGATTTCTAAGCAAAATCGGCTCGATTTGGGATATTACGCAAACGATTGGAGGATGTTTTTTAGGGCCCTTGTTTGCGGTAATCATTTTTTCCATACACAAGATGCGTTTCAGCCCGCAAATAATAATTGCCGGAGTAGTTATGGGTTTTGCAACCGGTTTGATTATTTCTTTCACAGAAATCGCCAGTTTATGGAGTCCTCCCGGCTCTTTCACAGTGGCATTGCTGGTGCCATTCGCAGAACGACTTTTTTTTAAAAAGGTTCCATGAAAAACTAAATAGCCCCGATTCCTGTTATGAAATCCATGCATAGTATCTTCACATTTAGCCTCCTGTTCGCGTTGACGGGCTCAATTCCGTCAATTCTCTCCGCCACGAAACCAAGTCATATCGGAGAAACCCGCCAATTGATGCTGGACCGCTCGATCATCGATAATCTCGATGGCACCAGTTTGCGCCAGGGTATCCCATCGTCGGGCGGTGTAATACTTAGGTCTGAAAAGCCATGGGAGGGCGACGCGTTCTATATATTTGTCATCTTCTATCACGACGGGTATTATCGGATGATCTATCGCGGGGTCGATACCCGGACAGATTCGGAGACTTATTATCTTTGCCTGGCGCTGAGCAAAGACGGCATCCAATGGGAAAGGCCGGTGCTTGGGCTTTTCGAATTCGATGGAAACAAGAATAACAATATTATTGCCGATGAAGACGGGAACGCCCTCTACGTGTCCTATGCCTTTTATGATCCCAGGCCGGAGACTCCGGAAAATGCGCGCATTAAAGCCGTTCGTATGCTGGATGGCGACCGCACCGCAGGAGGAACCGGTAAAGGATTGCAGGCACAGTTCTACGGTTCGCCTGACGGCAGGAAATTTAAAAAGCTGGAGTTAAGTGCGGATCTCAAGAGCGATCGAATCAATGCGTTTGATGGCGGCTCCATTTTCTGGTCGGATGTAGAGCAACTTTTTGTCGGTTATTTCAGATGGTGGGACGAAAACCCGGAACCGCATGCACGCCTTCTTAATGACTGGATGATCGTCCGTCCCGGGGTACGGTCGGTATTTCGTTCAGTCTCAACGGATTTAAGATCGTGGAGCAAACCGATTCCAATGACCTTTGGGGGAACTCCGCGGGAGCATATATATGAGAATAGCACCTACCCATATTTCCGTGCTCCTCATCTCTACATTGCACTGGCCAACCGTTTCAATCCGGGGCGCCGGGCCCTTACCTTGGAGGAAGAGAAAGCGCTCGAGATTCGCAGTCTTCCACGGTCCAATGGCGAGGGCCGTTACACTTTCGCCAGCGATGCCAATGATCTCTTCCTTATGACTACCACGGCAAATATGTTTGAGTATGACCGCCCATTCATGGAAGCATTCATGCGGCCCGGACAAAATATAGGCAACTGGTCGTCTCGGTGCAATTACCCTCCAATGAGTGGCGGAACAATCCAAACCGGACCCAAGGAGCTTTCGTTTTATGTTAGTCGCCAGCACTTGCAGAAAGCCAACCATATTGAACGTATGTCTTTGCGTCTTGATGGATTCGTTTCGGTCAACGCTCCCTATGCCGGGGGCGAGATGGTAACGGTGCCCATCATCTTCGAGGGCGACCACCTGGAAGCCAATTTTTCCACTAGTGGAGCCGGTGAAATTCGCGTCGAGTTACAGGATGAAAACGGAAAACCGCTGCCGGGCTATGGATTAGAGGATTGCGATTTGATTATCGGTGACCGCATTGACGGCCTCGTGAGGTGGCATGGCCAGGCTTCGGTAGGGGCTTATGCGGGTAAACCGGTTCGGTTACGTTTCCAGATGGTCGATGCCGACCTTTACTCATTTCGATTCAAAGGATCCGGGGTTTCGAATTGATTGTTCACTAGAACCTAACTCAAATTCGATGATGTTGATGCAGAGAGCAATTATGCATTTTGAGCAAGGCGCGACGGGGCTTGCCGGGCTGGCAGCCCTGCTGCCCCGCCGGAACGCTGCTCAAACACATAACTGCCTCTGTCCAAAGGATTTGTGCGGCACGGCAGCACCTGCGGCGTTGGTTTGTGCCCGAGGGGCGTCCAGCCCATCCGGGCGCAAAGC
>JAJFLV010000063.1 GCA_021772535.1 Opitutales bacterium | reverse complement strand
CGTGAAATCCCCTTTTTAAACGGCAAAAGCCCATTTGTGCAATTACTGGAAGCGGTCAATGAAGTTGATGGGATCGAGCGAATCCGCTTCACCTCGCCCCACCCCAGGGGTTTCAAAAAGGATCTCATCAAGGCCTATGGTTATTTGACGAAGCTTTGCCCCCATGTTCACCTTCCATTGCAGAGCGGCTCCAACCGTATTTTAAAGGCCATGAATCGCCCTTATACCCGTGAGCGTTTCCGGCAGATCGTTGATGATTTGCGGGCAGTTGTGCCGGATATGTATTTTTCGACCGATATCATTGTCGGTTTTCCTGGTGAGACGGAGGAGGACTTTGAGCTTACCCGTGATTTTTTCCAGGAAATCGGTTTCGAAATGGCCTACATTTTCAAATACAGTGTGCGGACCGGCACACCGGCGGCGGAACTGGAGGACCAGGTGCCGCAAACCGTCAAGGAAGAACGCAACCAGACGCTTCTGAAACTGCTTGCCGAACGGTCGCTGGAGCGAAATCGCTCACTCAAAGGTACCGTTCAGGAAGTTCTCGTTGAGGGTCCAGCACGCAAAGGGGAGGGCATTATGGCCGGCCGAACGAGGGGGAACCGTAAAGTTGTCTTTCCGGGAGATGCCGGGCTTACCGGTTCCCTTGCCGGCATTCTTATTGAGGAAGCCTCCGTCGGCGTGTTGCGGGGAACCCTTGATACAACAAATCATCTCCAGGAAAAATCACGCGCTCCAGCCTCCATAATGGCGTCTTAACCAGCCAGCCAGTAAGTCAGCCATTCATTTCATTTAATAGTCTCGAAACATGTCACTCTTTACAGCCACTTTAATTCCCGGATTGGTCCTGCTGGCGGCCGGAGCTTTTCTATTTCTGATGAGGGAAAAAGTAGAAAAACTAGCCACCAAATCCTTGCGCTCCATGCCGGCGGCGATCTTCACCATGGGATTGGGAGGGGGTTGGTTTCTATACCATGTGGCCCAACTTGGTGAGGCCGACTTCGGTAATTACAGAACACTCCTCCTGGTCTTCTTCCTGGGCGTCGGTTTGCTTTCATTTTTCCATGTGCGCGATTTCCTGGCCGTCCGCGGAGCTGCCATCCTCTGGCTCTTGATTGCCAAGGTGCTGCTTGATGCCGCTTTTATGCAGCCGCAAACAAGCCGCCTCCTCCTGGTTGGCCTGGTCTATATCGGTATATTGCTGGCCCTTTATTTGGGAACGGTTCCTTTCAGGTTGCGTGATTTTTTTGATTGGCTCTTCGGTCGAGAATCGCGAGTCAAGTTTTTCGGTTCTTTGTTTGCAGGATATGGCCTGGTTTTGTGCCTTGTGTCCTTCACCTATTGAAATGACAGCCATAAAGGAACCTCATTCCTTGTTATTGATTGTCTCCGGCCCGGCGGGAAGTGGAAAAACCACTCTTTGCCATCGTATGCTTGAGAAGTTCAAAACCGGCATGCAGCGGGTTGTCACAGCAACCACCCGGCCCGTCAGAAAAGGAGAAATCGATGGCCAGGATTATTACTTTTTCAGCCCCGAAGAATTCGAGCGGCGGGTTAAGGCGGGAGAATTTTTCGAACACGCCAACGTGCATGTTTACCGCTATGGAATTCTTAAAAGTGAGATACATCATAAGCTCGAGCAAAATATCGACCTGATTGCGGCCATCGATGTTCAGGGGGCCGCCACTTTCCGCCAAGCTGCAAAATCGGACCCTAAACTTAACGGCCGTCTCACCACGATTTTCATTTCTCCCCAAAATCTGGAACAGATACACCAACGCCTGGTGCGGCGGGGCCAGGACGATTCCGAAGAAATTGAACGTCGCCTGAAAGTTGCGGAAAAAGAAATGAGAGAGTGGGACAAATTTGACCACCACTTTTGCAGCAGCAGCCGCGAAGAAGATTTCGCCGCCCTCCGCGCCATCTACCAAACCGAAAAGTCAAAACAGGTCACCACCTGAAGGCAATTGCGTGGTTGAATTTAATCCAGGCGAATCGATGAAGCGATGGGAGTAGAATAAAGGAAGGTTTCGACTTCCTCCTCATAAATAGATTGAACCGCCCGGGTATAAACTCCGACTTGTTTTCCGTAGCGGGATTTGAGGGATTCGGACGGGTGGCCATTTTCAAGGCGATCGGTTTTCCAATCGACAATTATCCACCGGCCGGTGTCGGTTTCCCGCGCCGCCAGGTCGATTAATCCTTCGTAGGCGGTAGTTTTGTCGGCCTGCCAGAGGAAAGGTATTTCCGTACGAATGGCCCAACCGGGCCGGGCCAGTTTTTTAGCAAAATCCGAGGATAGGAATAGTTGGATTTCCCGGACCCCTCTTTCGGGTTGGGGACAATGTGAAATAAAATTATTGAAATGCCTTTTCCAGACTTCGGGTTTTTCGTGCCAAGGCGTTATCTCCATCATTTCATGCCACCAATTTCCATAGGCGGCGCCATCCAATGATAATGACTCCTCAGGGAAACCATGGCCCAAAAGAGGCTCCGGTTCATCTCTTGCTGGTGAAACGCGTTGCCCATCAGACAGGCTGCTGGGCAAAATTCGCTCAATGAAATTTGCAGCGCTTGCCTTTGCATCCGCATAGCAGGATGCTTCCAGTTCCTCATGCCGATAAGAATAAGATGAATGAATTTGGGCGGCTCTTTCCTCCACCTTTTTTTCGAGAGCCGGTTCTAATGTTCCTGGTAATCTCAACCAGACATCCACGTTATCTCCATCGGACAAAACTCGCAGTTTTTCAGCAAATGATTGGGGCGATTTTTGAAAAAAAGCCTGGTCGTCGATGAGGACCAAAGAATGCCGGGCGCGGGTCGTAGCCACATAAAGGAGCCTCTCCAATTCCAGGCTCCGATTCTCCGCCTCTTTTACCTCCAGATCAGGATATTTATGCTGGTTATCGAGCGCCAACCGGGGATCAGCAGTGGAATCCACTTGACGCAGCGCAGGGTAGGTTTGGTGACCAAAACGTATTTGTCGGTGTAAAAATGGTAATATTACGGCATCCCATTCCAGGCCCTTGGCCATATGGCAGGAAAGCAGTTGCACATGGCCCGGTTGCACGGAGGTGATTGCGCTGGTGCGTGAAAATTGGCCGTTCAACGCAACGGCCCATTCTTCCAGGGATAATCTCTCGGTCTCCGCACGCGATGCCGCCGCCAGCAATTCCTCTAAAACTTTTATAAGCTCTTCTTCAGGGTGTTCCGGCAAGAGGGAAAGCCGCTCCTTCAAACAAACTGTCTCCATAAGGTGACTAACACCGTCACGCAAGGTTTTGCCAGCAAGTGTGCGTCGAATTTTGGCCAACTCATTCAGCGCCGCTTGCACAATGCCCTCCACCTCCATTGGATGTAAAATTTGCAAAGTTTGCTGACGGCAAAATTCGGCTAGATCGTGGTCGGATATTCCAAAAATCTCCCGCAATACACCATAGATTTCAAATGAGTTTTCCGGTTGAGATACCACCGTGAGCAGTGCCGTAAACCAGAGAAAGGCCGGATTTCCTCCCAGGGACCCAGAACCTGGATGCAATTGTGTTTTAAATCCGACATCGCAAAGCTCGCCATTGAGAGACCTCAACCATTCATTGCGCGGGCACAGGATGGCGACCTCAGAGAAATCGGCTGCCTGAAAGCTTTCCAAGGTCTGGTTTCTGAACCATTTGGCGAAAACACGAGAGAAGTTCCGCGCACGGGATTGCTCGGCATTGACCGAATTCAGGTCGCAGGAAGGCTCAAGGGGGATTTTCGAAACCTGGCCCCTATTGGCACCAGTTCTGGCAAAAAGTGGAACGAAGGCCGCCTGCCGATTATTAAGACGTCCGCCGGTTAAAATATTTGGAAAAAACTCATTGACCGTGCTGACTATGTTTTCACTGCAGCGAAATGTAACCGAGAAAACCAGTTCCTCTGCGGCCCCGCTTTCCACAAGGTTACCATGGATGCGATGATAGGTCGGCAAATCGGCCCTGCTGCTGTAAATGGATTGCTGCGGATCGCCCACCATACAGAATTGGCCCGGTTCAGGTGGATCTTCTCCGGTTTCCAGCCAAAGACCGACTGCCCCTGGTGGGCGGGTGGCTTCCGTCAGCACCTCGAATTGCCGGACATCGGTATCCTGGGCTTCATCAAGAAGTATACGGTAACCGGATTGCCGAATTTTCTGTCCGGCATTTTTATCCCGGACAAGGTCAACTGCCAAATCGATCAAATCATCGTAGGTTAATCGGCCCGAGGATATTCGGAATCGCCGGTACTGGTAAGCAATTTCCCCAATCAAATTAAGTGAGGCCGATTCCAGCCAATCGCGAAGCGGCGTAAAACACGATTTCCAAAGGTTCTGAAAATCCTTTCCACCCTTGCCAAATTCAGGAATAGGAAGAAAACCGGATTTTGATTCCAGTTCAGCCTGCCAGGCACGTATAAACTCTTGACCTTCCAAAATGCTGTTCAAAGCCCTTTTATTGGAAGCCTCGAAATTGAGCAATGGCTCCAATTGCAACTGCGGGTAGGGCGTCGCTGGTTTATTTTCAAATTCACCAGATGGCAATCTGAAGTACCTGGCCAATTCCAGAATCCGTGGTAGAGGGAGATGCCGCATAATTCCTTTTTGGGTCTCCAAGGGCAGAAATTGGGTGAATGAATCGGTTTTCCCAAAAAATTCTAACCAGAGGGCTTGGTCGTCCGTCACGATTTCAAAATCAGGAGGTAACCCGGCCATCGGTCCGAAACGCCGCAGTAATTCTCCGCAAAAGCTATGGATAGTTCCAAAGAACGCTCTGCGCAGCATACTCATCGCCGTGGTTCCTACGCTCTTCATCATCAATTCATTAAGGGCCCGACTGCGCATCTCCTCGGCCGCCTTGTTCGTATAGGTGACAACCACAAGGCGGGGTAAAAGGCTTTCTGCGCCCATTTGGTTGGATAGGGCGATATTCACGATGCGATCGACGATGGCACGGGTTTTGCCCGTTCCAGCCGGAGCAATAACTGAAAAACTACCGCCAATTTCCTTGGTAAATCGATCGCGCTGAGCCTGGTCGGAGGGTGAACCGGTAGTTGTGGAAGAGCGGTGATCCATTATTAAAAATTACTCCCATAGGGTAGCAGGGGATGGGTCTTCTCCCATTTTACACGCAACAGTTCCGCATCGAGGGGAAGTGTCGCTATCGGGTAATCGACCGCGGCCCCGTATTTCGCCCGCACCATACCAATCATTCCCAATGCTCCGTTTTGTTGCAGATTGCATAACCCGGACCATAGCCGATGCAACTCAGGTGAGATTAAATCATTCAATGACAATGGATTGGACAAGTTATCCCCAGGCTTCAACAAGGACAAACTGACATCCTCGGCACCGAGCGAATGAAGGGCCAGGGCATAGAGGGCGACTTGCAAGCCTTTTCCCTTTTGCAAATCTCCAGGACGCAAAGGCCGATCTCGGCCGCTCTTGAAATCGATCACCCAAAGGGGCCTTCCCTCGGCCCAAGGTTTTCCGCTTTTGGGAAAACCAATGGTCTCTTTGCTCAGGAGCAGATCAATTCGACCGGAAACCGGCAGGGCGGCGGTATTCGGCAGGCCAAAATCAACCTCGGTTTTTCCAGGTAAATTCCATTCGCTGGCGGCAAATGGCCAACCTTCCAAGAAATCAAGGGTTGCGGCCAGGTTTCCGGCTAATCGCAAAGCCTGGGACCAACCGGATTCCCACCAGTCGGGTAAGGTTCGCCCGACCTGTTGGTAGGTTCTTCTCACCGCCTCTTGCAGCATTTCCGCTTTGTCGGTTACCTGTTTACCCCATTCCCCTTCTTTTGGAAATGCCCTCATAAAGCTTTCCTCTCCGGCATTGGCTTTGTCCAGGCCGAGCCACTCATGAATCCATGTTCCCATCGTCAGGGGCCAGTTGATCGGCTCATTGAAATCCACCGGTTTGCGGGTTCTTGAAACGGCATTGATCCACACTGAGGCGGGTCGCGTTAAAACCGATTCCCAATCCTTGCAGGATAACCGAAGCCCGCCGGAGGGCGGTTCCCGGAAAGCAAATTCGAACTCGCCAAAGGGATTTTCCTTGTTCCGTCGGGCATTATGAGCCTGCGAAAAGCGTATACTGTCCGTGGCGGTCATTGAAACAGATTGACTATACGGTGGTTGAAACCGGTGAAGCCAATTTCGGGTTGCGGCGGCTAGCTCGGCCATCACCCGGTGATCGAGTTGATTTCCGGTATCCGCCCGATAAAGCTTCAAAAATAGCTCACTCGGCAGGGAGGGCCGACTGAAATCATCCTCCGCCGCAAGAGAGGCGGTAGCGGCCAGTCTGCATTGGGTAGATTCGAGCAAACCGCCGAAAGCATTTATGGATAACTGCCCGAGATCGCGGGAACTGAGCAAAAGACCGTAATTATTTTTGACAATTAAATGCCCCTCTCCCTGAGATCCCTGGGTAAGGCTATTCCGATTCAATGCCTCCAGAAGATCTCCGGACAAATAAGGAGAAATAGGAGACTCAGGAGGCCATAGACCATGATTCAAACCACCTGAAATAACGTGGGAAAAACTCTGCCCCTCAGCCTGTTCGTAGGTTAACAGGTGCAGTCGGGAAAGGGATTGCCGTCCACACTTATGACGGGTTCGTCCGGGAGTGCGCAATATTTCGCCCAGCCACCGCAGGAAAATCGAACGCTTGATCGGTCCTCTAAGCGCTTTTTTCAATGGTTCGGCGCGATTAACCAGGGTTTCCATTTCCGATTTCCAACCCAGTTTCTCAAGAGATTCAAGAGATGCCTCTACGAATCCGTCAAATGATTCCCTATCTGAAAGAATCGGCCAATTGTTTAAAATCATTGCCCCCTCGCCTTGGGGCAAATGCTCTTCTAGCCAGGACTGCAAAACATCCAAGTTGCCAGACAGAAGGATATTTGTGGCCTTTTTCAGATCCCTCTCTGCCGAACGGGAAAATTCGGGCGAGTCCAATTCCAGATTCCGCCGCAAGCGAAGAAAAAGGTGGAACGAGATCAAACTTTGATCCCGCTGATATTCGATCCACCGATTCAAAAGACTTTGTTGGGTTGATTGCGCGGGATAAAAACCAATGTTGTCCAGAAAGGGAATTCCCAACCGGGCCAGCCGGGCGGCCACCTCTCTTCCAAGAATTGATCCGGGTGGAGCCAGTATGACCAGACGTTCACAGTCAGAGGCCGACAAATAGGAGCACGCCAGGGCGGTGATCACATCCGCTTCCTCCCGCACATTTGCTGCCAGAAAAAATTCCACCGCTGCGTTTTCGGGATTTCCCGCCAAGTCCATGGAAAAATTTAGACACAAATTTGAAAAAGAAAAATTCTCCGTCGGTTCGGCTTGGGGGACCAGTTCCGGTTCACCATAATTTTCCTCCCAAGTGCCGATCCAAAGTCTTTCCGCTTGGCTCTCCCTCGCCATCTGCAAGCAAACCAGGGCTTCAGAGGCATATGCGCACCCTGCTCGCAGCAAGGGAAGCAATGGCCAATTCCGGGCTGAAAATCCTGTCAGGAGCAATGAGCCGATTAACTTTGGGTATGTATTTTCATCTGCCGCAAGACGCCAATCCACTTCCTGGATGGTTAAGATGCCTGTCTGCGCGAGTAATTTTTCACATTTGCAAAGAATCTGTGTCCAAAATTCACCATTTAGTGACTTAACATTGTGTCCAGCTGCTTTAAGCTGGTCCAATGTTCTTGCAAGCTCTCCGGGTCTCTCTTCCAGAACCCGTCTAAGAAGTTCTTCCTGGCCCTGGCGGCCTATGCCGGAGGAACCAGCCGCGATGGCCATTAGCAAATGCAAATCCTCACCTAAGGCAAGTCGCTCGGCACCTGCTTCACTTTTTTTACTCGATTGGAACAAAAATTCGCGAAGGTTTCCCGGACTCCAGAAATGAATTCCAAAAATAGGTAACCCAATGGTGACAACCTTTTGCTTGAGGTATGCCGCATAGGCATGAGTAGGCACAATCACTACCAAAGGTCGCTCGGACTGCATGGATTGATGGACTTTTTGCCGGAACCAGGGCTCAATCACATGGTACTGGCAATCCTCAAATCCCGCTGCCTGGAAAAGGCGGATATTTGAGGACATTTTATTAATCCTATCCCAAAACCCGCAGTTTTCAGCCCTCATCTACCCAATGAAGGGTAATGGGCCTCTCGATATCGGGGTGGATGCTGTAATTGACCGGGCAGGTCTCAGCCGCGTGCCTCAGTGCCGCTTTGACCTCGTCGGAATGTTGGCCGGGAATCCAGAATTCAATGGGCAGTCCCACAATGCGGCGAGGGGTATCCGGAGACATGATTTTTGTTACCTTGAAACGAGTTCCCGAAATATCGATGCCAAGCTGGTTAGCTCGAATACCCATTATGGTGGTCATACAAGTCCCCAGTGAGGTGGCGCATAGGTCGGTCGGAGAAAACGTTTCCCCTTTGCCCTGATTGTCCACCGGAGCATCGGTGCTGAGGTTGTCGCCGGAAGGATCGTGCCGGGCAGAACAACGCAGTTCGCCCTCATAAGTCGCAGATATGGTAACCATGGATGGGAAAATTCAAACTCAACCCGTCAATCCCTGCAACTCAATTAATAAACGATAAAGTAAATCAAAGACAATCTACAACCTTTCGTTGGCAGACTTGAATCCCCTAGACAACACGGGGGAGTTTTAAAGATGTTGAACAAACCTTTAGATTTACTCCATTGCGTATGATTATTTTCCTTTTAGGAATTGGTTATATTCAGTGTGTTTGCCAATCCAGAACCAATAATAGGTTCCTTCTCGCATTAATGATAAGGCTCGGTAATCACCTGTCACACGCAAAGACCAAAAGGGTCCAACCTTTTTAAATCGCAATGAGGGATGAGCTGGATTTGTAATCCAGAGCCGGTATTTTCTACGTGCTGTAACCTTTACCAGATTAGGCAAATCCGAATCTAGGAGTTGTCAATGATTTCATTGAGTGGCTTTAATCGGTCATTTACGATGTCCGATTCAACTTCAGCAACAAGATGGTCGAACCTGCCTGCTTCAGCATCGACTTTAATCTCCTCGTCCCAAGCATCCCAAAGGCGAGCATCCAAACGGTGTGCCAACTCCCACTGTGCATCTTCAGTGAGTTTCTCAATCGCAGCTTCAATCTCCTCTACGGTACTCATTTCACTAAGATAGTGTTCGGTCCCAATATTTTCATCAATTTTATAGCACGACAATAAAATTCATTAGAAATTAATGAACGGATTGAGATCGAGGAAAGAATGGGATTGGTTTTTGCAAAGTGATCAATAAATCGCCAAAGGCCGCATGGTGAAGCCGGCGGTGGCCCCCTTGATTTTATTGGTGGCTGCGACATAGAGGAACTCGTAAACCTTTTCGGCGGCCAAGTCTTCAAGAAAGTGAAATTCAGCGATGTGGACACCTTGCTCGATTAAGAGGTAATTATGCACGGGCATAAAACTATCACTGCCGGGTGCCGGAGGTGACATCATTTCAAGGCCGGAGGTGTCCGAGCCGATCATGATTGCCCCGTGTTCCTCAACCAGCCATTTGACAGCCGGTAGTTGCATTCCGGCCGAATCGTGCTCGGCCAATTTTTCATGATCGTCCCCGGTTTCTCCCCAAAAACGCAATACCCCCGTGCGAACAAGAACAACGTCGCCGAATCGCAACTCCACATCCTGACGTTGAAGGGCGCCTTCCAGATCTTCTGCTGTGATCACATATTTGCCCGGAAGGGCATCGAGTCCTTTATAAGCCGCCACATCAATGAGTACCCCGCGGGCAATCACGGGCGGAATCGTTTCAGCCCCGGCTTTTCGCAGGCCCCAGTTGCCACCCCAATCAGCCTCCTTGAATCCGTTGTACCAATGGTTGTCCTCTCCGGTTACAGCGTGGCCCAAACCGTCGATTTGGGTGGCCACATTGTCGTTAATGAAAAGGGCGCAACTATGCCAGGTGGTGAGTGAGGTATTTCCGTTTTCGGGTAAAATGAAGTCTAAATCCTTTTGCCGTTGAACGCCCTCCGGACCGCGGAAGGTGATAATTTCCCCCGGCGAGTGCCCTGGCCATTTGAAGGAAGTGCGGTCGTAAGTGATGCCGAGGTCCCGGACCTGACCTTTTTTTACAAGACCAACCGCTTTGAGAACCATTTCGGGTGTCAACTCGTTGAGCGCGCCGACCTCGTCCTCCTCGCCCCAGACCCAGCCCCAGCCCTGGCCTTTTTCCCATTTTTTCGGCTCGCCACAGGCAGTGCTGAAAAAGAATCCGGTCAAAATCGTAAAAATGAATATTGGTTGAATAAATCTCATCATAAGTTTCTCCTGATTGGTTTGGATTAGGAAAGATAAAGCCTACCGTCCCAGACCCGAAATTCAAGAGGTTTGACGAATCCCAGGCGGTTTCTATCTTTCGAAACGATGACCGCAAGAATTTCTTTAATATTCACCGCATCTCTGCTTTTCCTGGCAATTTTTAACGACGGCAGGGCCGAAACCCGCCAAAAACTCATTTTCGACACGGATACGGCCATTTTCAATGACGATGCTGCCGCTTTGGTCATGATTCTCCGTCACCCGGAAAAATTCGACCTGCTGGGAGTGACGGTCGTTGCCGGAAATCATCCCGCAAAGCAGGGCGCCGAATATATGCTGCATGTGATGGAGTTGATGAAACGTGGTGATATTCCGCTCTATATCGGCGCTCAATCCCCCCTCGTCAATTCCGTCGAAAGGGCTCGCAGACAGGAAGAACAGTGGGGAAACATCGGTTTTAAAGGGGCGTTCGATTCTCCAGAAGAAATACGGCCGCCACTTGGAGGACAATTTGCAAAAACAAGGCCGCGCAAGGAAAACGCCATATCCTTCCTGATCGAATCTATTGAAAACAATCCCGGAGAGGTAACCATACTGGCAATCGGGCCATTGACGAACATCGCCATGGTTTTAAATCTGCGCCCTGATCTGGGACCGAAGATCAAGAGTCTCGTTTTCATGGGCGGTAACGCAAAAGTCCCCGGAAATGTGACTCCCTATGCGGAGTTTAATTTTTGGTTCGATCCTGAAGCCGCCCAGGCAGTGATTAAGTCCGATATTCCGGAAAAAATCATGTTCGGCCTCGACATTACCAACCATGCCATTCTGACAAGACGGCATTTTGACGAAATTGTGGCCGCGAAGACGCCAATAACCGAGATTTTTGCCCACGACATGGGGGATGGTTGGCCCGGTTTTTACGAGAATCCGAAGGCAACGGCCTATATCTGGGATTGTCTGGCGGCTGGATATTTGATCGATCCTTCCTTTGTGACGGCTTCGGAAATTGCCAATCTTGAGGTGAACACGGTTTTCGGACCTTCCTATGGAGGAACCTTCATCCCACCCGAAGGTTCGGAGGGTATTGGAGGCAAGGTCGGGGTAATGCTCAACCTTGATTTTCCGCGGTTTTTTGAGATCTACAAGGATCTCATTACAAGGCCCCTTCCTCCATCGAATTAAAAAAGAATCCGGCCCGTGCTTAGGGGCGGTGCATCGACTTGCAGAATGCGGCTCAATGTAGGGGCCAGGTCATTCACTCCCGTCGAGCGGGTATAGGTGCCGGGATTCACACCCACGCCATACCAGAGAAGGGGGACATGGGTGTCGTAACTGTAGGGCGACCCATGATTAGTGCCGCCATCCTCCATTTTTAGGTAATACGGCTTCAATTGATAAAAGACATCTCCGCTTCTTTGAGGGTAAAAACTCAACAGCGCCTGGCGGCCCAATCTTCCCGTAACCTGGCCTTTCGACAAATCACTCCGGGTGTAAGCTGCCTGCAAAAAGGGTAAATCCTCAATCGCCTCCTTGATAATTTTTTCAACTTTTTCAGGAGGCAGATTCTTAACCTGCAATGCGTTCGAGCGGATGTAAATGTTATCCCAAACACCAACGAGCCAGGAACCGTTTCCAGCCAACGGACCGAAAGTTTCATTGAGGGCTTGTTCGGCCACTTCCAGGATATCGCTGCCGCGAACTCTGCCGGCCGGCGCCCTGTCGTTGGCAAGGAGAATTTTTTCCGGCAGAGGGGAAACTCCATGGTCGGCTGTCAAAACAAGGGTGCAATTGCTCAACCCGACTTCCCGGTCAAGAAACTGAAATAAATCCTCCAACAAGCGGTCGGCACGCACCGTAATGTCCAAAACCTCGTGGCTGTCGGGGCCATATTGGTGGCCGATGGCGTCGTTGGCGGAATAGCCGATGCAAAGCAAATCGGTCTCCTCGCGTTGTCCCAGTTGTTCATTTTTTACGGCCGCCTTGGCGAATTCACTGAGGACGGCGTTGCTGAAGGGTGAATAATAAAAAGCATGGAAAAAGCGATCTCCCGGGGTTTCTTCTCCGCCATCAATAGTTTTGGGCATGGTTCGGCCCATCCCCATGGAATTGCGCTCACCCAGAAAATCGTCTGCGCCCTGATTGGCGTAAGTCTCTTCGGGGAGCAGCCTTTCCCATTTTTGGCCAAAATAGGATTTTACCATTTCAAGCCGGTTGAAATCCTCAACCCATTGCGGCATTATTTTCTGATAGTAATCGGAGGTAACGTATTTTCCTCGTCTCAACCAGTAGGCGGCGTCGGCCATTTTACCGCCCATCAAAATGGCCGACCGGTTTTTATGGGCCATGGTGATAACCCGGGATCGGCCGGAGGTAGAAATCTTCAACTGGTCCCCAACCGTGAAAGCATGGAAATTACGTGGAGAGAGGCCATGGCCTTCCTCTTCCGTGCCGATGAGGATGGCCGTTTCGTCGGCCATGCAATAGACTTCTTCGTAGGTTTCACGATCCAGCCAGCTATTGGCGATGATGCCGTTGGCATTTCCATGGGAACCGCTCAAGACCACAGCGTGTCCGGTGGCCGTCGAAGTAAACGAATGCCGGTAGTGGGTATTGGAGAAATTAGCCCCTTTTTTGAGGAATAGATTGAATCCGCCCTCCCCAAAATGATCGCTGAATCTCTCCAGATAATCGTAGCGCAATTGATCGAAACTAATGACAACCACTAATCGGGGAACCGGATCGGCTCCCGGACTGGAATACAAGGCTCCGGTAATAAAAAACGTGGCATAGGAAACGATGCGAAATAGCATGACAGGTAAGGTATAGGTGAAGTTTCCCATGCACTCAATCAATGGATGGGTGAATGAGTAGGAGAACGAACATTCCTTGCGATTACGAAATTTAAAGGATTGTTCCGTCAATTTTCAGCAAAAATCATTATTGGCTGAATCGTTTTTAAAAACCCAGACCGAAATCCTCCTCGTCGAGGGCGAAATTGACGTTTTCAATTCCGGCCAAGGCACAGGCATCCATGACTTTCACGATTATCTGGTGTGTCACTGATTCATCCGGGGCGATGGTTACGCGGGCTTCAGTGCGAGTGGAGTCACTGGCCTCTTTGTAGCGTTTGAGCATGGAGGCCAACTCGATAAAACGCGGCGCTCCCGGGAAATCGTAGGTGTAATCATTCACTACCACCCGGCCTTCTGCGCCGATTTCTACAATTTGCTCGTCAGGCATTTCCAGCGGTTCGCTCTGCTCCACAATACCGGGCAGTTGGAAAGAAATATCCGCTTCCTGCCGGTGCAGGGAGGCCGAAACCATGAAATAAATCAGCAGCAGAAATACGACATCGATCATGGGCGCAATTGGAATAAAGGGTTTCTCCTCCCGTTTCTTTTTAAAATGGATCATGGAACCAGAATCGTTCAGTCGCTCATATTTTAGTTTGGTAGGTGGAGTAAATGATTTCATAGGCCCCAGCCTCGGCACAAATTTGCAGGACTTTTTTAATGTTGGCGTAAGAGGTCTGGCGATCTGCCCTAAGCTGTATTTTCAATTCGGAATCGCGGGCAAGTGATTCGCGCAGATAAGCGGGTAGTTCTTTATGAGACACTTTCTTTGAGCCGATATGAATAACCCCCTCCTCGTCCAAAGAAAGAATACCGCGCCCGTGGAGATCATCAGAAACCCGACTCCGTTCGGACTCGGGAAGGTCAATGGGCGTGCTTTTGTCCACCTGAGCCAGTGTGCTCACACACATGAAGAAAACCAGGAGAAGAAAAACCATGTCGATCATGGGCGCCATGGGGAAGTCTTCCTCCGGCCTTTCAATTCTCCGCCGGGCAATCATAGCGCAAAGAGTCTATTCTCATAACAATTTGTCAATGTGGTTGTCTCACCGGTTAAAAATAAGTGATGCCCCAAAAAGGCGGAACTGGAACGCTTCTATCCGGGACAAATTATTATTGGTTTGTTTCCGCACTGTCAAAACACTATGAAGGCAACAATTTCCTAATAATGGTTTTTTCACTTTTCAGGCAGCATTATAGTTTCGTGGGGCTTCTTATGGTTTGCATTGGAATCCAATTGCTCACCGCCCAGGAGGTAGAGGAAACTAACGAGCCCCGGGTGCAACCCGGAACCGTGGAACCGGCGCCTGAAAATGGATTGAAGCGGTTGGCGGAAGAAAACTTTGAAAGCCGCTTTGTTCAAGTGCGGGGGCCTCTGGAAGATTTCCTGGGAACATTGCCGGAAGGCTGGTCGGATGTCTCCGGACCAGGAACCCAGGTCTTTTATGGGCCAGTTTACGATGACGTGCCCGAGGGTGAAAAAGCCTTGCGCATGGAGGTGGTCTCACCCGGCCGGACCAGCGCTGTGCTCGAGTTTAAGCCGATCCCCATCGAGAAGGGCAGAGTCCTGCAAATGGGGCTTTCCATTCGCAGTGATAATCCCACTACGATTACCATCGGTTTGCGTTCCGGTTCCGAACCGGCGAAAATTTATTTTGAGCAGCCGATCCCCTGCCCCTTGGATTGGACAAGCGGTGAAGTTGTCGTCCAAGCCACAGTGGACGACCCGGATGCCCGATTTTACCTGGAAATCGACAAGGAGGCAAAAATCGAGCTGGATGCCTTTTACCTGGAGCCTTACCGCTCAAAAAAAGGTTCTGTTCTACCTGTGATTCGGGAAGAATCTCCCAACCTCCTTCCCTCCAGTTCCTTTCCCGATGGGGTGCATGCTCCATGGGTTCTGCTCAATGCCGATAATAGGTATTCGGATGGCCTGGAGATCGGCCCCACAGGCGTCCCTTCATTGAAATGGGCCGGAGCGGGAGCTTCCCTGACAGCTCCATTTTCCGGCAAGGGAAAAGGGAAATACACTTTCAGCATTTACCTTAAAGGAAGTGTCCGGGGGCAAAAGCTGAGTCTTATCCTGACCCCGCCCCTGGCCAATCCAAAGATCTACCCCTTTCACCAGAGGATCGTAATTGACAAGGAGTGGAAACGCTACAGTACAACCGTGCCCCTTGAAATCGATATCGACGGTTACTATTTGGCTCATGTTGTTTCCCATTCTGAAGAACCGGTTTGGGTTGACGGTTTGCAGGTGGAAAAAAGCGAAGCCATAAGCCCGCTGGCCCGCACCGGCCCGGTTGAAATCGTGGCCCAGCCGCTCAATCCCATGGGCATTGGTTTTGAAGGGGAACAAATGGCGGTGCGTGTAACGATCTATGGCGCTCTCACCATGGCCAGGGAGGTAACCGGAATCCTATTCGACATCGACGGGCGGCAATACCCCCTCAGTCCACTGAAAGTGACTGGCAGCAAGCCGATCAGCCGCACCGTTCTGTTGAAAGATCTCGATGAGCCTCCGCTTGGTTCTTATCGGCTGCAATTACAGGCCTGGGGCGATGAAGACAAACCGGTTTCGCGTCCGGCAGAAGCTCTTTTGCACCGTGTGCGATTGCCTGTTGAACCCAATAAGCCGGCCCCGGAATCGCCCTTTGGCATTCAGATAGCCCATATTGGCGAGAGAGCGGAAGAAATCGGTGTAGCCAAGGCATTGGGATTCAAATGGGTGCGGGATATCCGAAATTTCTCCTGGAAAACCGCCGCCCCGGAACAGGACAGTAAGGTGTTTGAAAGGGCCGACCAGGCCAGTTCCGCTTACCAGCAATTGAGTATGGAAGTCTGTGCCGTTCTCGGTCCGGCCCCGGCCTGGGCAATCGATCAACCCAAGGATTTTCCCCTCGACCTGCCTCTTCTGCCAGCCGATTCGCATTCATGGTCCCAATATATAATTGAAACGGTGGACCGGTATAAAGGGGCCGTACGGGCCTGGGAACCCTGGCCCTCGATTTACTCCGAGCGCACCCTTACCGCTCTCACCCTGAAGAAATCTCAGGATCAGTCAAAAGGTAAAGGAGTTTCCCCAAGTTCCTCCGGAAGGGAAATTGAGCCAATTTTAAGCACTCCGGAAGATTATTTTGGTATGCAGAAAGTAGCCTATGAAGCCATAAAAGAGAGTGACGATTCAGCCCTGGTCGTTGCCAACCTTAATCTCGGTGGTGATCGAATGAAGGGCCTGGACGTCCTCAGGGCAACAATCTCATCTCAAGCCGATGTCATCAGTTTTGAAGATAGCTTTGTAGATGCAGAACCCCTGGAAAGATTAAAGGAAGATTTAACCTGGATGAAGGACCAGGCACCAGAGGTGGAGACAATTTGGCAAGTTCAGGCGCGAACCGGCCCTTCCCGGATCTTTAATTTTAACCAGTACGTCCTGCCTGTTTACCCGATTGGGGAAGCAAGAAACGAAGCCGCCGCCACGGTTCAATATTACCTGGCCCTGTTATCGGGAAAAGTGGAACGCATATTTATCCCCGGCTATGCCATCGATCCTTTTAAAGACCTCTGGCAGCCGGGACCACGAATTTTTAACGTCGATGGTCGGCTTCACCCAAATGCCAGCGCTCTCTCCAATATGATGTGGCACCTGGAAGGGAAAACCCCGGCTCGCGTTTACCTCATCGAGGACAATTTTGACCTTTACACTTTCGACAGCGAAGAGGGTGCTGTGGGTGTGCTCCTGAGCAGAGATGGATCGGCCTTGAAAATCAAAGCCTTGGTGGAAAAAGTGGAAGTTCGCGGAATGTTCGGCAATGCCATCGAGTTTCCCGCCGAAGTGGGAAGAACCCCGACCTATTTCAGCGCCGCAGGGTTTTCCGCCGCCCAAATGAATTTTCTCTTCACCATGCTCAGCTACCGCCGGGTGGAGTAGATTGTGTTTATTTTGAAGGGCGCTTAATTCGGTAGGCGCAGCGGCGGGCGCCGGCCTGGATATGTTCGGTTCGCTCTACCTCCACCTCAGGTCCGAGAGATTTCTGGAATACCTCCAGCTCCATATCGCATAATCCCAAACAGGTGGAGGCCGCATCACAGATCGGACAGTGATTTTCCACCAAAAGCAAGGAATTGTCTTCCTGCTCCTCGACTTCGGCCATATATCCTTCTGCGGTGCGAATTTTAGCCAGAGTTTTTACCTGATCGCCTAAAGTTTCCTTATCCGAAAATGCTCCCCGATAGTCTTTAACCTGTTCTTTGGTCCGAGTGGCTAATAGGCGCTCCATCCCTTGAGGCCCGAAGGTTTTTCCCATGCTGCGGATCAAATTTACCGTCAGGTCCGCGTGGCCATTGTGGAAAAATCGATTCGCCGCGGGCGTCAGCCTCCAGATTTTGGCCGGGCGGCCCAAAGGCCGGGTTTCTTCTCTGCTGGTGATAAGCTTTTGTTCCTCAAGGGCATAAAGGTGTAATCGCACCGCCATGGTGGTCGTCCCAAAATGTTCCCCAATGCTTTTTGCATCCATCGATCCCTGCTCTTTGAGCAGTTGGATTATGGCGCGCCGGGTGCGCTGGTCAGTGGCGGAACCAGGAGGTTTTATTTTCATTCAATTTTTATAAAGAAAAATGTTGACTAAGTCAAGCAGGGATTTTATAAATATTTTTCTTTACTAATTTAAAATAAAATGAAACAAAAAATAGCGATAATCAGTTGCTCCTTAAATAAAACGAGCCGTTCCAGGATTCTGGCCAGGCAAGCAGCCGAATCCCTGTTGGACCTGGGTGCAGAGGTCGAGTTCATCGATCTGCAAAAATATGAGCTTCCTCTTTGCGACGGCGGTCCGGCCTACGGCAACTCCCATGTGATAAAACTAACGAAACGGATTGCCGAAATAGATGCGGTCCTGATGGCGGTCCCGGTTTACAATTTCTATGCCAATGCGGCAGCAAAAAATCTGATCGAGCTGACCGGCAAGGCCTGGGAGGACAAGGTGGTTGGTTTTCTGGCGGCGGCCGGAGGTCAATCCAGTTACATGGCCATTATGTCTCTAGCCAACCAGCTCATGCTCGATTTTCGCTGCCTCGTCGTTCCCCGGTTCGTTTACGCCACGGGAAGCGATTTCGGGCCGGGAAAAGGTGGGATGGAAGAGATCCAAAGCACGGAGATTAACCAGCGTGTGGACGAACTGGCTGCCGCTGTTTTGAAATTAACGGAAGCTCTCCATCTTGAAATTCCTCAATCGGAATAAGCTTTGCCGGGTTAACAATTTAAATCACAGAAAGGAAAACAATAAAATGAAATGTCAATTGGAACATGCCAACATAACCGTCACCGATATCGCTGAAGCAATCCGGTTTTTATCGATCGCCTTCCCCCATTTTAAAAATCGGGGAGGAGGGAGAACAAATAAAGATGCCCAATGGGTGCATTTGGGAACGGATTCCACTTACATCGCCCTGCAGGAGGCGGTTCACGAAGAAAAAGAAGAAGAGCGGGAAGCCTATAACGATTCCGGTGTCAACCACCTCGGATATGCGGTTGACGATGTCGATTCGATCAAAAACCGTCTACAGGAAGCTGGCTATGAAGAAGGAATGGTGCCGGAACCTCATCCCTACCGCAAACGCGTTTATTTTTACGACCGGACAGGCTTCGAATGGGAATTCGTGCAATATTTTTCAGACGATCCGAAGAAACAAAATGACTATTCCCGGTAGATCCGGTGTAAATAGACTTTGGCTCTACATTGCCTGGGTGAAAATATTCTTCACTGTTGCAACCGCATAATCCCGATTCATCTTGGCGATGACATCCAGTGGGATTTCCTTGGGGCAGACGGCGGAACACTCTCCGTAATTGGTGCAATTGCCGAAACCGGCGCGGTCCATTTGCCAAACCATGCTGAGGACCCGCCGGTCTTTTTCCGCCGCTCCCTGGGGCAGCAGGTTGAGATGCGAAACCTTCGCTCCCACATAAAGCATGGCCGAGGCATTTTTGCAGGCCGCCACACAAGCCCCGCAACCAATGCAGGAAGCCGCATCCATGGCCTTTTCTGCAATATTTTTGCGCACCGCAATTGAGTTTCCGTCCGGGGCGCTCCCGGTCCGGGCGGTAATGAACCCGCCGGCCTGAGTGATCCCCTCGAAGGCCGATCGATCTATGATGAGATCGCTAATAACCGGAAATGGTTTGGCCCGGAATGGCTCGATCACAATCGTTTCCCCATCCTCGAAATGACGCATATGCAACTGGCAGGTGGTGGTTGCTTTCTGGGGTCCATGGGGAATCCCGTTGATATTGAGCGAACAAGTGCCGCAGATGCCCTCCCGGCAATCGTGATCGAAGGCTACCGGCTCTTCTCCTTCCGAAACGAGCTGTTCGTTGAGAAGGTCCAGCATTTCCAGGAAGGAGGAATCGGGTGAAACATCATCCAATTGGTAGTCCACCAATCGGCCGGTCACTGCCGAATTTTTCTGCCTCCATATTTTAAGGTTCAACTTCATCGCAAATCTAAAATCCAGGCTCCCGGAACATTTTTTCTTTTTCTCTCTTCAAACTCATTTATAACTCCGCACAGAAGGCGAAACATCCTCGAAATGCAGATCCTCGGTATGTTTTACCGGGGGGGCCTTTTCCCCTTTGTATTCCCAAACCGAAACATTGGTGAAATTCTCGTCGTCACGCACCGCCTCACCTTCCTTGGTTTGATGTTCCTCCCGAAAATGCCCTCCGCAGGATTCGTCGCGGTCCAGGGCGTCGCGCATCATCAACTCGCCAAACTCAAGAAAATCGGCCACTCGTCCGGCTCTTTCCAGCTCCATGTTCAATTCTTCGCCCTGCCCGGTTACCCGCAAATCGCTCCAGAATTCCTCCCGCAAACTGGGGATTAACTCGAGACCTTTCTGCAGTCCGGCGGCATTTCGGGCCATTCCGCAATACTCCCACACGATCTTGCCCAGCTCCATATGAAAAGACCGAGCCGAGCGCTTGCCATTGGCGGAGAGCAACCGGTCGATCCTGGCTTTTACCCCAGCTTCGACATCTTTGAATTCCCTCCCATCGGTGGAGGGCGCCCCGGCTCCCGTTTCCGCCAAGTAATTGGCCAGGGTGTAGGGAATGATGAAATAACCATCGGCCAGACCCTGCATTAGAGCGCTCGCTCCAAGGCGGTTGGCGCCATGATCGGAAAAATTGGCCTCCCCCAGAACGAAACAGCCCGGAATGGTGCTTTGAAGGTTATAATCGACCCACAACCCGCCCATTGTGTAGTGCAAAGCTGGATAAATGCGCATTGGCCGATCATAGGCATTTTCTCCCGTTATGCGCTCATACATTTCGAAGAGATTGCCATAACGCTCCTCGATGGTGGACCGGCCCAGCCTCGAGATGGCATCGGAAAAATCCAGATAGACGCCTTGACCGCCGGGACCGACCCCGCGGCCATCGTCGCAAGCCTCCTTGGCCGACCGCGAGGAGATATCGCGCGGCGCCAGATTGCCGAAACTGGGATATTTGCGCTCAAGATAATAATCCCGGTCCTCCTCCGCGATTTCCCTTGGCTCCTTTTGGCAATCCCCTGCATCTTTCGGTACCCAGACCCTCCCGTCGTTGCGCAAGGATTCAGACATCAAGGTAAGCTTGCTCTGGTGGTCCCCGGCCTGCGGAATACAGGTGGGGTGAATCTGCGTATAACAGGGATTGGCAAATCCTGCCCCTTGCTTATAGGCCCGAAAAGCTGCCGTGACATTGCACCCTGCCGCATTGGTGGAGAGAAAGAAGACGTTGCTGTAGCCCCCCGTGGCCAGGATGACGGCATCGGCGCTCCAGGACTCGATCTGCCCGGTGACCAGATTTCGCGTCACGATCCCCTTGGCGTGCCCGTTGACCAGGACAAGGTCGAGCATTTCGTGCCGATTATACATCTTCACCTGGCCCAGGCCAATCTGGCGGCTGAGCGCATTATAGGCCCCGAGGAGAAGCTGCTGGCCTGTTTGCCCACGGGCGTAAAAAGTGCGGGAAACCTGTGCCCCGCCGAAGGAGCGATTGGCCAGCAAGCCACCATATTCCCGGGCAAAGGGGACTCCTTGGGCCACACACTGGTCGATGATGTTGCCGCTCAATTGAGCCAGCCGGTAAACATTGGCCTCCCGCGAGCGATAGTCGCCCCCTTTTATCGTGTCGTAAAAAAGCCGGTAGTCGCTGTCCCCGTCGTTCTGGTAATTCTTCGATGCATTGATTCCTCCCTGGGCGGCAATGCTATGGGCTCTCCGCGGGCTGTCCTGGTAGCAGAAACAGAGCACATTGTAGCCCAGTTCGCCCAATGAAGCCGCTGCCGAGCCGCCCGCCAAACCGGAGCCGACCACGATAACGCGATACTTCCGCCGGTTGGCCGGGTTCACCAGCTTGATCCGGAACTTGTGGTTGTCCCATTTGTTGGCCAAAGGACCGGAAGGTATTCTTGGTCTGAGATTCATGTCATTGGTTCAGTGTGAGTGACTTGGCCAGGGCCAGTGTGGCCTCCACATGTTCCTTGTCCAGAAGGGCGATTCCGGCATGTTCGGTCAGCAGCACGGCCACAGGAATGGAAACAAATCCCAGAAAAACAACCCACCCATAAGCCGCCGCCGCCTTGTCCAGGATGGCTCTCCATTTTTCGTTCCTCCAGCCCATTGTTTGAAACATGCTGGAAACCCCGTGTGTGAGGTGCAGGCAAAGCAGGCCCATGACCGCAATGTAAAAAATTGAGACCCACCAATGGGAAAAGCCAAGATACATCATGGTGTAAATATCATGCACCGTTTCCCCATGCAGATTGTAAGGCAGGTTGCTGTAATCGTAAATCGATCGCACCGTGTAGTGCAAAAGATGAAAAATGATGAAAAACAGGAGAATTAACCCCGTGTAAGGCATTGCCCGGGAGGAAATAGTAGCCTCTACCGTGGCCTCCTTTTCGTAACGGTCCGGGCGGGCCAGGCGATTCTCGATCGTCAGCAGAACGGCAACGCAAATATGCACAACCACACAAAGCAGCAGAAATAGACGAATCCCCCATAAAACGACCCCTGGCAGCGACTGGAGTTTGTGCCCGTAGGCATTGATGTACTCCGGAGGTAGAAAAATCTGCGCATTCCCTGCCATGTGGCCCAAAACAAATCCGGCCAGCACAAACCCGCTCAAGGCCATCAAATATTTCTTGCCCAGAGAGGAACGCAATAACTGTAAAAACGGGTTCATTCAAATTTGCCTGAGAGAAGGCCGGACAACCTCAACCTCACGATCGAGGAATCCAACCATTTAAAATCTATGAACTTACGCATGGAAAAAGTAAAGGGATTAAGGCCTGCAAAAGAAAATTCTCTCCACCTATAAGATATGGTAGATCTCTTCCGGAAATCCGCTAATGCCCCCAAAAAATCGGATTCATTCAATTTGCTCAACATGCCCCTATTTTACCACACCACCTGAATTCCCGCAATGGTTACGTTGGCTGCGTTGGATGCGTTGGGTCAAAATTCAAAAAAAAACGCAAAAAAAGTGAAAAAATTTCAGCAAAACCCCGAAATTCCCCCAAAATCCACCATCCAGACATCCCCATTCAACATCCATCCCTCATCAAAGGTGGGCCGGGCTGTCCCCAGCACGGCTTTGCCCTCCTCCGCATCCCAACCTTAACTATAAATAGAAGCTAAAAGACAAAAAGATACTCTTCTATTTGCACCTCTTTGCGGCCGTAATAAACACCGCTCGAAGGGTACCATTTATTTGAAATCTGCGTTCATCAGCGTAATCTGCGAATTTATTAAATGATCCAAGAATAATATTCGCGGTTAAATATCCAATTCGAACTTAATTTTTGCGCATTTTATGCCTCTTTGCGGCCAAAAAACACACCCCGGTCAACCAAGAATCAGTTATTGAACATTTTTCAAATCTAGCGAGTAAACAATGTAGACTACACAATTTGGATGGAAGATTATGCTATCTTGCAATAGCAGTTACAGCTATCTTGATCTCTTCACGATTGAATGAATACAACTCCATCACTTTTCTCAGCATATCTTGCTTCAAATCAGTTGGTGTCGTTGTTATGACCCAATAATCCGTTCCTGGTATTTTCTTTGGGTTAACGCTTCTTCCTGAACGGTGAAGAGTTTCAGCATCCTTCGCAAAATAAATGCGCCCCCTTCCTTGAATTTTTTCTACTTTTGAGAACATTTCCTTATCAATGCCGTGTAGCTTTCCAAGTACTACGAGGAAACGACCAACAACGCCTTTTGCGTATCTAAATTCAGTACCTTCCAGTATCTGATCAATTTTTGTCTTTTCCTCTTTCTTTTTTTCTGTTGAGGGATTCAATCCTAGGAGCCGCCTTAGAACTGACGAAGGTGTGTCGCCAAAATCAGTCATATTTTTGATAAGGTGCGAGTAGATATCTTTGTCGACTTTTATTGCTATCATATTTTAACAGTAATAACTGTCTGAACTGTTTGTCAACCCCTAAGTTAATTTTTTCTCGAAGGCTTAGTATTGTTTAATCTATGTCTGGCAGGGAAGGATTAATCGGATATGTTCTTTTTGAAATTCACCATTTACTGAATTAAGAGTGTTGACCCAGTATAATTTATGTGTGAAAGTCTACACATGCCAACAAACCTAGCCATTGATGACCGTCTGCTGGAACGTGCTTTGAAAATAGGCGGAAAAAGGACTAAAAAGGACACCGTTAACGATGCCTTGACAGAATACATTCAGCGCCGGGAACAACAGAAGGTTCTCAGCGACTTCGGTACGGTTGACTATTTCGAAGATTATCAGCCGCAGAAGTACCGTAGAAAATCCTGAGGGTCATGGTTATTGTGGATTCGGATGTTTGGTCGGAAGCCTTCCGGCAAAAGAAAGAGTTTCCGAGTGAGGCGGTGAAAAAACTGGACGCATTAATTGCCCACAGTGGAGTCCAGATGATTGGCCCGATCCGGCAGGAGGTATTATCGGGGATTCGGGATAAAAGAAATTTTGAACGAATCCGGAAAAATTTGAAAGGATTTCCGGATGCCGTCCTGAACACCTCAATCTACGAAATGGCAGCTTCATTTTTCAACCTTTGCCGGCAAAATGGAATCCAGGGCTCACACACGGATTTTCTGATCTGTGCCTGCGCAGTAGCGTGGGAGATGGAAATCTTGTCCAAGGACCATGATTACGCCCAGTATTCGAAATTCATTCCGATCAAATTATATTAAGCTTGACCGAAGATGAAAGAGGTCATGCCAGTCTTTTTAATATTTGTTGTTTATGAAGTGAACTATGAAAGTACTGGTCATAGGTGCAAATGGTAACACGGCAACTCGGATGGTGCGGCAATTGAAGAGCGGTCCGCATGAACTGCTGGCCATGATTCGCAATCCGGCCCAACGGGCCAAATTCGACGATATGGGTGTGCCGACGGTTCTCGCCGACCTTGAATACCCCATCGATCATGCGGTTATGGGTTGCCAGGCGATTATTTTCGCTGCCGGCTCGGGCGGACACACTGGAAAGGACAAAACGGTGCTGGTTGACCACATCGGCGCCATCCGGGCCATGGTAGCGGCCCAGGTTCACGGTGCAAAACGATTCATCATGCTTAGCTCGATCAATGCAGACATTAACAGTCAATCGCGCATCGCTCATTATCATAAAGCCAAGGCACATGCGGACAACCACCTGCGTCAAACGGATCTGGACTACACCGTTATCTGCCCCGGCGGGCTGACTGACGATCCGGGCACGGGTAAAGTAGCGATCAACTCCAAATTGAAAGGGGCCGGAAAGACTTCGCGGGAAAACCTCGCAGCTGCGCTCGTCATGAGTCTGGACCTCGAAAACACCATCGGAAAGAGTTTCAGCCTGCTGGACGGCAACACCCCACTCAAGGAAGCCCTCCAGTCGGTTTAGATACAGGTTTTAAACTTCTTTAATAATCCCGCGTTCGCAAAATGAACGGGACAGAGAAGCAGCGAACCAATGGTTCAGCCTACTTCCCTGCCCCGTCTCTGCCTTGGACATGGGGATGGGAAAATCCTCCATAAAACCTGTATCATTTACTAAGAGGGTTTATTGGAGCCATTATTCCAAAAAAATTTAGAATTAACCGGGACAAGACCGGAGGAAAAGGGTTCTAACTTCTTTTAAAAAAGCTTTCCCTCCTTTTCGCTGATCAGAGTGCATTTTTCGCCCCAAGACACTTTTTTCAAAATGTTTGACAGATCTTTAAAAGGGTTATTACTTTTATATTTTGAATACTCAAAATATTTATTTTATGAACACAAAAATATTTCTTTGGCTTGTATCAATCATTGTCGAAATCATTTTAATTCCTCAGGTAATTGCGCAATCACCTGGTAATGAAGAAGATAAGAGTGAATATAACCTCTTCAATCCCGTTCCCCGTGAGTCGATGCGCCCGCTCAGCGCCGATCGTCCCGATGCTACCGAAAGTCCGATAACGGTCGATGCCGGGCACTTTCAGGTCGAGCTGAGTTTTTTCGATTACGCCGAGAACGATATCGATGGGGGCGATTTTGAGGCCTGGACCGCCCTGGATGCCAATATCAAAATCGGCCTTCTCCACAATGTCGATCTACAGTTTGTTTTCGGCCTTTACAGCGAAGAAACTCTCGATCCGGACCTCGGACCCGGTTCAACCATCGACGGTTTTGGAGACCTGCAAATAAGAACCAAGATAAACCTTTGGGGCAACGACGGTGGGGAAACAGCCTTCGGAATCATGCCCTTTATCAAAATTCCCACCGATACGGCCCTCAGCAATGGAAAGGTTGAGGGCGGCTTTATTGCCATGCTGGGTTGGGATGCGGGTGAATCCTGGGGTCTGGGCTTTCAGGCGGAGGCCGATTTTGTTTACGACGATGCCGATGACAGTTACGACACCGAATTTCTGCACACCACAGTCCTTGGTTTCGATATCGCAGGACCTTTGGGAGGCTACCTCGAATACGTGGGTGTTTTCAGTTCAGACCCCGGCTCCGCCTACCGGGCAATCCTGAGCGGAGGCGTAACTTACGAGGTCAACGAAAATCTCCTCTTTGACTTGGGCACGCAAATCGGCCTGACCGATTCCGCCAACGATTTTCAAATATTTTCCGGTTTCACCATGCGATACTAGAACCGTCAACGGGACCGCTTATTTCTCTTTTCTGCCCAATTTGCCAAAGTGGTAGATGAATTGGGCGCGGACATTGAAGAGGCTGTCGTTTTCACTCACCGTATCCGGGAAGCGGATAACATCCAGGGGAGTGTAAAAAACCTGAAATCCGAAACTGAGCTTGCCGTTCAACGGATAAACAAACCCTCCGCTGTAGGAAACGGTGTTGCTCTCGCCTTTTTCCAGACGTTTGTCCGGTTGGCCGAAGAGGGAGGAATCGAGCTTGAACTTGTTCCGCATGTGATTCCATCCGACGGAAAAATAAGGGGTCAGCCCGTTCAATTTCTCCAAACGGTAGGAAATGCTTCCTTCCCCTCCATAATAATCCATATGCACACGATCTCTTGACACCTCGGCGCAGCCCCACGGATTTCCCTCAAAATCGTTTCCCGCGCGCACGTTATCCTCGGTGCAGGTAAATGCGCCGGTGGCAGCGCCGGTCTGCCCATATAATCGTACCCCCAGCGCAAAGGGGCCTTTTTCGTAAGCCCTCCAGTTAAGGGAAAAGGAAAAGATGTTCGCTTTGACATCCCACAGCTCGATGGGGGGTATATAGCTCCCGGAAAATGAAATCTTTTCCGTCAGGTAATAACTGATGATGGGCCGGATGCTGATGGGCGCGTTGTTCAGATTCTCCACCTTGGCTCCATCGAATCCCACCCGGCGCTCCTCCTCGCTTAGAGAAGGGATATCCACCAACTCCAACCCGAAGTCGATCCAACCCTTTTCCCGCTGGGCAATCGGACCGTAGCCTGTCAGCAGGCTGACCGAGTTAAAATACTTCATGGCCCACGCTTCCGGCCGGGTCGGGGCCAGAAATTCGTTGCCTCTGGGTTGCGCCGCAAGTTCCTCCAGGGGGGCGTTTGATAAAATCAGAGCGACAAGAAAAAATGGAAAAACTTTCATCAAAGGGAAAGAAAATGAATTCAATGGGGTCCGGCAACCGGGGTTTCTCGCTCTTCCAATATGGTGAAATAGTTATTCCCGGCAATACGAAAGATGCAATTGCACACATTGCAGCAAAAAAGAGCCGGGCTTTTTATTCGCCCTTGAACAATTCCGTCTCCGGATAAAAGGCCTGCCAGGCAAACCAGTAAACCTGCACCCCCGGCAGAAGTTTGCCCGTCTCCCGATCTTTGGCGGATGTGTATCGGGCGGCGGCATCATAGGAAAGCTCAATGGATTTCCCGCCCAAAGTATCCTCCAGGGCGCGGTTATCGGGAAGACGATCTAGGGGATAAGCCTTGGCCTGCCCATTGACGATCAGTCCAAGAACCCAGGTCTTGTTGGGTAATTCCTTGCGCTTTTTTGGAACAGGAAAATAGATGGCGTCCGATTTCTCATACCCGTCATAGGGGGTGCGGCTATAATCGCGGGGATAGCCGGTTTCGGTGGAAAGCGCCTTTCCTTCGGGATACCTCTCCTTCCACCGGTTCCAGTTCATAAACTCGGAGGCGAGCCACTTCAAGGAGGTATTGGCATGTTCGCCGGAAACCCCTTTCAAGGCCAATTGCGACCAGAGGCTTTCCGTCTGCCGGTCATACATGAGGACATCGCTTTGATAAAGCAGCCCGGAGACCCCGAAATCCAGCTCCCGCCCGCCGACATTTCGGTCGAACACCATCGACGTGCCGCAGAGCGGGCAATAGGTCACGGCAAAAGCCTTCTCCCCTATCTTGTCGTTGACGATTTCATGCCAAACCAAAATCCGCAGCGGGTAGGCCCGTGTTTCCCCGTCCACACTCATGCTGATTACCAAGTCTCCATCACGCAGAAAATCCACTTCGCCGGAGGGGAGAAATTTCGGGTTATCGATTGCCGGTATGCCATCGCGGGCGGGACCGCCGCCAAAAATTTCCTTCCGGGGCAAAACCGAATCCGACAGGTCGAACCCGTTGGGTCGATCCTCCTCCCCGGCGGAACAGGCATTGAAAAGCAAAAGAAACGCGCAACTCGTTGCTGGCTGGGAGAGAATTTTTAATTTTCCGGGTAACGGCATGGTTCAAATGAGAACCCGACCACCGGTTTTTATTCCTCTCCGCCCTCAATGAATAGGTTTCGCAGGGAGGCCTTGACCACCTTACCCATGGTATTGCGAGGGAAGGATTTAACCATGCAAAATCGCCCCGGCGCCTTGTAGTGGGCCAGCTTCTTTTTTGTCCATCGGCGAAGGTCCTCACCGGACGGCGGTGCCGTTTCAGTTTCCTTGAGCACAACGGCGGCGCAGACCTGTTCGCCCCATCGCTCATCGGGCACCCCGACAACCGCCGCCTCCCGGATGGCAGGATGCTCCAGCAAGACGTTTTCAACCTCCAAAGCGGAAACTTTGTAGCCGCCGGTTTTGATGATGTCCACATTGGCCCGGCCCAAAATCCGATAGGCCCCATTTTCCTGGAGAGCGATGTCGCCGGTCAGAAACCACCCGCCCCGAAACGCTGCTTTGGTCACATCCGGCTGTCTCCAGTATTCAAGAAAGACCGATGGCCCCTTAACCTCGATCTGTCCCGGCAGGCCCTCTTCGACTTCCTTCCCATCCTCGCCGGTAATTCGAACCTCAACCCCCGGCAAAGGATTGCCCACATATCCAGGGCGCCGCTCGCCCTGCAAGGGATTGGACAAGGCCATACCGATTTCCGTCATTCCGTAACGCTCAAGCAAACTCTGTCCGCTGATCTGCCGCCATTTTTCAAAAATCGGCAAGGGTAGGGCGGCCGACCCGGAAACCATCAATCGCAATTCCCGGCAAGCCGCGCTCATTGATTTGCGTTCGCTTGGGGAGGAGTTTTCCCAAAATTCAATCAATTGAAAATAGATTGTCGGCACGGCCATAAAGAGAGTCAGCCCGCCTCTTTGAAAACGATTCCAAACCGCTTCCGCATCGAACATCGGTTGAAATTCACAAACCGCGCCCGACCAAAGAGCGCAACTCAACACATTGATGATTCCATGAACATGATGAAGTGGAAGCACATTGAGAATACGGTCGTCCGCTTGCCACCCCCACGCTTCCACCAGGCTCA